>NYUB01000054.1 GCA_002683785.1 Deltaproteobacteria bacterium
TCTGCGAGTTCGTTTTGGGATTCCCCGGTAGTGAGGCGAAAATATTTCACAGAAAGTTGGAGCAAGTTTGTAAGATTCAGAGAACATGGATAAGAAAGTTCTCAAGAGTTCCACCGACAATGAGAACTTAAATTCGGAACCCATTCAATCGTTGGGTTCCTTGAGACAGAATCTTGCAAACTTGCTCCAACTTTCTGTGAAATATTATCGTCTCACTACCGGGGAATCCCAAAACGAACTCGCAGAAAAAAGCGGCTGCTGGCACATCACCATGAACGGCAGCACCCCAAGGGCCTACATGCTTGAGCGTTATATGGATCCTAAACGAATTCCAAAAAACCCGAACTGGGCGATAGTCTTGAAAACATCTAACTGGGTTTTGGAAGAATGTCCTGAAAATCAACCCCTCAAGACTGAAATCATGCGGGTGAAAGACTCCATCGAACAAAGCATCATCCTAAAATAAATGTGGCGTGAAGAAAACATGCCTCTTCAATCTTCAAGGAGTAACTGATTTCCAGAGAAAAGGGGGATGGAGAGAAATTTTGGCAGGGAGGAGTTTACCCCTGAATTCCAATCGCGTCCTTCAAGGCGCGTGAGACAAAGACACTGACCATTTTCTTGCGGTAGCTAAGATTCATGTCGGTATTGTCCATCGGCTTGGCCAGTTTTGATGCTTCTTGAGACGCTGATTCAATCAGTTCAGGCTCAGGCCTCTTGCCCATAAGCATCTCTGCGGCCTTGGAAGCCAAAACCGGAGCCGAGGCAACCGCTCCAAGGGCCAGTCTCACTTCAACACAAATTCCATCTTCATCAAGCCGGGCCGCCGCCGCTGTCCCAAGCACAGGAAAATCGATCGTTCCCCGCCTCCGCAGTTTCTTGTAGACAGATCCCCAGCCTGTTCTATTAGGAAGGAATACTGAAATCAGGATTTCGTCCGGATTTTTGTTGAGGTAATGGATTCCATCATCCTGATAGAATTCCTCGGCTTTGATGGTTCTCTCTCCATCGTTTCCAAAAAGAGTGAATTCTGCATCAAGGGCAATCATCACAGGAGCACAGTCGGAAGAGGAGACCGCCAGGCATTTTGGACTGCTCCGCGCCACCCAGCAGACGTCACCATCCTTTTTCATGCAGAATCCAAGAGATTTACGCCAGGGGTAATTCTGGTTGTAATAAGTGCATCGTGTGTCCACACAGAGATTGCCTCCGAGGGTTCCCATCTTTCGCAGTTGAGGAGAAGAAACATGCCCTGCCGCAGTGGCAAGGGCGGGGTAATTTGTTTGGATCAGGGAATGTGAGGCAACCGAGTCCAGCGAAACCCCGGCTCCAATACGCATGCCTTGGTTCATTTCTATCTGCTTCATTTCCTGGATCCCCGTTAAAGCAATCAGAAAGCGAGGTTCGAACTGACGTCGTTTCATGTTGGGATAAAGATCCGTCCCCCCTGCAGTAAACATTGCGTCTTCCCCATAACGAAGCTTCATTTCGAGAGCATGGGCTAACGTTTCAGGTTTCAGGTATTCAAAGGGCGGTAAACGAAGCATGCTAAGAAAGACTTTGGGAGGTTTCAGGACGTTCAACCCGGATCGGCTCAGGAAATTCCACCTCGGGTATCTTTCCGGGTCCAATTCGTGAAGATTTTTTGGATTTCTGATTCTGCAAACCCTTGAAGATTTTTTCCGGAAGCACCGGAACTTCATCGATCCTCACCCCAACAGCATCATAAATGGCGTTGGCGACTGCAGGCATGATCGGGAGCAGTGGCCCCTGTCCGGCTTCCTTGGCTCCATAAGGGCCATTCGGGTCATCTGTTTCAACAAGAAAAATCTCCATTTCGGGCATATCGAGGGTGGTCGGACTTTTATAATCCAAAAGGGATGGAATCTTGTGCAATCCTCTGCGGAAAACCTGCTCTTCCATCATCACTTCTCCAAGTCCCATGTAGGCGCTGCCTTCCACCTGCCCCACGACCTGAACCGGATTGATGGAACGTCCTACGTCATGCGCCAGCCAGAGTTTGAGCACCTGATAGATTCCGGTTTCCGGATCACATTCCACTTCGGCCACACATGCGGAGTAGCTGTAATTGGGTGAGGGGCCTACTCCGGCTCCCTTGAATTTGCCTCCCCGTCGAGGAGGTTTATAACTTCCTACCGAACCAAGGGTACCGAATTTCGCTTCGGCCCATTGGACGGCATCGTTGAAAGGCACCTCCTGTTTTTTCCCTTTTGTGGAAACGACCTTTCCTTCCAAAAGGTTCAAAGATTCCGGATCACATTGAAGAACTTCTGCCACCGCAGCATACAGCTTTTCCTTCAGTGGCCGAACGGCTTCGATGGCTGCGTTTCCTGTCATCAACGTCACCCGGCTGGAATAACTGCCCAGATCCACCGGTGTCAAATCGGTATCTGCNGTGACCACGATCACCTGANCGGGATCAATTCCCAGTTCTTCTGCAACAATGGTGGCCAANACCGAATCNGACCCCTGNCCNATGTCGGTGCTNCCACANAAGACGGTGACCCCTCCACCCCGGTCGATTTTTATCTGTACTCCGGAATGAGGCATCTTGTTCCANTAGATTGGCAGCCCTGCTCCGGTCAGGTAGGCGCTGCTGGCGATGCCGACTCCCCTGCCCTCCGGAAGCCCACGATATTTTTTAGTAAAAGAAGCGGCTTCGGAGACTTTTTCGATGCATTGCTTGAGACCCATGGTGGTGACATGGAGATGATTGATGGCCTGGGTGTTGGGCTGCATCAGGTGACGCAGGCGCAGGTCTGCAGGGTCGAGTCCNAGATCTTCAGCAAATTTATCGAGCTGGACTTCCAGGGCAAAACGCGNTTGAGGGGTCCCATGGCCTCTTTTGGGGCCACAGGGAGGTTTATTGGTGAAGACACGCAGACCCTCGAATTTGTAGTTGGCAATCGGGTAGGTCACCGTTTGCAAAGCTCCCGTGTAGTAGGTGCTCGCCACTCCGTAACTGCCGTAGGATCCTCCGTCCAGGTAGGATCGGAAATGCATGGCGGTGATACTNCCATCACGTTTCATGCCGGTCCGGACCCACATCAGCACNGGATGCCGTCCACGGTGACAGTAGAACACCTCTTCCCGGGTGAGTGTGACCTTGACTGGCCTGCCGGTAATCATCGCCAGTTTGCAGACCACNGCTTCATGGGGAAACGGATCGGTCTTGCCTCCAAAACCTCCACCCACTGGACATGCAATAACACGGATCCTGCTGGCAGGAAGTTCCAGAACCTTGGCCAGGGCGCGGTGAACATAATGGGGAGTCTGGGTGGAGGACCACAAAGTCACCCGGCCATCGGCACCATATTTTGCCATTGCAGCATGCTGCTCCATGGGCATGTGGGTATTCCCCTCATAATGGAAGATGTCCTCCCGGATATGATCCGCCTCGGCAAAACCTTCTTCCATCTCTCCAAATTCGAGGGAGACGAACTTGTGGATGTTGCCGCGGTCCGCATATTCATGAATCTGGGCTTCTGTTTCCGCCAATCCTTCTTCGACAGACATCACCGAAGGCAAAGGTTCATACTCCACCTGGATGTCATCCAGCGCCGCCTCGGCCGTTTCTTCATCCAGAGCTGCCACCGCCGCGACAGGGTCTCCCACCATCCGTACCTTTTCGACGCAGAGGGCCTCCTCATCCTGACTGACCGGCAGGATGCCATAGGGTATCGGAAGGTCCTTCCCGGTGATGACGACAACCACTCCCTTTCGTTTCAATGCTGGAGCGGTATCGATTTTCCGAATCAGCGCATGGGGGTGGGTGCTGCGGAGAATGCGACAGTAAAGCATCCGTGGAAGAAACAGATCGTCTGCATAACTAGTTTCTCCCCTGACCTTGCTCATGCTGCCGACCAATGACCCTCTTTGCCCGACCACCTTCAGCTGCTTTGTGTCACCCATTGTTTGTATCTGTTGGAGTTTGGGAAACAGAAGCGGCCTTTCCAACGGCTTCGATGATCTTTGCGTAGCCCGTACAGCGGCAAAGGTTCCCCGCCAGGGCTTCACGAATTCTTTGCGGCTCAGGATTGCTTTTATGGTCGATGAGGGATTTCGCACTCATCAGCATCCCTGGTGTGCAGTATCCGCATTGAGCGGCGCCAAGTTCCACAAACGCCTGCTGAAGGGGATGGGGGTTGCCGTTTATGGCCAAGCCCTCCACCGTTTCGATGCTGCATTCCTGTACCTCCATCGGTAGAACGAGGCAGGAAAGCAGAGGCTGGCCGTCTACAAGCACCGTGCATGCTCCGCATTCCCCCAGTTCACAACCATGCTTGGTGCCCGTCAGCCTGAGCTCCTCCCTGAGGACTTCAAGCAACGTTTTGTGCTCGGAAATCCAGAGTTCGTGCTCTTCGCCGTTGACCTTCAGTTTGAGAAGTTTTTTCATTCCTGTCTTTGTTTCAATCCTGTTTGATGAAGCGTTTTGCTTTCAATTCAAAACGAGGCAGAGTCCCACCAGACACAACCTTTACCTCGGGTCTCAAACCAAGGCCATGGCTGACTTCGCTCAAAACCATTTCCTTGGAAGTTTCCGAATCTGCATCCGGACGGAGTTCAATCTCAATTTCCAGATTTGCCATCTCCCTCACTTTGGAAACCTGAATCCGGAATTCTTCCACCGATTCACAGCGCCTTACCAGGTTTTCCACGGCACTCGGATAGATGTTGACTCCCCGGATGACCACCATGTCATCTGCTCTGCCCAACACACCTCCTTCAAAACGTGCGAAGGTCCGCCCGCATGGACAAGGTGAGCGATCAAGACGTACCAGATCTCCGGTCCGGTAACGCAAAACTGGAAATCCAGGACGGCCTAGATTCGTCAGAACCAGTTCCCCCTCCTCTCCTTCGGCGCAGGGTGCCATGGTTTTGGGGTCAATCACTTCGACAATGAATTCACTCTCGTTGACATGGATCCCCCCAGGTTGTTCTTCACATTCGAAACTGTGCGCACCAATCTCCGAGGCGCCAGCATGATCATAGCACTTGATGCCCCAGGTATTTTCAATCCGCGACTTGGTAGCAGGCACATTCGCACCAGGCTCCCCTGCATGGACTGCTACTTTCAGAGGAATTTCTTCAAGATCGAAATTTTCCTCTCGTGCCACTTCTGCAAGCCTGAGAGCATAGGTTGGCGTACAGCACATGGCTGTTGCACCTAGTTCCTTCATCAATTGCAGACGCTGCAACGAGTCACGACCCCCTCCAGGAATCATCAAAGCTGAAATCTCACGGGATCCTTCAACTGCAGCCCAGAAGCCAATGAAGGGGCCAAAAGAAAATGGTACAAAAAGCCGGTCCTTGGCAGTTAACCCTGCACCTGCGAGCACAAAACCCCAGCAGTGTCCCCACCATTGCCAGCTTTCCTCGGTATCCAGAACCCGAAGCGGTGTCCCGGTGGTTCCGGAAGTCTGGTGAAAACGTGTGTAGTCCGATTCAGGAAAAGTGAGGTTGGTGCCAAAAGGCGGAGAATGCTCCTGTGCCTTCATCAGTTCGGATTTGGTGGTGAATGGAACCTTCTTCAGATCTTCACGAGTCTTCAAATCGCTAAAGGATAAACCTGCCCCCTGGATCTTTTCGGTGTAGAAGCGGTTCCGACCTACGAGTTTTTCAAACATGGAAGCCAGACGGACCTCTTGATGCACCTCAAGCTCCTTCGTTGACATGCACTCCAGCTTGGGATCAAAAAAAGTCATTTTATCTCCATGTCTTTCTCACTGATCCCATTTAATCTTCCAGATCTGCCTTCGCTCCAATCAGACCTGATAGGTAGTTTCCTTTTTGCAAAGCCTTTTCCAATATCCGTTCCGTAACTGTTTGATCGATTCTTCCTGAAAAACTGATCAGGGTCATTGCCGCTGAAATTCCAGAAGCATCAAAAACCGGGACGGAACAAGCCCATACTCCCTTCAGATATTCCTCCTGGCTGTCTAACGCGTAGCCGAGTTTCCTGGTTTTCGATAGTGCCTTCCGGAATGCTCCTGGATCCGTTATCGATTGAGGCGTGTAATCTGACAGTGAGCGGGATTGGAGCAGTTTCGTGAGTTGCTTCTTTTCCAGCCAGGCCAGGCAGACGCGTCCCAGACATCCAGCATCGAAAGGAATTCGTTGTCCCACTGAAACCGAGATGTTCAATCCATCTCCAGGCTCGGCCTTTTCCAGAACCTTGATTCTGCTTCCATCAAAACGTCCCAAGAAAACCGTACATTTGCTGTTTTCTGCCAGTTGAATCAAATGCGGCTTAGCGACCCCCAACAGATCCTGTTTCCCTTGAGCAATGATCGCAAATTCCCTTAGCCCTTTGCCCAGTTTGAATTTCTGGGTCTGGGGATTCTTTTCCAAAATCCGATTGCTGCTCAGAGTATGAAGGATCGAATGTACCGAACTCTTGTTCAACTCAAGTCGTCGGCTCAGTTCGGATACTCCGAATTCAGAATGCTCATGACCCTTGTAGCATTCAAGAATTTTGAATGCCCTGTCTATTGAGGGCACGAGTGCAGTCATTTGTTCTATATACAGTACAACGTTTGTAATAATGAACAAAATTTCCTTGAATCGACTCAAAAGGTCAACCCAAAAACCCTGGCTTTAAAAGTTTTGTGAAAGATCCAAAGAATTGTATTTCTTCAACAATGGGGTTCTGGGATATTTGTCCGGAAATGCACATGAACCTGGAAGGACTCTTAAAAACTGATCTACCTAGAATCCTTGCGGTAGAATTTCAATCCGCTAGCTTATAAGAAAATTATTCCATTAGAATTAATGAAGCATTTTGTTGATCAAATTCATTCAGTTTTATTTTGAAGGAGAACGGATATGTTCATTGAAGGAAATTTCAGAAATTCATCCAGCGGTGAGACTTTTGGTTCATATAACCCCGNAANGTNNTGNATNNCNTGGAGAAGTCGCATCNGGTGGGAAANATGATGCTTNGGCNGNAATCGATGCNGCCAGTAGGGCGTTTAAGGAATGGGNTTCTTTAACCGTTTATCAGCGTTCCAAATTTCTGATGGAAGCCCATCGCATGATGATGGAATCTCAAGAAGAAATCGCTGAAATCATGTCGAAGGAGCAGGGTAAGCCCTTTCGTGCTGCCATGAATGAGGTTCAATATGGTGCAGACTTTCTCATTTGGTTCGCTGAAGAGGCAAAAAGGATTTATGGTCGAACCGTTCCATCCTCAAGAACCGANCAACGTTTCATCGTCCTCCATCAGCCAATAGGCGTGGTAGGGGCGATTACTCCCTGGAACTACCCTGTCTCAATGATTACCCGCAAAGTCGCTCCTGCTTTGGCCGCAGGATGTACGATTGTCGTCAAACCTGCCGAAGCAACGCCCTTGTGTGCTCAGGCAGTCTTCAAAATCTTTGAAAAAGCGAANCTTCCTGCAGGAGTTGTGAACCTTGTGACCGCAGATGATCCTCAGCCGGTTGGAGAAGTATTTTTGAATGATGTGCGTGTCCGCAAAATCACTTTCACAGGTTCCACAAAAGTTGGAAAAATGCTTGCAGGAGGTTCTGGGTCCCAATTAAAACGACTCTCTTTNGAACTCGGAGGCCACGCTCCCTTCATCGTGTGTTCCGATGCCGACCCGGTCCATGCGGCCAAGGGACTGGCTTTGGTCAAATTTCTTAATTCTGGACAGGCCTGCATCAGCCCGAATCGGATCTATGTTCATGAACAACAGGAAAAAACGTTTTTGGAAGAACTCAGCTCCAGAGTCTCAAAACTTAAGGCTGGTCCGGGAATCAACAAAGATTCCAAAATCGGCCCGTTGATCAATGAAGAAGCTTTGGAGAAGGTGGATCAACAAGTCCGTGATGCCATCGAAAAAGGTGCGGAAGTCATTACTGGAGGTTATCGAATCAAGGACAACGGCCTCGACCAAGGTCATTTTTATGCACCTACCATCCTCAACAAAGTCACTCCTGATATGACCATTTACCGTGAGGAAACTTTTGGTCCTGTAGCTCCTGTCATCACTTACCGTGAGGGTGATGACCTCCTAGAAATGGCAAATGACACCCACTATGGTTTGGCTTCCTATGTTTATACTCAAAATTTGGGCCTGGCCATGAAGCTATTCGAAGGTTTGAATTTTGGAATTGTTGGAATCAATGATATCAATCCAACCTCTGCAGCAGCTCCCTTTGGAGGAAACAAAGAAAGTGGAATCGGAAGGGAGGGAGCCTCAGAAGGAATCCATGAATATCTGGAAACCAAGTTAGGTGGGTTTTCGATTTAAATGTCAATCAAAATTGATTCACCTCAAACCTCTTCAGAGATTCTGAACAGCATCAGCCCTTCATATTGGCATCAATACTTCATCAAACCAGGGGATTCTGATTTGTTTAGAATGACATAATACCAATGGCATTTCCCTCACTGTCTCCTACTATGGCCATGCGTTCAGGTGAGTGCCCAATCGAAAAAGGTTCTCTCCATACCGGAATGTGTTCCTGATGAACATGAGCGACGATATCATCAACATCATCGACTTCAAAGAAAAGTATGGTTCCTTGCTCATGTGAAGGTTTTCTCGACGGATGTTTCACCAATGCCCCCTCCATGGATTCAGGAGTTTCATTGAGAGTGATTCCTTTGGCCTCATAGGGATAGTCTTTCATATCGAAGAAAGTAGCATTGAAGATTTTTTTGTAGAAAGATTCGGCTCTTTCTAAATCCGTCACATAGATTTCAAACCAGTTGATTTCAGTACCCATAATGGTTGAATTTTTAATGGATGTTCATGATTGGCTCAATAGCCAGGATCAGTTAAGGCTGTTTCAGCTCTTATAGACCTTGGTTGATCAACAGTTTAAGAGATTTTCCAGGGATTAGGGGCTTGGGGTATATCTATTTTTCTGCCCCGAACAATTTCCNGATTTTCATCATACATNGGTANGCTGCAGATTTCTGCNANATGCANTTTCCCATCATTACAGCNAACCTGAAAGCGNCTTCCAGGTNTTCCTTCTGCGTCATCAAGAAGAACGATTCCAATCCCGCATTCCTGATAGGGTGACCAGCTGCTCGATGTAACCCGGCCTTGGATGATTCCATCTTTTTCAAGATGACGCCCGCGCAGGGCAATTCCATTCTCGACACGTATCCCCCAACTTCGACTCTGTTTGTCTGCTTTGAGCAACGCCTCTCGACCAATGAAATCATCTTTCTTGAAATTAATGAAGTGACCCAACCCAACTTCAAAGGGTGTGGTGGTATGATCAAAATCGGCACCAGCAGAAAGCAAACCCGCCTCGATGCGTCTTGCACGGAATCCAGGGGTTGCAGTAAGAATCATTCCCAGGGAGTTTCCTGATTCAAGAATCAAATCACCAAGTTTTTCGATATCGTTTTCAGGTCGGATATAAATTTCCCAGCCAAGTTCATTTGTAAAAACTGTTCGACTGATGATCACTTTCTCACCTGCCATCATCATTTCTGCCCAGTCAAAATAATTCCATGGATCGGGTATTGGCCCTTCAAGGAGTTTCGAAAGAAGTTCCAACGATAAAGGGCCCTGGATTTGGCTTACCCATACTTCTGGATCCACGATTTTGACATTCAAATCATGTGAATGAGCCTTGTACCAGGAAAAAAGGTCACCATCCGCCTGGGCAAACCAAAAACGATTTTCAGACAATCGGAGCAACAAACCGTCGGTGATCATTCCTCCATCATGGTAGCAAGCAAACTGATAGCTGCAGCGGCCAATCTGTACTTTGGAAACATCACGAGGAAAGATTTTATTGAGAAAGACTACGGCATCCTCACCAATGATTTCGAATGGATGCTCTCCGGTGTGACGGAAAATGATCTCTCTTCGGGCTTTCCAGTACATTTCATCCGCTGTGGCCAGATTCATTTTTTCCGGAGTGAGTCTACCTGCATAGAGCGAATACTCGGGATCATAGGGTAATTCCTGGTAGCTGAGAGGATGAACACGCATGGTCCGTGCAAGTTCAACCGGCCTTGCACCTTCATTCATGATGGGTTTGACAGAAAAACGGAGATTTTTTAGAGATTCATGCATCGGTTAGATTGGTTCATCTGTTATTGTTCCAAACCAAGTAATTCATTCATGCTCGAAATGATTGATGCCTTTGTGAGGAATCAGGATTTAATCCCAGGATCAAGGTCATTCCTTATGAAGAAGTTTGGATTATTCATCCTTGCAGGATTGAAATTTTTTTTTTGACAGGTATTTTTCATGATTTCCAAGAATACTGAACTTCAATTTTTGGAGTTTGTACAAAAAATGAGAGGCAGGTTCCAGGAGAAACATGTTTAAGCAAATTAGCCAAAACGTCTGGGCCTTCGACGTGGAATGGGTACCGGATTCAGATATGGGACGCAGACTGTTTCAGCTTCCAAATGAAATGGAAGAGGCTGAAGTGTTCCAGAAGATGTGGGAAGCTGGAGGAGCCAGCGAAGAAGATCCAATGCCCTACCTGAAAACAGTCCTTTGCAGGGTAGTTTCCATTGCGGCGGTCATAAGAAATCAAAAAGATGACCAAAGTGTCAGCCTCAGTCTGACTTCTCTGCCTCATCATCCTGAAATCCCTGAAGAGCAGCAGGAATCGGCCATGCTTTCAACTTTTCTCAATGCGATTGGTGAAAATAAGCCTCAACTCGTTGGTTTCAACTCCCAGCGCTCCGATCTGAAGATTCTGGTTCAGAGGGCTGTGGCGCAGGGAATCCAGGCCAAGGAATTTGCGAAACGTCCTAATAAACCCTGGGAGGGAGTTGATTATTTTGACAGCAAATTCAGTCCGGTTCATGTCGACCTGATCGAAATCCTGGGAGGTCACGGCAAGTCGACTCCTTCACTCCATGAAATGGCCAACGTATGTGGAATTCCAGGAAAGATGGGTGTTGAGGGAAAGGAAGTTGCTCCACTATGGCTTGAAGGACGTCTCCCGGAAATCGTGGCATACAACGAATGTGATGCACTGTCTACCTACCTCATCTGGCTCCGTACTGCTCATTTTGGTGGTTTTTTTTCTGACCAAGCATATGAGGAGGAACAGTTGCGAGTGAGAGAGTTGCTTGAACGTGAAGGGGCTTTACCCGGCAAGGAGCACCTTCTCGAATTTCTTGAAGAATGGGAAAGGCTCCAGACAGATTAATCCTATAAGGGTATAGGGGTTAACCCGTACTGCCGAACCCTCCTTCGCCGCGAAGGGTTTCTTCCAGTTCATCTACAACTTCAATCTCACAAGGCTCAAGCCGTCGTATAATCATCTGTGCAATCCTTTGATTGAGAAGATTTTCACAAGCCTTTTCCCCTGATCCGGAACCTAAGTAGCGCAGTGGAACAAATATGCGGCCTCGGTAATCGGGATCGATGATGCCCACGCTATTTGCCATAATGAAATCCCTTTTGACGATGCTGGATCGTGGAACCACTTCCAGATAATATCCCTGACTGAGCTGAACTGAAATACCGGTATCGATGAAAAAAACCTGCTCTGCCTTGCATTCATAGGCCATTGCCGTCAAATCGATCCCGGCGTCTGTCGAATGACCTCTGGAAGGAACGGGCATGTCAGAATAATGGCAACAAATTTTCATCAAGGCTTTTGAGGTAGCAGTATTCATTTTCTTTGGTGCAAAAGAAGAAGTTTTTCAAGTATCCCAACCCACCCCATTTCGGGTAGTCTTAAGCAACTCAAACTAACGATACTCCAACAAAGCGCAAGTATGGACCGTGATCCATCCAAAATGGACTCGATCAAACATAAACTGAATGAATCGGGACGCGTCGAATTAGCAGACATCCTTGAAAAACAATGGGAAACCCCAATTGAGGAATATGCCCAAAGTCTCTGGAGTCAGAACAAGGATACAATCGATCTGGAATCAGAACTCTTGCAGGCCTTTCACCAGGAGTTCCTTAGGATCGGATCCACCGAGGAAGAGGCCTCTGAATCGATAGCATCGTTGAAACGCACCCGGACACTTCAGACAGCAACCCATGTGACCGCCTCGGAAGGTCCAACTTTTTTTGCGACACATCGTCTTGCACTCAAGGGGCTTCCGAAGGGTGAATCCTATCTCGTAGGTGCCTACAGCGGTGTCCCCTATGCCAATGCAGCATGGTCAGGATGCCTCAATTTCAATACCGAAATGGAACTCGGAGAAATCCTTTCCGACCATGCACCTGGTTTTTCGGAGTTGTTGA
The DNA here is from genome assembly GCA_002683785.1 of Deltaproteobacteria bacterium. Classification (GTDB taxonomy): domain Bacteria; phylum SAR324; class SAR324; order SAR324; family NAC60-12; genus UBA1014. Next base: position 12,218 of record NYUB01000054.1, read on the forward strand.
AAGCAGACCGGGACCGCCGGAGGGACACGAGTGAAAGACGAATCTCAATGATTCCAGGAAAATTCAGGGATGCTCAGGTTTTTGGTTCAGAAATTTTAGAAAAACAGGAGACTCTCGCTTTGCATTGGAACGATGTGCTAAAGAAATTGATGCCTTACAGCAAAACCGGAGAATCCTTTACCTTGTGGGCCTCCGGTTTCTGCCGTAATCTGGCTGATTTGCTTTTTCCCGGATTTAAGGTGGTCTATTTTGATCTCAACGAAGTGATCCGAAACTATCTGCTTGAGGTTCTTTCAAAATCTCAGCATCCGTTGACCATGATCTTGCTGAATCCGGAAAGGCGTTATCAATTACTCGAAGTATTCGGAAAAGAGACACCCCTTTTCAGCACCAACTCCAATAATGGAAATCGGATTAGACTGGAAACCCTATCTTTCCATGAGAACCAGTTGGGAGGACCCAGTTCCTCCATTGTAATGGATGAAGAGAATCTGGTGCGGATGCTCAAGGAAAGAACTCTCTGTCCAGGCCTGTTTATCGGTTTCACCGTCCTTGTGTTTCTCAATGGTTTGAACTGCCTCGGAAGTTTTGAACAGATTGAATATCTTGCACGATTCAAAAAGAATTGGAGCCGTTTCTCATTTCCTGGATTGATCCCCATGGAACAACAGGATACGAAAAAAATCAGCTGTGGAAGGATGATCAGTTCACAGGGTAAACCGATATATCCCCTGGATCTGATCCTTGGGCAGGAACCGTCTTTTTCAGAACCTCGCACCCTTGGACAATGGATGGAGCCACTCTTTCCAAGGCTGGGTCTGATATGAATTGGTTTATTCACTTCATGACCTGATTTGAGGACATTGATCGTTCAGGGATAATGAACTTGCCTTGAAGGCGGGAATCTTTCCATAATTAGTGTTTGACTTTAACTCAGAACCCACTTAGGTCAGCTCATGCAGTATGCGGAGTTTCCGATTCTTTCTCTGATCATCCTTTCACCGGTTCTTGGTATTGCACTGGCTGGAGTTTTCCGGGACGCGAGTGACGGAGTTCCTGCTAAAGTTGCCGCACTTTCAAGCAGTCTACTGACTTTCCTGCTCAGTCTTTACCTCTGGTTTAATTTTGATGCCTCTTCGGATGGACTTCAATTGGTGGAGCGCGTTGCTTGGATTCCGCAGTTCAATATTGAATATTTTCTGGGACTGGATGGTCTAAATCTGTTTTTCCTACTCATCATCACCTTCATCAGCCCGCTTGCACTACTCGGATCCTGGAATCTGAAGAAACGTAACTGGCAGTTCCAGATCCAGATGCTCCTGCTGGAAATCGGGATGTTGGGCTGTTTTGCAGCCTTCGACGTGGTGTTGTTTTATGTTTTCTTCGAGGTAATGTTGGTTCCCATGTATTTTCTNATTGGAATCTGGGGTGGCTCCAACCGACTTTATGCGACAATGAAATTTGTCATTTATACCATGGTCGGATCTTTGCTGATGCTGGTCGCTCTGCTCTACACTGCACTNCTCTTCAAGGAAATCAACAACGGTTGGTCGTTCAACATTCTGGACTGGTATGGAATGAACATCGCGCCGGAAACCCAGACCTGGCTCTTCCTTGGTTTTGCAGTTGCCTTTGCAGTTAAGATTCCTCTTTTTCCCTTCCACACCTGGCTTCCCGATGCTCACTATGAGGCACCCACCGCGGGTTCTGTCCAGCTTGCAGCAGTACTGCTGAAGTTTGGACCCTATGGATTTCTGCGTTTCGCAATGCCGGTATTTCCTGCAGCGGTTTATGAACTGACTCCACTTTTTATCGCCCTCTCACTGATCGGAATCATTTACGGTGGGCTGGTGGCCATGGTGCAAAAACAGATCAAAAGACTGATCGCCTATTCCTCTGTGGCCCACATGGGCTACATTGTCCTCGGCCTGTTCGCATTGAACACTCAGGGNGTTTATGGAGGCTGGATCCAGATGATCAATCATGCGATCGTTACCGGCGCCCTGTTCCTCGTGGTCGGAATGATNTATGAGCGCACTCACACTCAGGAAATCGTGGATTACGGTGGAGTGATTCACACCATGCCCTTGTTTTCTGTCTTCCTCGTCTTTTTCTCGCTTGCTTCAGTGGGACTACCAGGACTGAATGGTTTCGTTGGTGAGGTATTGGCGATGATCGGCGCGGCCAGGGTGAATATCTGGTACGGAGTGATTGCTGCAGCAGGGGTCATCATTGCTGCCATCTACATGCTTTGGATGGTGCAGCGAGTGCTCTTTGGTCCTCTCGTGAAAGATATGGTGAAGGGGCTGAATGACCTTAGCCTTCGTGAAGTCNTCGTCCTCGTCCCGCTTGCTTTCTGGNCCATCTTCCTCGGAGTTTATCCCCAGCCTTTCTTTGAACGGATCGACGTTAGTGTTCAAAAATACATCGAGCAGATCAAATCCCAGGAACCGAGGTTTGCTCAGGATGAAAAAGAGCAACAAAACCTGTTTACCCTTTTCGGGCTGAAACAGCCGGATCTTCTTTCAAAACGCTGAAAGGGTCTTGGTTTTCGGTTTAGTCATTGAGCCCGGGCAGCTATTCAAACCTGCCCCACATTGCATGATTTCCTGTGCTCACTCCAGAACTCCTTCAGGATCTTGATCACCTGATTCCTCATGTGATGCAAACCGATCGCTACGCATTGCGTAAACGGTTCGGCCTTCTTTCAAAAACTTTCAAACAACTGAACGGTAAGCTTTCAGACAAGGGGGATGCTCTAGAATCTGAATACCTGAAATTNCTGGAAAAGGCCGAAGCTTCCGCAAAACTACTTGAAAAACGCAAAGCCCTTCGGCCCGAAATCGTCTACCCCCCTCTGCTTCCCATCACTGTACAGCATCATCACATCCTTGAAGCTCTTGAAAATCAACAAGTCCTGATCGTTTCCGGAGAAACTGGATCAGGAAAAACAACCCAGTTACCCAAATTCTGCCTTGAAGCAGGCAGGGGCCGTAAAGGTCGGATCGCTCTGACTCAGCCCCGACGCGTGGCGGCAACTTCGATCGCAAGACAGATCGCCCATGAACTGAATTCAGAAGTCGGCCGGATGGTGGGTTACCGTATCCGATTTTCTGAAAAACATTCTGATGAAACACTGGTCCAGGTCATGACCGATGGGATGCTTTTGGCTGAAACCCGCAGTGACCGTTTTCTGGATCAGTATGATACCATCATCCTCGATGAGGCTCATGAGCGTTCTCTGAATATCGACTTCCTACTCGGTTACCTGCTCCAACTGTTGGAAAAGCGCCGTGATCTGCGTTTGATCATCACGTCGGCCAGCATCGATACCGAATTCTTTTCCAAAAACTTTGGCAATGCTCCGGTGATCGAAGTTTCCGGAAGAAGTTTTCCGGTGGAAATACATTATCGGGAACTTGAAGAAGCCAGAATTGATACAGGTGAATACACCATCATCGACGCAGCAACCGATTCGATCCGAGAATTGCTGGATCAGACAAAGGATGGAGACCTGCTCGCATTTCTTCCAGGCGAACAGGAAATCAGGGAAGTCCTAGAACGACTCGGCCCCTATCATCAAGACCACTTGATTCTGCCTCTATACGGCCGCCTGACAGTGAAGGAGCAGAACCGGATTTTTCGCAACAGCTCTCAAAGAAAAGTGGTGGTGGCCACCAATATCGCAGAAACATCATTGACCATTCCCGGAATCCATTATGTGATCGATTCTGGAACAGCCCGCATCAGCCGTTATCTTCCACGCAAACGGATCCAGCGTTTACAGGTGGAACTAATTGCCCAGAGCAATGCCCTCCAACGTGCAGGAAGGGCAGGAAGGGTTGGACCGGGTGTCTGTATTCGACTCTATTCCGAAGAAGTGTTTCAGCAGCTTCGTGAATACGCAGAGCCCGAAATCCTGCGTTCGAACCTGGCAGGGGTGATTCTGCAGATGCTCTCTCATGGATTGGGCCATCCAAATANAAAAGGACCGGACAGGATCGCATCCTTTCCTTTCATGAATCCTCCTCCGATTTCAGCCATTCGTGAGGGATTCCGTCTGTTGGATGAACTCGGCGCACTTGACTCGAACCAGCAACTGAACCGTTTAGGACGACAGATGGCCCGGCTCCCGATCGAACCCCAAATCGCCCGGATGCTTCTGGAGGCTCTCGAAGAACACGCGCTTCGTGAAGTGCTGGTAATTGCCGCCGGACTTTCGATTCAGGATCCCCGGGAATATCCTCTGGAAGAGAAGGAAAAAGCCCGGCAGATGCACCGGAGTTTCGTCCATCCCAATTCTGATTTCCTGACACTGCTTAACATTTGGGACAGCTACCACGATGAGTGGGAATCCCTAAGGACTGAAAACAAGATGCGCAAGTTCTGCAAGAAGCATTACCTGTCCTTTGTCAGGCTCCGTGAATGGAGGGACATCCACCGCCAGCTTTCCATGGTTCTTCAGGAGGCTGGTCTGCTGAAGCTGAAGCAGGAACCCGCAGATTACGGGGCAATCCACCGTTCCATTCTCTCAGGACTATTGAACTGCATCGCCCAGAAAGCGGAGAAGTCATTCTACCGTGGATCGGGAGGCAAAGACGTCTACATTTTCCCTGGATCCACTCTAGCTAAAAGAGCAGGAAACTGGGTGCTGGCAGCAGAACAGGTTGAGACTTCCCGACTGTTTGCGCGTAAAGTCGCCAACATTGAAGTTGAATGGCTGGAGCAGTTAGGAGGAAAGCTTTGCAGAAGCATCTATTCAGAACCTCATTTCAATGAAGAAAGCGGAATCGTTGAAGCCAGTGAAAGGGTCACCCTNTACGGCCTCACGATCGTCCCCCGGAGAAATATTCCTTTTGCTCGCATCAACCGTGCTGAAGCAACCCGGCACTTCATCCAAGAAGCACTGGTTTCAGAAAGGCTGAGAAGTCGTCTGCCCTTTTTTATCAATAACAAAAAACTCAAACAGCAACTGCTCGACCAGGACGCTAAGCTTCGAAGGAACCGCGAATATGACNTNGATGCTGCACAGGAAGCATTCTATACGGAACGCCTTCATGGGGTGGGGTCCATCCACGATCTCAACCGATTGCTGAGAAATAAAAGGCAAGAAGGGAAAGGNGGTTTCNTGATGATGAAACTGGAGGATTTCCTGGAATTAGCGGATGAAGAACACGGTTCCGCAGAAGATTATCCAGAGACATGGCAAAGTGGCGAGGTGGAATTTCCTTTGTATTATGAATTCCGGCCAGGTTCTGCNTCCGANGGAGTCACCCTTCAGGTCCGTGANGAAAAACTTTCTTTTCTCCACCCTCATGCCNTGGAATGGCTTGTTCCTGGTTACTGGGAAGAAAGAATCCTCCACCTCCTCAAAAGCCTGCCAAAGGCAACAAGACGTCACTTCGTCCCCCATGGGGATACTGCGAAAAGCTTGAGGACCGATTTGAGACCACCTGACGAAATTTATGCTAGTCAAACAATTCCTTTTCCGGAAAACCCTGAAAACCGAACTGGAGCCAGTTTTATCAAATCTCTGTGTCTCCTGATCCGTAAAAAATTTCGCATCCACATTCCGGAAGAAGATTGGGATTGGGAACGGATTCCGGATCATCTCAAACCACGGATTGAGATCAAGGANNCCCGAAAAAGAATCGTCCAGGCGGGCAGGAATGTACTGGAAATCCTACGTTTGAGGCGAGCGGAACTGAACAAGTCTCCCAAAATCAGTATTAGCCGTGATGATTCTGCAGCCTGGCAAACAGCTGCTATGAAGTGGGAGCTTGAAAATATCAACGGNTGGAGTTTCGAACTTCCCAGAGAAATCGAGATCAAAAATCCTGGAGGCCCGAACCTCAAAGGTCATCCTGGACTATTTCTGCAAAACGGAAGGATTTCGCGGAGGCTCTTTGGAAATCCCACTGAAGCAAACGAATCTACAACCCCAGCCTTACATAAGTTGCTTTCATTCGCTGTCGGCCCAGATCTCGCCTGGATGCAGCAAGATCTTTCCGATCTCCGTGATTTGCATGCTCTCTATGCACCTTTCGGCAACCCAGCAGAAATGAAAGACGATCTCTGGCAGAACCTTTTTCAGCATCTCTTCGAAGGATCATGGATTTCTAACAGCCTTGAATTTGAATCAAGGATCGAAGAGGCCCAAAAAAAACTGGAAACCGTCCCTGGAAAATTTCTTCCCGGNTTCAAATCACTCCTTGAATCCTACCATCTGACCCAGGGAGAGCTTGAAAAAATCAACGCCCCCTCCCTCCAGAACCATAAGGCCCTGGAGGAACATGTCTTGAACCTTCTTCCACGTAGGTTTCCCGTGAAAATTCCGTTCATCCAGTGGAATAATCTGAAACGATACCTCAAGGCGGTTCGTATCCGACTTGACCGCTTCAGGCAGAATCCTGAAAAAGACCAGGAAAAATCGATGCACCTCAACCCCTGGATCAAAATTCTTTCACAATTGAAAGAAGAACAACTGAACCAGCAGGAGGAAAGGGCCCTCGAAGAGCTGTCATGGTTCGTCGAAGAATACCGTGTCTCCTTATTTGCTCCGGAAGTGAAAACCCCGGTACCGGTCTCACCCCGNCGTCTGGAAAAATTCACCCGNCAGCATTTTCCCCNNCACCCGATGGTNTTTACCGCCGGTCCTTATTGAATTTTTCTCCAAAATGCATAATAATTTTATTTTTAAATTGCGATACCATCAAACAGTACCAAAATGGTACTGATTCCTGGATATTATAACTCAACTCAGCAGGAAATGAGGTTCCATGAAATTCAAAGTCGTTTCATCCGATTCCGAAGGAAGCGCTTCACAGAGTTCTGATCCGGGAGCAAGGATCAGCAAAATGGTGGAAGACAGTNCTGTTTTTCTATTCATGAAAGGCAACCCTGAAGCCCCGCAGTGCGGTTTTTCTTATCGGGTGGTTCAGGTTCTCAACAGCTGGAATGTACCGTTCAACAGTTTCAACGTCCTTTCCGATGAAGGCATTCGGCAAGGCATCAANGACTTTTCGAACTGGCCGACCATCCCTCAGCTTTATGTCAACCATGAATTTGTAGGCGGATGTGACATCATTGAAGAACTGTCAGGGAACGGAGAACTGGCGGATATTCTCAAATCCGCATATCCAGATCGTGAATTCACACCTCCACCACCTCCAGCAGAGGTTCAAGAAGTTTCTTCAATCGAAGCTTCAGAAATCCTTAAAAATCAACCGGACATCGCCATTTTAGATGTGAGACCTCCAGAAGAACGAGCCAAAGCTTCTCTTAGCAATTCACAGATGCTGGACAATCACATAGCTCAGGAAATCATTGACAGTTGGGACATGGACACTCCAATGATGTTGATCTGTCACCAGGGAATCCGCAGTAGGCAGGCTGCACAATATTTCACTTCACAGGGTTTTCAGCAGGTGTACAATGTTTCTGATGGTATAGACGGCTGGTCCCAAANNGTCGACAGCAGCATTCCACGCTACTGAAACAAATGATTCATCAGAATCTTTAGAATAATGATGGATATTGAAAATGAAATAATCCCCGAAGTCATGGTCAGTGAAAGAGCTGCCACGGTGTTCAAAGATGCCTGTAAAGCAGAGGGGAAAAGCCTGGAAGAATCCTACCTCAGAATAGGAGCAAAACCAGGAGGCTGTTCTGGCTGGAAATACGAACTNGAGTGGAACGGANCGGATGACATACANTCCGAAGATCTTACCATCAAAAGTGGCGAGATTTCGGTGGTCGTGGAACGGGAATGTCTGACCGACATCCTCGGCCCGGTAAAGATCGATTTTACTGATAAGAATCTTGTCGAACAGGGTTTTGTATTTGAGCAGCTATTGAACGGCCATCAATGTGGATGTGGAGAGTCGTTCACTCCGGTTCGAGACCTCAAAAAGTCCCATTCCTGAATCCGGCAGCATGCTGGAATTTCTTTCATCAGTGCTCTGTTTTGGCCTCTTTCTATACAAGTGGCTGATCATCATCGCAGTTCTTTTGACATGGGTCAGTGCAGATCCGTATAACCCCATCGTCCAGTGGATCGCGCGGGTCACTCGTCCACTCTGGGTCTGGTGTGAACAAAGGATGCCAATGATGCTGACCCATTTCAGTCCCTATGCGGCTTTATTGCTTGTCATCTTCGCCCAGGCAGTGGTTCCTGCAGAATTGAGATCCTTGAATCTTCTGATTGAAGGGAAAAGTGACAGTACCATGATGCTTCTGCAGAGTGGAGGGCATTTGCTTCAAGGAATGGCCATTGTCCTGCAAAGCCTCTTCTTCTTTTTTGTGATTGTACTCGTCATTTGGTTTTTTCTGACTCTGGTCAATCCTGCCTTCAACAACCCTCTGGTACGAATCATACATGTCATGGCAGATCCGCTCATCACTCCGATTCAGCGTTATCTTCCAAGAACGTCAGTGGATTTTTCCCCCCTGATCGCAGTGATCTTCTTTATGATGGTCCTGACTTTTGTGATCGGCCCGATTTCACACTACGGAAGCAGTCTTTCCTACCCTATTTCACTCTGCGTCTATTGAANAACGACTATGATGCTTTTCAGTCTTCACATTGTTGCGATAGCCGCCCTGGCAGGTATATGCGGTAGCATCGGCTACCAGATGGGAATCAAGGAAGGACTTCGAGTCTCTCGGCTGGAATCGGAAATGAATCAAGCAGCGTCAGAAAATTAAATTCTCTGAACTGATCTTGGTACCTGAACTTTTCGGTTAGTTCGAATNCTTCATNCGCACACGTACAGANTCAGCGTGCGCAAACAGTTTTTCTTCCTCGGCAAACCGAATGATCGCGGGTCCTTCGCACTGAAGGCGTTCCTCTGAATAAGAAAGCACCGAACTTGTTTTGATAAAATCCTGAACCCCGAGTGGGGAGGAGAACCTGGCACAACCTGATGTTGGCAGGGTATGATTAGGACCTGCATAATAATCGCCTACCGCTTCAGGAGTATTGGGACCTANGAAGATGGCGCCTGCATTTCTAACCCGGTGCAGGTCCTGAAAAGGATCTTCCGTCAGAAGTTCCAGATGCTCCGGGGCCATTTCATTCACTGCATCAAAACATTCCTGCTTGGATTTACAAATAATCAAAGCAGAGCGGGAGGCAAAGGATTCTTCAATGATTTCCCGCCTTGGTAACGTAGGGATCACTTGCTGCAACCTGTTTCTTACGTTTTCAGCTTGTTCCCTGGAAGTTGTGACCAGGATTGCTCCGGCTTCAGGGTCATGTTCCGCCTGGGAAAGCAAATCTCTGACGAGGAATTCAACCGGCATCTCTTCACGGTCACAAACAACCATGATCTCGCTCGGTCCGGCAAAGGAATCAATGCCCACNCTGCCAAAAACCTGGCGTTTTGCTTCGGCCACAAAAGCATTCCCGGGCCCGGTGATCTTGACCACTGCAGGAACCGAATCCGTTCCCCAGGTTAAAGCCCCCACGGCCTGAGCCCCTCCAATAGAATAAAGTTTNTCAACTCCGAGCAGTGCGGCAGAGGCCTGCACCAAAGTTGCAGGCAGNCCTGTTTCATTGGGAGGAGAAACCANCGCAATTCTTGACACTCCTGCCACCTGGGCTGGTATGACATTCATCAGCAAGGTTGAAGGGTAGACTGCACGGCCTCCCGGAACATAGATACCGACACTGTCGAGAGGGGTAACTTTCCAGCCCAGCATCGTACCATCGTTACTGAATTCAAGCTGGCTTTCTGTTTTTTGGCGCTGGTGGAAAGANCTAATATTTTCNGCTGCCTNTTCTAGGANAAGACGCAGTTTGGGATCCAGTGACTCAAGTGCCGATTGGAGGTCTTCGGGTTTCACCCTAATTGAATCCAGTTTAACTCCATCAAACCTTAGGGTCAGTTCTCTCAGTGCAGTATCCCCATTTTTGCGGACCTGCTCCAGAATTCCTGAAACTGTTGAGGAAATGTCTTCCGTTAGCGGAGGAGGGAGTTGATTACAGTAAGACTGGAATCCTTCGAATAATTTGATTTCCATCATCTCAGAAAAATTTAAGGAACTTCAATTCTAACATGAATCAAACTAAAGAATGTATTTCCTATTTTAACTGAGAAAGAAACGAACAGCAGGTTTTTTTTTAACCAGCCGTGAGAGTTCAGGCAACGAGCTTTTGGGCTTCCTTAAACTGTACCGAGACGGTTTTGGAAATACCTGGATTTTCCATCGTCACTCCGTAAAGAAGGTCTCCGANCTCCATGGTTTTCTTGTTGTGGGTGATGACAATGAACTGTGCGTTATCCGTCAGACTATTGATCAGTCTGTTGAAACGCACCACATTGGCATCATCGAGAGGGGCATCAACCTCGTCCAGAAGGCAGAAGGGACTTGGTTTGATGAGGAAGATTGCGAAGATGAGNGAAATGGCCGTCAGTGCTTTTTCACCCCCNGAAAGAAGGTTCAGATTTTGAAGCTTTTTACCTGGCGGCTGAGCCACAATATCGACGCCTGCATCGAGCAAGTCTTCGGATTCGGTAAGAACCATACTTGCATCACCACCTTCAAAAAGGGTCTGAAAGACTTGCTTGAACTTCACATTGACCAGGTCAAACATTTCTTTAAAACGACGCCGGGATTCATTGTTGATATCTCGGATCGTTTTTTTCAGATCATCCGTTGCCTGCTGGAGATCCTCGGACTGNGAAGACAANAANCCCAGCCTTTCCATCAAGGCATCATATTCTTCNGGTGCACTGAGGTTGACATGTCCCATTGAACTGATCCGGGCCTTGAGGCTTCTGGATTCACGGTTGAGGGCTGTCTGATCCAACGACTCAGTATCTATTTCTTTCATCAGCTCCTCAGGACCACGATCGCTGATTTCAGCCAGCTGATTTTCCAACTGCTCACGAAGCATCCTGAATTCGGTCTGCTTCAGGGATTGCTGATGGAGTGCTTCATTGGACTCTTCCAATTTGCTTCGAATTTCCTGAAGTTGCTGACCTTGGAGATGGTGTTCTTCGTTCTTTCGCTCCTGAAGCTCTAGCTCTTCGTCAAGTTCTCGTTTGAGCAACTCTCGTTTTTCCAGCATTTGGTCGAAGGAAGCATCGATCTCAAGAATTCTTTGTTTACTTTTTTCAAGCNTATGATCCCCTTCGGTACCNAGAGACAACAGGGATTCGATGCGTCTTTCACATTCCATATGCTCACGATGCAGACGCTGTTCATTTTCGACCAGGTTTTTCTGCTTTTCCTGCGCTTCAGTCAGAGCAACCTTCTGTTCAAGCAGCTTTGTCGAAATGTCTTCAACCCTTTGTTTCTGGACTTCGATCCGTTCTTCCTGAAGCAACATCTCTTCATCAAGCTTCAGACGCTGATTCTCAAGCGATTCCAAGGATTCATTGACTGTTTCCTGACGCTTCTGATGGATCTCTACCTCATCGGCCAGACGCTCCAGATCATTCCGGTTTTGCTCAAGCAGCTGGCCNAGGCGTTTTTGTTCGTGTTGATGATGTTCAAGTTCCTTACTCACACTTAGCCATTCCAGCTCTGTTTCCCTCTGGGATTTCAATTGGTTTTGATGTTCCGAACGCAGTTCCGAGAGTTTCAACTGTTTCTGTTCAAGCTCCTCNTCTAGCCGACTGCAGTGCTGCTGTAGTTTCTGTGCCTCTTCTTCGAGNTCGCTGATTTCCTGCTGTCTTTTGAGAAAGCCCAAAGATGGTGTCCCAGCCTTTCCGATTCCGACATTGATTTCCGTCAGACGTGTTCCGTNTACCGAAAGCCATTCTGAGAAAGTTTCGGACCATTCGCTTTCGGCCTTGCTCCAGAATTGCCCGGAGTCATCATCCATTAAAAAACGTGAAAAGAATCGCCTACCCCACTCTTCAAATGGTCCACGGAATTCAAGAAAATCCTTCAGACTCAGCTGTTCTGATGGAGGAGTAGATTCAGGAGGAAGCCGGTCAAGGGCAATGAACTTTAGTGCACCAAGATCCTGCCGGTCGCAAAAGCTTTCAAGCTTTGTGAGTTGGTCCTTACTTTTCAATACAACCCAGTCCAGTACTTCAGCCATCACAGAAGCTCCCTGTTCAAGGGCTTCAGGCTCTGCAGTGATGAAGTCCGCAACCACTCCCAAAACTCCAAGACGTTGTGCTTCAGCAGGATCCTCCTGCATCAGGTGCATGAAAGTTTTCACACTGTCACTGAATCCCTCATAGCTATGCTGAATCTGCATCAGGGATTCAAGACGGGAACGGATCACACTTTGCTGGTACTGTTCTTCTATGAGTTTAGTTTCTTCCTCTTCCAATAATTCGGCATCTGCTTCTATGGTTTGCTCCAGGTTTTGGAGTTGCTCCTCAATAAGATCCAGTTGCTGCCGAAGACTTAGGGTTTTTTTCTCAGCACTATCATGTTTTTCTAACGTTTCCTCATGAAGCATGCGATGAGATTCATCCTGCTGCTGTAGTTTCTGCTGACGTTCCACCAAGGACTCCAGCCTTTCATTAAGAAAACTGTCCTGGTTGTTTTGACTGGTCAATTCGGTATGAATCTTCAGTAGTTTTTTCTGCAGCTGCTGAAGCTGATTCATACTTTCCTCAAGACCCGCATCCCAGTCTATTTTTTCATTCTCGATTTCAGTCATCGAGCTCTGAGCGGTTTCAACTCTTTTTTCCAGTTCATCTGCGAGGGAATGTCCCTGTACCCGATCGCCTTCCAGTAACTTCAGCTTGTCCTGCAGTTCTCCGAGTTCTTCTGCCTGCCTTTGCTGTTGTTCATTAACGTTTTCGAGATTCTGACGTTCCAGGTTCCTCTGATTTTCAGCTTCCTGGATTTCTCTCTCTTTTTCGTAAACCNTTTCGCGTCGCTGTTGAATTTCTGCAGTATGTTGAGTTTGTTCNAGATTCAACTGCTGTAACCGAGTTTCCTCAGCAGCCAAGTTATTCTGGACAGCCTGATGCTTTTGACGGAACTCCTCGATGCTTTGGGTCGATTGCTTTTCCCTCATTCCCGCATCATGCCAGTTGAGACAAAGCAGCTGTTTTTCGATGAGGCTGCTTTTTTCTTTGAGATTGATAAAGGATCTGGCCCGTTCCACCTGCTCGCGCAGCCCTTCCTCCTGTTCCCGCAAAGCTCCAAGGACATCATTAACACGCAACAGATTCTGCAGAGTTTCCTCCATCCTGCGTTCCGCGGCCTCACGTTTGATACGGAATTTTACAATGCCTGCCGCATCATCAATCAGCACCCTTCGGTCAGCAGGACGTGCGCTAACGATTTCTCCAACCCGTCCCTGTTCCACGATCGAATACCCCGTCCCTCCAACACCGGTATCCATAAAAAGTTCCCGGATATCTTTCAGTCTGACCGGAGTTTTATTGATCATGTAAACACTCTCTCCGGAGCGGTAAAGCCTTCTGGTTATCGCAATTTCAGTATACTGCTCATAGTTTCGGATGGTATCGCCTTCCGTGTTGGTGAAAGTCAGAGTGACTTCCGCCATACCCATTGGCTTCTGATAGGAGCTGCCATTGAAGATCACATCTTCCATGGACCCTCCACGAAGATGCTTCGGCCGCTGTTCGCCCAGCACCCACCGGATCGCATCCACGACATTGCTCTTACCGCAACCATTTGGCCCAATGACAACGGTGATTCCATTTTGCTGAAATTTGATGTCAACCGGATGACAGAAGGACTTGAATCCGGAAACTTTGAGGCTCTTGATTCGCATGAAAGAGTCTCTTCAGCAAAAAGACTGATGGAAGGGATTCCGGAATTTCCTCCGGAAGGAAACAATCCGTCCTAAGGCAACGTGTTTTTCGACCATGACACACGTTGCCCTAAACAAATCTAAACGGATGGAGAATGTGGAATTAAATTTTGGCTGGTCATCCATGACATTGCCCTAGCTGAGGAAATAAGCAGTAAACTACGTCACTGCAAAAATATATTGAAGCTTCCTGAATCAAGAATCCAGCGAAGCGTAATTTATCTAGAAAGGTATATCATCCTTGATATAGTCTTCTTTTTCACTATTTTGATTGTTTTCCGAATCAGGTGTTTCTGAGGAAGCCTGATCATTGTTATTTGATTGAGGTTGATCTGAAAAATACTGACCCCCTCCTTCTCCTGAAGGACGTGCATCGAGAAATTGCATTCCATTTGCCACGACTTCAGTCCTGTAGCGTTTCTGGCCCTGCGGGTCTTCCCAACTGCGAGTTTGAAGACGACCTTCAATAAAAACTGATTTTCCTTTTTTCAGATAGTTCTGTGCAAGATCCGCAAGCCGGTCGAAGGCAACAATGTCATGCCATTCGGTACGTTCCTGCCGCTGTCCTTGACGATCAGTCCAACGGTCTGTAGTGGCCAACGAAAAATTGGCGACAGCACTACCTGCCTGGGTATAACGAATTTCCGGATCTCTTCCCAAATTACCTATCAACATCACTTTATTTAAACTTCCCATACCTCTCCTTGCATTGATGTATCTGTTTATTTCTAACGCAACGGAGTCAATAATGAAAGTGCTTTTTTCAAACGTTGCTCCAAAGGTAGGTCCTGATCACCGGCCTGAGGAACGACTGAACGGATCTCTCGCTCTTGAAAACCCATGTTTTTCAGGGCTGATATCAGTTCATGGTTCTGATCTACCAGAATTCCTGTTCCATCATTTTCCGAAACCGTTCCCAGAGAGGAAGAGACCATGTTCCTGTTTTTCAATTGATCGTGCAGGTCCAGGCAGAGTTTTGCTGCTGTTTTGCGTCCAATCCCGGAAACCTGACTGAAGGCAGCCGTGTTGTTTTGAAAAACCGCATCGGCCAACTGTTCCACGGGAAGTTGGGACAAGACTGCCAGTCCCAGCTTCGGACCGACTCCTGTTGTTTTAATAACCATCTCAAAAAGTTCCTTCTCATCCCAGGACAAGAATCCATAGAGGGTCAATTCATCCTCACGGACATGGGTATGAATGTAGAGGCTAACTTCCTGCTGAGACTGAAATTTGAGACAAACCGGTTCAGGTACCCGAACTTCGTACCCAAGACCAGACTGAGTTTGAACCACCAACATTCCTTTGCCCTGAAAAAGGACTCGTCCTTCAATGAATGCAATCACGATTTCAATTCGTTTTCAAAAAGCATTTTGAATCATAGCATAAACCACCCTCATTCATCTCTATGCATCCTTTCCAGCGTGGGATAAAGATGGGCGTGGGTAATGGCTGAAGCCAAGGCATCGGCTTCATCTTCTTTAAATTTTTGACGCTTGTTGAGGAGGATTTGAACCATCTGATTCACCTGATCCTTGGTGGCCCGCCCAACTCCTACCACGGCTTGTTTGACTTGGAGCGGGGGGTATTCGTGAATCGGAAGCCCCTTTTCTGCCATTTTAAGAAGTATCACTCCTCGAACATGCCCCAGAATCAGGGCCGAACGGGCGTTATGAGCAAAAAAGATCTGTTCAATGGATGCACAGTCTGGGCGGTTCGTCTCAATCAATTTTTCCAACTCATCAGAAATTTGCACAAGTTTGTCTGCAAGTTTCGATTTTTCAGGAAGTCGGATGCAACCACTTGCCAAATATCGTGTTGAGTTCCCATGATGCTCTACCAAACCATAACCCGTAACCCGGCTACCGGGGTCGATGCCAAGGATTTTCAAGACGCTTCAGGCCATTTCTGCCATGACATCATCCGTGATGTCAAAATTCGAATGAACGCTTTGGACATCATCATCATCTTCCAACATGTCTATCAGTTTGATTACCTGTTGGGCTTTTTGAGGTTCGTCGATTTCAACACGGTTCTGGGGATTCCAGATGATTTCCGCACTCAGCATCGGCACATTGGATTCCTCAAGCTGGGCCCTGACTTCATCAAAATCGGAAGTGTTTGTCATCACCTGAAATTCATTGGGATCATCACTTTGGATGTCCTCCGCACCAGCCTCTAAAATGATTTCTGTCAGAGCGTCCTCTTCGATTTCTGATTTGGAAACACGGATCATCCCGATCCTTTCAAACATGTATTGCACTGAATTGGAAGAACCAAGATTTCCTCCTCCTTTGCTGAAAGCATGACGGACCGAAGCGATGGTTCGGTTCCTGTTATCCGTCAAAGCCTCCACAATCAGGGCCACATTGTGGGGTCCATAACCTTCATAGAGAATCTCTTCATAGGAAACCCCATCCATTTCACCTGCACCTTTTTTGATGGCCCTCTCGATGTTGTCTTTAGGCATGCTCTGGGTCTTGGCCGCAGCGATGGCAGTTCGAAGTCTAGGATTGGATTCCTGATCGCTTCCACCCATTCTAGCTGCAACTGTGAGTTCCTTGATGAGTTTGGTGAAAACTTTACCGCGTTTAGCATCCTGGGCTGCTTTGCGGTGTTTGATCGTACTCCATTTACTGTGACCTGACATAATGATGTAAACTTTAAGATAAAGGGTTTAGGACAGAATTTTTCCAACTAAATCATACTCATGAGCTTCTGTGATTTCAACCTGTTGAAATCCAGTTGAGGATGCTGTTCCTTCGTTGATATAAACAACTCCATCGACTTCAGGACCCTGGAACTGGTTCCTGCCTTCAAGCAACAAATCCGTTTCAGGACTGAAACCCCCGACCAGGACCTGTTGAACACTGCCTACCATTTTCTGGTTATGTTTCATGCTGATTTTCTGCTGAATTTCCATCAGGCGATTTTTTCGTTCCTCTTTAACAGCAAACGGGACCGGATCACCGTATCTGGAAGACCTGATGTTATCTTCATCGGAATAAAGAAAAATTCCAAGATGCTGAAAATGACCTTCTGAAACAAATTCCACTAGCTCTTCGTAGTCTTTTTCCGTTTCGGTGGGAAATCCTACGATGAAGGTGGTCCGCCAGGCGACATCAGGGAGCACACTTCGGACTCTAGCCATGGTGGCTTCGATCCCTTTGCGAGTGATCTTGCGGTTCATTTTTTTCAGTACCGAATCACTGATATGCTGAAAGGGCATATCAAGATAGCGGCAAAAACGTAGATCTGAGGACATTACCTCCAGAACCTCTTCTGAAAATGTGTTTGGATAACAATAGAACATTCGGATCCAAAAATCTCCCGGGACTTGGCACAGTGCATGGAGCAAACCCGCAAGTTCGGTTCCGTCTTTAAGGTCCCTTCCATAAGAAGAGGTATCCTGAGAAAGGAGGTTGATTTCACAGACTCCCCGCTCTATGAGGCTGGAAAAATCACGTACCAGGGATTCGATGCTTCTGCTGCTGAAATTTCCCCTCAGTAAAGGGATGTTGCAGAAGGAGCACATGTTGGAGCAACCTTCAGCAATCTTAAGGTAGGCAAAGTGCGAAGGAGTACTTTGAATCCGCGACTGTTCCTCATATTGGCGGTAGTGCGGTTTATCTTCAATGAACATCTTGGACTGAACGTCCGGACGATAAAGCTGATCCAATAATTCTGGAATCTGTTCAAAACCGTTGGAACCGAGAAGGCCGTCGATTTCTGGGATTTTTTGATTCAGTTCGCTGCCGTACCGTTGAGGTACACATCCCGTTGCAACCAGTTTTTCACAACGACCCTCACCCTTCAGATCACTCAGTTCAAGAATCCTAGTGATTGATTCTTGGCTGGCCGAACTTAAAAAACCACAGGTATTGACAATGATAACCTCCGCCTCCTCTGCGTCACTAGTGAATTGATAACCTTGACGATGCAGGTGGGCGAGCATAATCTCAGAATCCACCCTGTTTTTGGCGCAACCCAGGGTTTCCAGATATACTTTTTTTCCCATTGGGAGCCGTTCGGAATTCACGTTGAGTGTTCCGGCTCCAGAAGTCGGGAGTGGATGAGATGCCGGAAGATGTTGCCTTCAGGCAGGGGGTAGGTTATTGCTGATCCTTGGTTTCTTTTTTTTCAGCATCATCAGGTTCCGGTTCTGCTGAAGCTTCAGTTTGTTCCGGTTCAGAAGTACTTGCAGTGGGTTGGGTAGTGTCCGGAGCAGAAGCATCAGCTTTTTCCACATCTGGTGTTTCCACTTCTTCTTTTTGCTCTGAATTATCTGCTTTAGATACTTCCTCTTCAGCAGTTTCAGACTCGGCTGATGGAGTTTGTTCAGAAGCCTCTGCCTTATCGGAATCATCTACTTGTTCTTCCACAGTTTCTTCTTTGGCGACTTTATCACTGCTTTCTTCAGCACTACGGACTTCTTCGCTTACTTTTTCCAGAACTTTGCTGGATTTGCGTGCAGGCTTTTTCTTGGCCGATTTGGATTTTAGCGAACTCAACTGGTCATTCTCGGATCCAATCAATTGAACAATAGCCATTTCCGCATTATCCCCAAGCCTCGTCTGGCCCAACTTGATGACCCTGCAGTAACCTCCCTGACGATCACTGAAGCGTTCTCCCAATTCATCAAATAACTGGGACATCGCCTCCTTACTCTTGACGAAGGAAAGTGCCTGACGTCTTGCATGGAGATCACCACGCTTAGCGAGGGTAATCATTTTTTCAAGAGGTTTCCGGACTTCCTTGGCCCTGGCCAGGGTGCATTTTATTTCACCCTTCTCAAGGATCGAAGTCACCAGATTTCTCATCATGGCCCGACGGTGGGAAGTGGTGACGCCAAGGCGCCTACCTGCTTTTAAATGTCTCATACTGCTGGTCGTGTGAAAGTCCGGCCCCAGAACAAACCGGGAACTGAGTTAAATTTTCAAATGCGGGTTGTTGTTCGGATCAAAACGATCCAAAACCATTCCAAGCTGCAGACCCATGCCGGAAAGGATGGATTTGATCTCATTCAGAGATTTACGTCCAAAATTTTTGGTTTTCAACATTTCTGCTTCGGTTTTCTGGACCAAATCGCCAATGGTTTCAATTTTGGCATTTTGCAGGCAGTTGATGGAACGAACTGACAATTCAAGTTCACTGACACTGCGATACAAATTTTCATTCAAAGGCTCGTCATCATCTTCTTCTTCATTTTCAATGATGATGGCACTTTCATCAAAATTGATGAAGACATCCATATGCTCCTTCAAAATCTTAGCCGCATAAGCCAGGCTATCTGCCGGCTTCACAGATGCATTGGTCCAAAGCTCAAAATTTAAACGGTCGAAATCAGTCCGTTGATCAACTCGGGAATTGTCAACTTCATAGTGGATTTTTTTGATAGGGGAATGATTTGAATCCAGATAAATGGTTCCCACCGGAAGTTCATTCAGTTGATTGATTTCTGACGTGACGTAGCCTTTGTTGAACTGGGCATAAAGGGTCATGCTGATGGTGGCCCCTTCTTGAAGAGTTGCGATAACTTTATTGGGATTCAGAATTTTTGCCTTCTCAAAGGTTGCAATGTCTTTACCGGTTAAAATACAAGGCCCCTCTCCAATCAATTCCAGTTCCATTACTCCATCAAAATACTGTTCCACCTGCAGTTCTTTAATGTTGAGAATGATCTGTAACACATCTTCAACAACTCCACTGATGTTACTAAACTCATGGGTTACACCTTCAATCTGGACGGCAAATATGGCTGATCCTCGAATGGATGATAAAAGCACCCTTCGCAGAGCATGGCCAATGGTTGTACCAAAGCCAGGTTCCAAGGGATCCATGATGAATTTTCCATAACCGGAACGGATCGTTGCTTCCTCAAACTGAAGCCATTTCGGTTTGGCAATTTCAGTCCAGTTCTTAGAAAAAATCTTTGCTTCCTCAGTCATTTCGGAAGCCGAAGGTGTTTTCTGATTTTCCGATTGGTCGGATTCCTGTTCAACTGCTTCAGTGGCTTCAACTGTTTCTGGCATATCAAGTCTCTTAAATAACGTTAAGCATCACTCAAAGGTCAGCAAATGCTTCAGATACGGCGCTGTTTGGGGGGTCTGCAACCGTTATGGGGCACCGGGGTGACATCGTGTATTGAAGTAATCCTTAGACCCTCAACAGCAGCAATCGCTCGAAGAGCTGATTCTCTTCCCGTGCCGGGTCCTTTCACATAAACATCCAAGCTCCTCACACCATTATCCATGGCTTTACGAATCGCATCTTCAGCCACGACCCTTGCTGCAAAGGGGGTACTTTTGCGTGACCCTTTGAACCCATGCATGCCGGTGCTGGACCAGGCGATGGCGTTTCCCTGATTATCAGTGACGGTCACGATGGTGTTGTTGAATGAAGCCTGGATATGTATTTTTCCCTGCTCGATGTTTTTCTTTTCTTTTTTCTTTTTCTTCGCCTGAGCCATATTCTATCGGGGTTTATTATCTTCCTAGATTATTTTTTACGTGCAACAGCCAGGCGTCGAGGACCTTTCCGGGTTCTGGCATTAGTCTTGGTTCGCTGTCCGCGAACGGGCATATGACGTCGATGTCTCAACCCTCTATAATTACCCAAATCCATAAGACGTTTGATGTTGAGATTGATTTCACGCCTTAAATCACCTTCCACCTGATAATCCGCTTCAATGGCAGAACGGATTTGGCTGACCTGGTCATCGCTCAGGTCACTGATACGAATGTTTGCATCAATTTTCGTTTTTTTCAGGATCTCTTTGGACGAGAAACGTCCGATCCCATAGATATATGTCAAACCAACTTCGACCCGCTTACTGTTGGGCAGATCAACACCGGATATTCTTGCCATACTGCGTCAGCCCTGTTTTTGTTTGTGTTTGGGATTTTCACAGATCACACGCAACACTCCTTTGCGTTTGATGATCCTACATTTTTCACAGATTTTTTTAATCGATGATCTTACTTTCATGAGTTTCCACCAAAATGGGTCAGATCAATATTTTAATGATTAGAGTTTCAAGCTTGCTGTACGGGCCTGGCGTCGTTTTGTTTTACGCATGAAACCATCATAATTCTGATTCAGAAGGAATGCCTCGATCTGATTTACCAGATCCAGCCCAACACCTACCACGATCAGTAATGCAGTTCCTCCAAAACTGAAAGGAACATTGAATGCCACAAAAAGAATACTGGGAAGAATACAAACTGCAGCAAGATAAATGGCGCCTCCAAAAGTCAGCCTGCTTAATACACCGTTCACATACTCCGCAGTCTTCTTGCCAGGACGAATGCCCGGTATATACCCGCCATGTCGCTTCATTTCTTCAGCGATTTTGACTGGATTGAACTGAATCGCCGTGTAGAAGAAACAAAAGAAAAAAATCATGATCACGAACAAAAGGGAATAGAGCAGTCTTCCAGGCATTAATTGGGCACTCACTGCCTGAACCCACGGAACCGTAATAAAACCAGTAATTGTCGCGGGAAAGGCCAGTATCGATGACGCAAAGATCGGAGGGATGACACCCGATGAGTTGATTTTCAAAGGTAAATGAGAGGCCTGACCTCCATACATCCGGTTTCCCTGCATCCGCTTGGCGTATTGAACCGGAATCTTCCGGTAGGCCGTTTCCATAAAGATTACAGCGAATATCACTGATATCATTAACACTCCAACAATGATCAGCAAAATTGGTTGAAGCTGATCCGTTTGAACAAGTCTGATGGAGTTGATCACAGCACCAGGAATATCAACAACGATTCCTGCAAAGATAATTAATGATATTCCGTTTCCTATACCCCGTTCATTGATCTGCTCACCGACCCACATTAAAAAAGCCGTACCTGCCGTCAGCGTGATGACTGTTAAACCGCGGAAACCCCAAGTGTTCATGGTCGAAATGACCACTGGAGAACCATCTGGCGCAGCCATGCTTTCCAATCCTGCTGAAATACCAAAAGCCTGAACCAGACTCAGCACTATGGTTCCATAACGGGTGTAAACGGTGATTTTCTTCCGACCTGCCTCACCTTCTTTGGAAAGCCTTTCCAAATACGGGAAAACGACGGTCAGTAACTGCATAATGATGGATGCACTGATGTAAGGCATTACGCCCAGTGCAAACACCGTTAGACGGGCAAGCGCTCCTCCAGTGAACATGTCGAAAAAGCGAAGAATCGAACCCTGTTGTGCTTCAAAAAAAGCTGTCAGGGCTACTCCGTCTATGCCAGGAGTTGGTATGTGTGCTCCTAGCCGGAATACAAAGAGGATGGCCAGCGTAAAATAAATGCGCTGACGGAGTTCCTCAATCCTGAAAATATTCTGGATCGTGTTCCAGATCAAGAGGCTACCTGGCTGGAAATGATCACTTCACCGCCTGCCTTGGTCACAGATTCAACCGCACTAAGGCTTGCTTTGTCTACAGTGATTTTAATTTTTTTGGTCAGACTACCTCTGCCCAGCAGTTTCACCGGAGTTTTGGAGTTCCGGATCAAGCCCATCTCGAGCAGTTGTTGTGTTTCCAGTGAAGTTCCATCGGCAAGCTCCTCCAGTTTATCCAAACGATCAAGATTGATCAGTTGATAGGTCTGGCGGTTGGGATTGGTAAATCCGAATTTAGGCAACCTTCGTTTAAGAGGAGTCTGCCCACCTTCAAAACCACGCTTGTTTTTGAAGCCGGACCTGGATTTAGCACCTTTATGACCACGTCCGCAGGTTTTGCCTAGCCCACTTCCTGGACCCCGACCTAAACGTTTTCGTTTTTTCTTGGAACCGGCATTTAATTCATGCAGTTGCATGTCATTTCCTCAGTTTTCTAAGATTTCAATGCGAACAAGGTGCTGGACCTTTCTTATCATTCCGCGGATGGACGGGGTATTTTCCAGAGTTTTCGAACTATTGATCTTACTTAGCCCAAGCCCTTTTAGGTTTTCTACTTGATTTTTCCGGTTTCCGATACTGCTTTTCACCAGGGTAACTTTGATTTTATCGGCCATCTTCAGGTTCCTCTCAGTTCCTCAACCTGCTTGCCTCTTGCGCGGGCCACCTCAGTAAAGCTACGCAAGTTATTAAAACCAGCAAAGGTGGAACGTACCAAATTTTGTGGGTTTCTGGATCCTAGGCATTTGACGCTGATATCTGCAACTCCGGCAGCTTCCATAACGGCTCTTACTGGACCCGCTGCAATGATTCCATGACCCTGGCTTGCAGGTTTCATAAGCACACGACCGGCACCAAATTCTCCAATCACCATGTGCGGGATAGTAGTTCCTTCAAATTTGATCCTTTGCATGTCTCTGGAAGCATTTTCCACTGCTTTTCGAATAGCCTCGGTCACTTCGTTGGCCTTTCCGTTTCCCATCCCGACTCGTCCATTCCCGTCTCCAACAACCACGAGTGCACTGAAGCTGAAACGCCTGCCTCCTTTAACTACTTTAGCTACCCGGTTGACCCTGATTACTTTTTCAATCAGTTCACCCAGTTCTGGTTTGTCTGCCACTTGAATCTTTCGTGATGATGTTCAGAAGTTCAGTCCCGCTTCACGTGCCCCTTCGGCCAAAGCTTGAACCCTTCCATGATAAAGGTTTCCACCGCGGTCGAAATAAACTGAATCGACTGAGATTTTTTTTAATTTTTCCGCAACATCCTTACCAACATCTTTAGCAGAATCCTTATTTCCACTGCTGCTCTTAAGACTTTTCTTGAGTTCCATGGTTGAGGATGCGGCCAGAGTTATGCCATCAAGATCATTGATCGCCTGGGCATAGATGTGTTTCGAGGAACTGAAGATTGCAAGTCTCGGTCTAGTAGCTGTACCGGAGATCCTCTTTCTTATCCGATTGTGTCGATTTTTCCTCGCGAGCGCTCTTTTTTCTGAATTTTCCATATCTTAATCCACGGAGTGAATCAAACCTTACCGGCTTTTCCAGCCTTACGTTTTAATCTCTCGTCTTTGAAAAGGATGCCTTTCCCCTTATAGGGTTCAGGCGGACGATACTTCCTGATTTCTGCACAGACCTGACCCAAGAGTTGTTTGTCTGCACTTTCCAAAACAATGTTGGTGTTGGCATTCACCTTTACTGAAACTCCTTTGGGAATTGTATATTTTATCGAATGAGAATATCCCAGATTCATCTCAAGCATATTGCTTGAAGTGGTAGCTCGGTATCCAACTCCTACCAGATTCAACTCCTTGACAAAACCTGTCGAAACCCCTGTCATCATGTTTCGAACAAGAGCCCAGGTGGTCCCAAGCATAGGAGTAATACCTTTTGATGCAGAAGGAGTAAGCTGGATGATTCCATCCTCTACCTTGAGTTCAACATCCTCATGAATGCTGATTTTCATCTCACCTTTAGGCCCTTTAGCACTAAAGTCACGGTTACTGTACTGTACCTGAACTCCTTCTACGACAGCGATCGGGCGCTTACCAATTCTTGACATGGGTCTTTCTCAAATCCTCTTAGTCCGTAATTTTTATTACCAGACAGAACAGAGAAGTTCTCCGCCGACTTTATCCATGCGGCATTGCCTGTCCGACATCACTCCTTTAGATGTGGACAGTATGGAAATTCCCTGTCCACTCAAAACTGGTTTCGCATCATTTGATTTTAAATAAACTCTCAGTCCTGGCTTGCTTTCCCTTTTAATCCTTCGGATTACAGGTTGCCCATCTTTGAGGTACTTCAACTGAAGTTTGATTTCTGGAAAAGCTTGTTCACTTTCAATAAGTTGCCAATCCTCGATAAATCCTTCGTCTTTAAGGATTTCAGCAATATCTCTTTTGATTTTCGAGGAAGGAATACTGACCTCCCCAGAACGCCGCAAGTTGGCATTTCGGATCCGAGTCAACATATCTGCAATGGGATCGGTCATGGACATGATTATTTTCCTGAATGCTTTATTTGTTTTGTTATCACCAACTCGACTTAATGACTCCGGGAAGCAGTCCGAATCCTGCAAACTTTCGGAAACAAATTCGGCACATCCCAAATTTTCGCAAGTAAGCTCTAGGACGTCCGCAATAGCCACAACGGTTGTTGTTTCGAACGGCAAACTTCTGTTTGCGTTTGGCTTTGGCGATCATCGATTTTTTGGCCATTTTATCTTATTTTCTAAAGGGGAAACCCATGCCTTCCAGCATGTCTTTTGATTCTTGGTCTGAACCGGCACTGGTAACGATGGTAATGTTCATGCCTCGAATCTGGTCTATCTGGTCAAAGTCTATTTCTGGAAAAATCAACTGTTCACGAATTCCCATTGTAT
Organism: Deltaproteobacteria bacterium; assembly: GCA_002683785.1. Taxonomy (GTDB): domain Bacteria; phylum SAR324; class SAR324; order SAR324; family NAC60-12; genus UBA1014. The sequence continues at coordinate 37,254 of NYUB01000054.1, forward strand.
AATTTCCGGAACCGTCAAACGATCTTGGAGAAATTCCCCTGAAGTCTCTCACTCGAGGAATGGCAACATGAATTAGTTTGTCAAGGAAAGTCCACATACTGTCTCGCCTCAACGTCACCATACAGCCAATCGAAACCTTTTCCCGGAGTTTGAAGGCCGCAATTGACTTTTTTGCACGAGTCACAACAGGCTTTTGCCCTGCAATGAGTGCCATTTGCTTGCTGGCTTCTTCGATGGCCTTTGGATTCTGAAGTGCCTCACCTAATCCCATGTTGAGACTCACTTTTTGGATTCTCGGAATTTGGTGCAAATTCTTGTAGCCGTATTTTTCCTTAAGCAAAGGAACTGCTTTGGATTGATAAGTTTCGTAGAGATGACTCTGCATCAGGCCCCTAATACTTCACCGGTTTTTACACAGACACGGTTTGATACTCCCGCATCGTTTTTTTCATTTCGGAAACGCACGCCCCGTTTCAGTTCTGAATTGTAGAGCATGACATTGGAGTAGTGGATTGGTGACTCCATGTTCATGATTCCACCTTGCTGGTTTCTGGGATTCGGTTTTGTGTGTCGTACAACCATGTTCAAACCCTCAACCAGAACCCGTTCATTTTTCCAGTCCACAGATAGAACTCGTCCTGTGTTTCCTTTTTCTTTTCCAGAAACGACAATCACAGTATCGCCTTTGCGGATACGTGATTGATTTCTTTTTCGCTGATTCACTTTCATGGCTTGATTTAGAGAACTTCAGGAGCCAATGACAAAATACGCATGAATTTACCCACCCTTAATTCACGGGCCACGGGACCAAAAATGCGAGTTCCAATCGGTTCACGTTTACTGTCAATTACCACAGCCGCATTCTTGTCAAATTTGATATAAGTCCCATCAGGTCTACGGAATTCTTTCTTGGTTCTTACCACGACAGCTTTAACCACATCACCTGCTTTGACCCTTGAATTGGGAATACTGTCCTTGATGGATGCAACAATGATATCACCGACCCTAGCATAACGTTTTTTGGAACCGCCAAGCACCTTGATGCATCTCAGGTTTTTTGCGCCTGAATTGTCAGCTGCTTCAAGAACGGTCTGCATCTGAATCATGTCTCACTCCTTTTAACAAGACGGTGGCACTTTCTCTTGCTCAACGGCCTGCACTCCTCAATTTGGACAAAATCTCCGATGCTGCATTCGTTGTTTTCATCGTGGGCGACAAATTTTTTACTTCTTTTCACCGTCTTTTTATATAGAGGGTGTTTGTATTTCGTTTCGACCAACACCACGATGGATTTTTCCATATTGTTGCTGACGACAACCCCATTTTGATATTTAACCCTTTTCATCTATGATCTTTCAGCATGGGTGGAACGTTGTTTTTCGTTGAGAATCGTGTTAATCCGCGCAATGTCTTTTCGGGTCTTCTTCATTTGATGAACATCGCTATCGGAGCTCAAGACCGTATTGCAGCGGATGCGCATGAATTCTTCTTTAAGTTCCCTATGTTTGGAGTTCAATTCATCTGCAGAAAGTTCTCTCAGTTCAGAAGCCTTCATAAAATTGCCCCTCTTTTTAAGACTTTGGTTTTCATCGGAAGCTTATATCCCGCAAGCCTTAGGGCTTCTAGCGCCACACTTTCTTGAACTCCCTCGATTTCATAAAGTACCCGTCCGGGATGTATCGGCATTACCCAACTGTCGACAGCTCCCTTCCCTTTTCCCATCCGTACTTCGGCAGGCCTTTTCGTAATCGGCTTGTCTGGAAAGACACGTATCCAGATTTTTCCTCCTCTTTTCAGGGAACGCGTGATCACACGCCGAGCGGATTCAATCTGACGGTTGGTTAAATATCCTCTTGCAGTGGCTTGCAGGGCAAAAGATCCAAAGGAGAGCTTGTTTCCTGTATTTGCATCGTTCTTCAACCTTCCGCGCATCTGTTTGCGGTATTTTGTTTTCTTAGGAAGAAGCATCCTCAGTCCTTTCTGCGAGTTCGACGACTACGTGTTAGTTCGTATTTTTCTCCACGATAGACCCAGACTTTGACTCCAATCACGCCATAAGTTGTTTGAGCTTCGGCAACTCCATAATCAATATCAGCCCTAAGGGTGTGAAGCCGGACCTGACCTTCGCGAACCCATTCGGAACGTGCGATTTCAGCACCGTTTAGTCTTCCTCCAACCATGATCTTGCAACCTGCAATGTTCATCCGCATAGCAGATGTCATAGCCCGGCGGATTGCCCTGCGATATGCAATTCTGCGTTCGAGCTGATTTGCAATATTTTCTGCAACCAGGGTGGCCTCGATTTCAGGACGCTTGATTTCCTTGATGTTGACAACCACCTCATGCCGGGTGAGTTTGTTCAACTCATGCTTGAGNCGTTCGACTTCATCTCCTTTGCGTCCGATGATGATGCCTGGTCGGGCAGTAAAGATATTGACCTTCGTTTTCTTTGCAGTTCGCTCCACTTCAATGTGNGAAATGGCAGCATGCTTGAGACGTTNTTTAACAAACTTCTGAATGCTCAGATCTTGTTTCAACTGTTCAGGATAGTCTTTTCCTGCAAACCACTTGGAATTCCATGTTTTAGAGATTCCTACTCTCAAGCCTATCGGGTTAACTTTTTGACCCACTTTTCCTCAGTTCATTGATGTTTTAAAGGCCAACTTCCAGGGTAATATGGCTACTTCGTTTGCGAATCGTGGTCGCCCGACCCATAGCCCTTGGGCGAAAACGACGTAAAGTTTTTCCTTCATCGACATATGCGGAAATAACACGATATTCATCAACATCCGCATCAGGATTTGCCTGATCTGCATTTGCCAGGGCAGACTGAAGTACTTTCATGACAGGCTGAGCTGCACGGTTTCTCAGAATGTTCAACTGCGCAATGGCGATATCAGCTTTTTTCCCACGAATCATGTCGATCACAAAACGTGCTTTTCGTGGAGAAACCCTTACATTTTTAGCAGTAGCTCTTGCACTCATCAGCGACTTCCCCGTTTATCTGTTTTCCCAACATGTCCCCGGTAGGTCCGAGTTGGTGCAAACTCCCCCAGTTTATAACCCACCATGTCTTCGGTAATGTAAATCGGGATGAACTTGTTGCCGTTGTGCACGGCAATGTTGAGGCCCACAAACTCGGGCAGGATAACCGACCGCCTGGACCAGGTTTTGATCAGCCTGCGGTCCCTACTTTCGTTTGCGGCTAGCACCTTTTTTTCCAAATGCCCATCAATAAAGGGCCCTTTTTTCAGAGAACGCGGCATGCTTATCTTTTCTTGACAATCAGTTTGTCGGCACCTTTACGGTGGCGTGTTTTCATTCCCTTGGTAGGTTTACCCCAGGGNCTGACGGGGTGACGGCCTCCAGAAGTCCTACCTTCTCCACCACCATGNGGGTGATCCACCGGATTCATGACNACNCCTCTTACAGTGGGGCGGATTCCCTGCCAGCGTTTTCGACCAGCTTTNCCAAGGTCCACATTCATGTGTTGCGCNTTTCCAACCGATCCGATGGTAGCCATACATTCCACACGGATTTTTCTAATCTCTCCGGAACGCATGCGGAGTTGTGCATAATTGTCGTCTTTTGCCATCAACTGGATGCTGGTTCCTGCACTTCGGCCTATTTGAGCTCCTTTGCCCACTCGCATTTCCACACAATGCAATATCGTACCGACCGGAATGTTTTTCATCGGAAGGGCGTTGCCTGATTTGATTTCTACCTGATCACCAGAAACTACCGTGTCCCCAACGTTCAGACCCTCAGGAGTAAGGATGTATCTCTTTTCTCCATCTGCATAATGAAGCAGACTGATTCTTGCAGTTCGATTTGGATCGTATTCAATCGAAACAACTTTTGCAGGTATGTTCGTCTTGTTGCGACGAAAATCAATGATCCGATATCGCCGTTTGTGCCCTCCTCCGCGGTGACGCACAGTTATTCGACCCATGTTGTTGCGTCCGCCCTTTTTCTTGATTGGAGCAAGCAAGCTTTTCTCGGGCGTCGAAGTGGTGATTTCGTCAAAGACGAAACCACTCATGTTTCTTCGACCAGGAGAAGTAGGTTTATAGTTCTTTATTGCCATCTGATTTCGCTTCCTCAGGCTCCTTCGAAATATTCTATGGTCTGCCCCTCTTTGAGGGTGATCAGGGCTTTTTTCCAATTCGATTTTCGGCCCTGGTGACGTCCCAGTCTTTTTTTCTTTCCTTCAACATTCATGGTTCGCACTTTAACAACCTCAACCTTGAAGGCTTTCTCGACACTTTCCTTAATCTGAATCTTATTGGCTTTTGGATCCACTTCAAAAACGAACTGATTCAGTTCTTCCTTTAGCAAGGTAGTCTTTTCAGTCAGTTTTGGTTTTTTTAGAACGTCGTAAAGATTCATTCGCTTAACCTTGTATTCAATGATTCCAAAGCTTCTTTGACGAAAATGACTTTTGGGAAGCGTAATAATTCATAGACATTGAGACTTCGCTGGTTGATCGTATGAACCCCAGGAAGATTCTGGGAAGCAAGGGTCAATTCTCTCGGTATGTCTTCAGCTACAATCAATGCTTTTGGGGCTTCCAGAGCGTCCAGGATTTTTTTCAAGTTGCGGGTTTTATGGTCCGTCAGTTTCAATTCTTCAAGAACCAAGATCTCATTGTTCCGGAATTTTTCTGCTATCGCCGACCGCATTGCGAGTTTACGGAATTTTTTGTTGGTTCTGATCGAGTAATCCCTAGGCGAAGGCCCAAAGGTCACCCCTCCATGTCGCCGCAAGGGTGACTTGGCACTTCCAGAACGTGCGTTACCAGTACCTTTTTGACGATAAAGCTTTTTGGTACTGTAGGACACTTCAGCACGAGTTTTGGTCGAGTGTGTCCCTTGGCGACGTGCTGCAAGAAAACCGATTACGGCCTGCTTGACAGCCTGTGGGTGATATTNTGTTNCAAGGATCTGGTCATTAAATTCAACTTGACCAGATGGCTTATTATTCAGATCAAGGGTATTCAGATTTGCCATGCTTATCTCAAATGCTTATCGAATCAACTTTCCTGTTTAATGGCAATATCAACACCCGCCGAAATATCGAGCCGCATCAGTGCATCCATTGTCTGNGGAGTTGTATCCATAATATAAAGCAAGCGTTTATGGGTTCGGACTTCAAACTGCTCCCGGGATTTTTTATCGACATGCGGAGAACGCAAAACCGTGTATTTGTTGATTCGCGTTGGCAAAGGAATCGGACCGACGATTTGTGCACCGGTCCTTCGGACCGTATGCACAATTTCTCCAACAGTCTGATCCAGTAGTTTGTCGTCGTATGCCTTGAAGCGTACTTTAATTTTTGGATCCATGAAGCGTCTCTTTATTTCACCACTTCGGTCACCACACCGGAACCAATAGTCCTTCCGCCTTCACGAATGGCGAAACGGACTTCTTTTTCCAGGGCGATTGGAGTGATCAATACCACATCCAGACCAATGTTGTCTCCAGGCATAACCATTTCCACATTCTCCGGAAGGTTCAAAACACCAGTCACATCCGTAGTCCGGAAATAGAACTGAGGCCGGTAATTGTTGAAGAATGGCGTGTGCCTTCCGCCTTCATCCTTGGTTAACACATAGACCTGGGCCTTGAATTCGGTATGAGGGGTAATGGACCCCGGTTTACAAATGACCTGACCCCGTTCGATATCCTCACGTTTGACACCTCGAAGCAGAAGGCCGACATTATCTCCAGCCCTTCCTTCATCAAGGGTTTTNCGGAACATTTCAACCCCAGTCACAATGGTCTTTTGGGTTTCTTTGATTCCAGTGATTTCAACTTCTTCACCCGTATTGACGATTCCACGTTCAATCCTTCCGGTTGCAACCGTTCCTCGGCCGGAAATGGTGAAAACATCTTCAACGGACATCAGGAANGGCTTGTCCAGATCACGTTCTGGTTCTGGAATATAACTATCCACGGCATCCATGAGCTCCAAAATCGGAGCATACTCAGCATCCTCTGGATTGGTGGAAGAAGATTCCATTGCCTGTAATGCCGAACCCTTGATCAGCGGAATGTCATCGCCTGGGAAATCATAGGAGCTGAGCAGTTCACGAACTTCCATTTCCACCAGATCCAACAATTCTTCATCATCTACCTGATCTATTTTATTAAGAAAAACAACTAGATAAGGAACGTTTACCTGTCTCGCGAGTAGGATATGTTCTCGGGTTTGAGGCATGGGCCCGTCTGCAGCGGATACCACTATAATGGCTCCGTCCATCTGTGCGGCACCAGTGATCATGTTTTTCACATAATCAGCATGACCTGGGCAGTCGACATGAGCATAGTGACGTGCATCAGTTTCATACTCGATATGTGCCGTTGCGATGGTGATCCCACGTTCACGTTCCTCTGGAGCAGCGTCAATGTCTCCATATTCTCGAAATTCCGCCATCCCCTTAAAACCCAACACCTTGGTGATAGCGGCAGTCAGTGTGGTCTTCCCGTGATCGACGTGTCCAACCGTCCCAATATTGACATGAGGTTTGGATCTTTCGAATTTTTCTCTAGCCATCTTTTCTTCTCCTGTCTGCGATTGATGGGTTTTGTTACGCTTCGTTCACTCTCAGGAGTGACGTTGAAATAAAAATCATGCCTCCGCGGCGTATGAGGGCTGTTCTCCNGTCAGTGTTGCGCGAGTGGCATCNGTGACCGGAATATAATGATTGAACTGCATGGTAAAGGAAGCCCTTCCCTGGGTCAGGGAGCGGAGCTGGGTGGAGTAGCCAAACATTTCACTGAGAGGCACCTCCGCCGAAATAACCTGAAGTCCAGTGCGTTCTTCCAATCCACGAACACGGCCACGACGGGAATTCAGATCACCTATCACATCGCCCGTGTTTTGGAGAGGAAGTACAATTTCCAAATCCATGGACGGTTCGAGTAATACTGGAGCAGATTTTCGGACACCTTGCTGGAATGCTGTCGCAGCCGCTATGGAAAATGCCAGCGGGCTGGATTGTTCCTCTTCAAATTCTGCCGAAATCAGAGTCACCTTCAAATCTATGATAGGAAATCCCGCAAGAATGCCATTACCCAAGGAATCCTGGATACCCTGTTCGACTGCAGAAGCATGCTCTTCAGGAAGATTACCTTTGGAAAGCAAGTTTTCGAAGACAAACCCCTGCCCACTTTCGAGTGGTTCCAGTTTCAAGGTGCAACTCACATTCTGTTCTTTGCCTTCCAGTAAACGGTCAAAGCGTGCATCGGAATCGACAGATTGTGTGATGGATTCACGGTATGCAACTCGGGGCTTACCTGCTTTACAGTCCACCCGGAATTCTCGTTGGAGTCGGTCCACCATGATTTCCAGATGAAGCTCTCCCATTCCCGAAATCACCATCTGGCCGGTTTCCATATCGACTCGGCTGCGGAAGGAAGGGTCTTCCTGCATCAACCTTGAAAGGGATTCTTGAAGTTTTTCCTGATCGGGTTTGGTTTTTGGTTCAATCGCCAGGTCCATCACGGGTTCTGGAAACTGTGTTTTTTCCAGAAGTAGTTGAGATTCCTTTGGACATAGCGTATCACCGGTAGTTAGATCCATCCCTACAACGGCACCAATGTCCCCTGCCAACAACCGATCCACTTCTTCTCTTTTGTTGGCATGGAGTTTGACCAGATTTCCGATTCGTTCGAATTTTTTCTTTCTCGGATTGTAGGCCGACTTACCACTTTCAAATGCACCTGAATAAACCCGGACAAAATTCATCTGTCCAGCAAACGGATCACTTGCCACCTTGAATGTCAGAGCGCAAAGGGGTTCATCAACCGTGGCGTTTCGGATAATTTCTTTTTCGGTGACAGGATGGGTGCCTTTGACGGAAGGTATGTCGAGGGGAGATGGCAGATAATCCACCACGGCGTCCATAAGCTGTTGAACCCCCTTATTCTTGAAAGCGCTTCCACATAGTACCGGAGTGATGTTTCCTGAAAGGGTTTCCCTACGCAGTATTGAAACGATCTGATCCGTGTCGGGTTCAGTTTCTTCAAGAAGTGTTTCCGTCAGCCCATCATCATGAAGGGATAGTTGATCGAGCATCTCAGCTCTTGCATGCAATGCCTCATTTTCCAGTTCTCCAGTCAACTGACGGCATTCAAAATCAACTCCATAGCCTGCTTCATCAAAGTAGTATGCTTGCATCGTCACCAAGTCGACAACACCTTCAAAACGGTCTTCTGNTCCAATAGGTATCTGGATGGCGACTGGTTGAACCTGAAGCTGCTCTTCTAGGGTATTGATCACTTGCATAAAATCTGCACCAACGCGATCCATTTTGTTGACAAAAACAATGCATGGAACCTGATAACGCTTGGCCTGGCGCCAAACGGTTTCCGTTTGAGGCTGCACTCCTGCAACTCCACATAGGACCATCACCGCACCATCGAGCACCCTCANGGAGCGCTCTACTTCAAAAGTGAAATCCACATGTCCAGGGGTATCGATGATGTTGACTGAATATTCCCCATCATTTTTATGCCAGAGGCATGAAGTTGCAGCAGAAGTGATGGTGATTCCTCGTTCTTGTTCTTGTTCCATCCAGTCCATCGTCGCAGATCCGTCGTTCACTTCGCCCAACTTATGAATTCTGCCTGTGTAATAAAGTATGCGTTCCGTCGTTGTGGTCTTGCCCGCATCGATGTGCGCCATGATACCGATGTTTCGCCTTCGGGTCAGATGAACTGGTTTCACCACTGGAATTTCCTATCCTTTGATTCAAGAGCATCGATCTTTATTGTTTACCAGCGATAGTGGGCAAAGGCTTTATTCGATTCTGCCATCTTGAGAGTATCTTCTTTTTTCTTAATTGAACTACCTCGGCTGTTGAAGGCATCCAGCAGTTCATCTGCAAGTTTGGCTTTCATCGATTTGCCGCTCCGTGCATTGGCATACTGAACCAGCCAGCGGATGGCAAGACTTTGGCTCCGTGAAGAACGGACCTGCATCGGAACCTGATAGGTTGATCCACCAACCCGTCGGGATTTGACCTCCATCGACGGCTTCACGTTTTCTACAGCCGTGCGGAACACTTCAAGAGAAGAGGTTTCCTTCTCACGTTCTGAAATCAGATCAAATGCACCATAAAGAATTCGTTCTGCAACACTCTTTTTACCATGTTTCATTAGACTGCAGACAAATTTGCTGACCAGAGTGTCATTATATTTGGGATCTTTGAGTAACGTTCTTTTGACTGCTGCGCGGCGTCGGGACATATTTAAAGCCTATTAATTTTTCTTGGCCCCGTACTTGGACCGTGCTTTTTTACGTTCTGAAACACCGAGAGTGTCGAGTGCTCCTCGGATGACATGATAACGAACTCCAGGGAGATCTTTGATCCTTCCCCCTCGAATCAAAACCACTGAGTGCTCCTGAAGATTGTGACCAATTCCAGGAATGTAGCTAGTGACTTCAATCCCGTTGGTCAGTCTGACCCTAGCAACTTTTCGCAGGGCAGAATTCGGTTTTTTGGGAGTCGAGGTGTATACTCGGACACAAACCCCTCGTCGCTGAGGNCATGCCTGCAGGGCTGGNGTGTCTTTTTTGACCACTTTGCTCTTACGACCATCCCTTATCAGTTGATTCAGTGTAGGCATTTTTGTNTTAAATTCTGTTTTTGTGGGACTTGCCCTGTAAAATGCGAAACCGCAAATTTAACATGTATTTTAAAATAGGTCAAGAGACTGAGGTGGGAGAATTGTATTTTTNTGTAAAATTCTCANAAAAAATTATTCAGACAACCAANTTGACGAGTCGATTGGGAACGACAATTATTTTCCGNACAGCTTTTCCTTCAAGCAAATTCTGAATTTTCCCAGAAGCAAGCACCATTTCTTCTGTCTCTTTTTTCTCCATACCAACGGGGCACTGAAGACGGTCACGAACTTTTCCATTGATTTGGACGACTAAAGTGATTTGCTCGGCAGAAATAAGATCCTCGTCATAGTTCGGCCAGGGTTGTTGATGGATGCTTCCAGAATTTGGACAAAGCAACTGCCACAATTCTTCAGAAATGTGAGGAGCTAGCGGAGCTAGCATCAGCAGCATGGATTTGAGAGCTTCTTTTCGAACTGATTCACGACAGAAATGTAGCCGGTCTTTGAGTTCGTTTCGGAAACTCATCAAGGAGGCAATCGCTGTGTTGAACCGGAAACGTCCAAGGTCCTCCGTCACTTTCTTCAAGGTCCGGTGCTGAGCCTTCGTTAATTCATTTTCTGTATCCTGGTCGAAATCTTCTTGTTCTGGTTCCTGATGGCAAAGATTCCAAACCCCTTTAAAAAAACGTGAGAGCCCCTCAATGCCATGGGGATTCCAGGGTGCACCGGAATCCCAAGGTCCTAGGAACATGAGGTAGCAACGAACCGTGTCGGCGCCATATTTTTTTACAAGATCATCAGGATTGACCACATTGCCTCGACTTTTCGACATCTTTTCGTGATCTTCCCCCAGAATCATGCCCTGATTGAAAAGACCCTGAGCGGGTTCCCTAAAATCCAACAACTTCATATCCGCAAGGACCTTGGTGAAGAAACGAAAATAGAGCAGGTGCATCGTTGCATGCTCAATTCCGCCTGTGTATTGATTCACCGGACACCACTGCCTGATGGCTTCCTCATCCCAGGGTAGGTCATCTTTTTTAAGTTTCTCACCTTTTTTCCAATAAGGAGAGACATAGGCATAGTAATACCATGATGAACAGATGAAGGTATCCATCGTGTCCGTTTCACGTTCCGCACTCCCACCACACTTGGGACATTCTGTATGAAGAAACTCCTGATGGTATTTCAAGGGGCTCTCCCCTGTAGGTTTAAATTCAGCATCATCAGGGAGCGTTACCGGGAGATTTTCATAAGGTACTGGAACGGATCCACAAGTGGGGCAATATATGACAGGTATTGGTGTACCCCACATCCGTTGCCGGCTGATCAACCAGTCCCTGAGCCGGTAGTTGACCTGCTTTTCACCGATTCCTTTTGCTTCCATGGTTTGAACAACCCGGTCAAAACCTTCCGGCCAGATTAGCCCATCGTATTCGTTGCTGTTGACCATCCGGCTACCTTCTTTAACCGTCATGGATTCTTCTAGTTGACTGCCTTCAGGAATTGGCCCTTTGTGGTCTTCGGGAACCACAACCACCGGAGTGGGTATGTCATAACGCCGAGCAAAAAGAAAATCTCTTTGGTCATGAGCCGGTACCCCCATAATCGCTCCTGTTCCATAGGTTGCCAAAACATACTCTGCAACCCAGACAGGAACCCTTTCTCCGTTCATCGGATTGATTGCATAAGCTCCTGTGAAAACACCGTCCTTTTCTTGAGAATCGGACATTCTTTCGATTTCATCCTTTCTCAGGGCACTTTCACAATAGTTCAGCACATTCTTTTTTTGACCCTCAGTGACGATTTGTTCCACCAATTCATGCTCAGGAGCAAGCACACAGAAAGTTATACCAAACACAGTATCCGGACGGGTGGTGAAAACACGGAACTTCAAATCCTCCTGGAGGTCCATTTTAAGATCAAATTCGACCCCTTTACTGCGTCCGATCCAGTTTGTCTGCATCAACCGGACACGTTCAGGCCATTCCAATCCACTAAAATCGAGGAGTTCGTCTGCATATTTGGTGATCCGCAATTTCCATTGGTTGAGTTCCTTGCTGATCACCTGGCTTCCGCATCGTTCACAAAGGCGTTCATCTCCCCAAACCTGTTCCCGAGCGAGGGTCGTCTGGCAATGATTGCAGAAATCCACTGGTGAAAATTCACGATAGGCCAGATCCATTTCAAGCATCCTCAGGAAAAACCATTGACTCCATTTGTAGTATTCGGGGTCACAGGAGACGACTTCATTTTTCCAGGCGAACATGTTGCCCATCGAACGAAGTTGGAGGCGCATCCGTTCGATGTTTTTATAGGTCCAGTCTTTGGGATGGATATTGTTTTTGATTGCTGCGTTTTCTGCAGGAAGCCCAAAGGCATCAAAACCCATTGGGAAAAAAACTTCATTTCCCTTCATCTTCAAAAAGCGCGCATAAGTGTCTGACGGAGCCATCGCGTACCAGTGACCAATATGCAGGTCCCCAGAGGGATAGGGAAGCATGGTCAGCATATAGTAGCGGGGTTTGTCGGATTCGAGATTGGGTTCAAAGGAACCTTTCTCTTCCCATTGCTTTTGCCACTTGGCTTCGATTTCTACCGGGAAGTATTCAGTCATGGTTTAAAAAACTTTCTTCAATCTTGATGGAACCAATTCTGGCCCCGTTTTATACATCATCAATGAGAGACTTAGACTGCCAAAAAGAAAAAAGGCAGTACTCCGAATTTCGAAGCCTGCCCAATTTCAAGCTGATGGATTTGCGCCCTTGGAGAACCGGTTTGGATTCAAATGCCCGCAGCCTGTTTCATAGGAGTCTGTGGACTGATCGCATCGTTACGAACCTGCAGACGATTGAGAGCGTTGATGAATGCCATCGCACTGGCAACAACAATATCGGTATGTGCACCTCTTCCGGTTAATTGCATTCCATCCTGGTCCACTCCGACACTAACCTCGCCCTGGGCATCAGTCCCCCCTGTGATAGCTTTCACAACATAGGAGGTGAGTTTACATTCGATACCCGTCATATCACGAATTGTATTCAAGGCTGCATCCACTGGCCCGTCTCCAAAACCTGCCTTTTTGACCTGTTCCCCATCAATTTTCATGATTACCGTTGCAGTAGGAATCACTGATGTTCCTGATGTGGTGGTTAACTGTTCCAGATGGAAACGATCCGTATGCTTGCGGATTCCATGAGTGACAAGAGCCTCTAGATCCTCATCAAAAATTTGTTTTTTGATGTCCGCAAGTCTTTTGAATTCCTGGAAAACCTGATTCAATTCAACATCATTCAATTCAAAACCTAGTTCCTTGATTCGATCTGAAAGTGCATGACGTCCAGAATGCTTGCCTAGCACCAGGTTACTCGCTTTGATGCCCACCGATTGTGGGGTCATGATCTCATACGTCAGTGAGTTTTTAAGCACACCATGCTGATGGATTCCTGCTTCATGGGCAAAAGCGTTGGCACCTACAATAGCCTTATTTGGCTGAACACCAACCCCGGTTATTTGAGAAAGTAGCTTGCTTGAAGGATATATCTGTTCAGTCGTAATACCTGTTTCAAACTGAAAATACTGTTGCCGTGTATTGATTGCCATCACCAGTTCTTCCAGTGAGGCATTCCCTGCCCTCTCACCAATACCATTTATGGTGCATTCAATTTGACGTGCTCCTGCTCTTACTGCGGCCAATGAATTGGCAACACCCATCCCTAAGTCGTTATGACAATGAACTGAGAAAATGACCTTGTCCGCCTGGTAGACTTCATTCATCAGTCTGTTGATCAGTTCATACATTTCATCAGGGGTGGTATAACCCACAGTGTCCGGGACATTAAGAACCACTGCGCCCGCTCGAACAGCTTCAGAAAAAAGTTTAACGAGGAATTCAGGTTCACTTCGCGTCGCATCTTCCGCACTGAATTCAACATTGTCCGTGTATTTTTTTGCACGTTCCACACAACGAGTCGTTGCTTTTACCACTTCATCTGGCTCCATCTGAAGCTTATGTTTCATATGAAGTTGGCTTGAGGCAATGAACGTATGAAGCCCCCAGTTGTGTGCATCCTTTAAAGCCTCCGCACCATGGTCCACATCATTTTCAACCATACGGCAGAGAGAGACCACCATCGGATCTCGGATTTCCTGGCCGATGCTTTTGACACTCTCAAAATCTCCTGGGGAGGAGGCTGCAAAGCCAGCTTCGATGGTATCGACTCCTAATTTTTCCAATTGACGGGCAAGAACCAGTTTTTCACCAGCTGACATGGAACATCCTGGTGACTGCTCACCGTCGCGAAGCGTGGTATCAAATATTTGGATTTTTTCCATCTTTCACTTGCCTCATTAATTCGTGGTAACGAGATTCATAAAAATAAATACTGTATTTTAGACTTTTCTTCAGAAAAATGCGAATAGAAAGCCTATTTTGAAGGATCAGCAAAGATCAGGCCGCCACTAAATCTGAAATTATTAATTGAGAAGAAATGTATTTTTTTAAGGATCAATATCAGCTGTTTTATTTTTTTGTAAACTCCGGATCCACTTCGAGGCGGCTCGGGGTGGCTCCAGTCTGGCCATTATATTTTCCGCAATAAGGTTTTTCCGCTTCAGCACTCATCTGAACAAAAACGATCTGACAGATTCTCACCCCCGCCTGAAGAACAATCGGAAATGAAGACTGATTTTCGAGCTCCAAAGTAATCTGACCGTGAAACCCCGCATCGATAAAACCTGCGTTTTGAATTTGCAATCCTAGCCTGCCGATACTGGACCGGCCCTCCACATAAGCCGCCATGTTGAACGGAACACGAATCGATTCAACCGTACTGGCCAAAACAAAATGATTGGGTTCGATTACAAAACGAGAAGTCTGAACTTGCTCATGTGGTACCATTTCTCCAAGCACAATCTGTTTTTTTTGTGGGGCCGGCCAGCTGAAAGAATCCGCCAATGTCAGGTCAACACTTGAGGGCCCAATGTTCAGTCCCTTAGGCAAGTACCCCTGTTCTACCAGTTTTCTCAGTTCTACATCAGGAATGATCATCTTTCTTAATTAGTTGGCTGAATTGGCTTCAAAATCGCATGAAAAATCTAAAGTTGAGAACAAATTAATAACACTTCCCCCTTACAGCATCCAGAATTTAGAGACTACCCTTGCTCATCACTGATTTAAAAACTCCTTGCGAACGGTGCAAAGGTTCTGGATTCGAAGCAGGTTATGACGAAAATGGAAGCCTTCAATCAAGACTTCATAAAAATTGTTCTGAATGCCTTGGAAAGGGTTATTTGCTGACCGCCCTTGGCAGGGAAATATGGGAGCTTCTCCAACCCCTGATCCAAGATTTGATCCAAGCTGAACAGCGATCCAATAATCCTTTCAACCAAAATAGTCTTTAGGATATGTATAGGGTCCTCAGGACGCCGGACGAAATGAACTCTAAAAGTTATTCACAACTTTAAAGTTCATAGTCCAATTTTTCAGCAAAGCAAAATATTTCCAAAAAATCTTAGGTCTCCAAGACATAAGTCCCCGGAGCATCTTCCACAGGTTTGTATTTGCTACTTCCCATTTTCGGGGGCGGGATCATCTTTCCGCACCGTTCATTCAACCAACCACTCCAGTCGTCCCACCATGATCCGGGTCTTTGTTCAAGTCCCTCCTGCCATGTTTCCGGTCCTTGTGATCCATCAGAATCCCCAGCCCAGAAACTTCTCTTGGGCGGGTCCACGGGAGGATTTACCACTCCCGCGATGTGCCCTGAGGTAGAAAGGACGAAACGGACTGGTCCTTTTACAAATCGGTTGATCTGGAAAACCTGGGTCCAAGGAGTGATATGATCTTCTTCTGCGGAAACACAATATAAGGGCTGTTTAATTCGGCGAAGGTCAATGGGGTAGCCCGCCAATTCAAGCTCATCAGGCTTACATAGGCGATTCTTGAGATAATATTCACGTAAATAGAATGAATGCATTTTTTCTGGCATTCGTGTCGCGTCATCATTCCAGAAAAGAAGATCGACCGGTGGAGGCTGTTTCCCAAATAGGTAATTGTTGACAAAATAATGCCAGATCAGACCATCCGCACGTAGCATGCGCATCGTGTTACCCATCTGAGCACCTTCGAGATATCCTTGTTTGGACATTTGATCTTCAAGGTATTCCAGTGACTCTTCATTGATGAAACTTCCGAGTTCACCCGGCCTTTCAAATTCAACCAGGGTTGTGAGAAGGGTCCAGTCTTTGACAGTTCCTCCTTGAGGATTATCGGGATGATTGAGAGAAGCCATGGCTGAAGCAAGCAAGGTCCCCCCAATGCAATACCCCACAGCATGAACCTTTTTTGATTTTGCAATGGTTTTTGCTGCCTCAATTGCCTTCATTGGGCCCAGCCTCAAATAATCATCCATCGAAGTACCACGCATTTCCCGGGTCGGGTTTTTCCAACTGATGACAAATACCGTGTAACCCTGGGAAACCAGATTGCGGATGAAACTTTTTTGGGGTTTCAGGTCAAGGATGTAATATTTATTGATCCAGGGCGGAGTAATCACAATGGGAATTTCATGCACCTCCTCGGTCATTGGTTCATACTGGATGAGTTCAATCAGTTCATTGCGATAGATTATTTTGCCTGGAGTATTGGCTAGGTTTCCTCCGACTTGAAATTGGGTTTTATCAACCATCTCTGGCATACCGTCACGCTGCTGATCCTTGAGCCAGTTCTGTAAACCTTTGTGGAGGCTTTCGCCCTTGCTCTCAATGAAAGCATTGATCGCCTCCGGATTAGTCCAGAAATAATTCTTAGGTGAGAGGGCACTGAGCATCTGCTTCGACCAGAAACTAGCATCTTCTTTAACCTTCTCCGAGACTCCACTGGTTTCATGAATCTGCTGTTCCATCCAACTGGAATAGGTTCGGAAGTATTCCCGAATCCATGTGAAGTAGGGGAGATCCGCAAGATCTGTGGGCTGCTTCCCTTTAGGGCTGTCTTCATTTTGACTGTCGAGAAATTCCTGCCAGATCCGGGTGTTCATGTCTCCGATCTGCTCGGTCCAAGTCTGCATCGCATCTGCGAACTGCTGGGGATTCTTGGTCCAGGCCTCGGCAACCTGCTGAAGGGGCTTCATTGCACCAAGGGGATCCATAGGAGAGAGCATACTGCTGGTTTGAGAAACCATCTGTGAGAAAAAATCCTGCAAAGGCTCTTGGGGATTCTCTTTTTCTTTTTTTTTGCTCATGGATCCTTTCTGATTAAATGGATTAAATCCTGAATCCTCCGTCGCATTCAATCACCCTTCCGGTAAAATAATCATTCTCCAGGATGTAGAACACGGAATGACTGATTTCATTAGGTTCCCCCATTCTTTTTAACGGAATCTGATCGATGATCTTTTGTTTGACGTCCTCACGGATCGCGGAAGTCATTTCCGTGTTGATGTATCCTGGAGCAATCGCCGCAACCCGGATACCGTGCCGTGCCATCTCTTTTGCCCAGGTTACTGTCATTTCAGCTACACCAGCCTTGGTGGCGGTATAATTGCTCTGGCCCATGTTGCCTGAACGTGAAAGTGAAGAAATGTTGATGCAGACTCCGGGTTTTTTCTGTTCCAGGAGTTTAACAAAGAATTCCCTGCCGCAGAGGAACGAACCTGTCAAGTTGACGTCGATCACAGCCTGCCAGTTGGCGAGCGACATTTTCCTGATTTCTCCGTCCTTGCTTCGGGCAATCAGTCCGTCTCGAGTTATGCCGGCATTGTTGATCAGTCCATCGACTGTTCCGAAATCCTGGACCACCTGATTGAAAAAATCTTCAACTGCTTTCTCTTCCGCCACATTCAGTTCATAAGCCCTGGTTTCGGTACCAGCCTGCTCACAGGCTTTACGAACTTCTTCCAACAATTCCACATTGATATCTGCAAGGGCCAGCCTGGCCTTACGTTTCGCCAAATCCATGGCAAAATTCTTTCCTAGTCCTTGTGCAGCCCCGGTTATTACTACAACTTTATCTTTGATTTCCATTGACACCTTGATAAGAAAAAATGGCCCAATAATTTGAACCTGAGCAGGATGCTCAAAAAATAATTAAAATAGTTTGAAGGAAAAGAGAGGGAATGCAAGACCGATCATGCAGTTGGAATGTGAAGCCAACTGCATGATCATCGATGGGCAAGAAGTGTGATTATTTGGAGGGTCTGTTGCTAATCAAGTTGTCCACCACCGAAGGGTCGGCAAGGGTCGAGGTATCACCAACATGCTCGATATCATTTTCTGCAATCTTACGCAGAATCCTTCGCATGATTTTTCCAGAACGGGTCTTTGGTAATCCTGGAGCCCATTGAAGAACATCAATGGTCGCAATCGGACCAATTTCATTTCTGACCTGCTGAATCAGTTCTTTCTTCAATTCTTCAGATTCCTCAACCCCACTGTTCAGGGTCACATAGGTATAAATGCCCTGGCCCTTGATCTCATGAGGAAAACCGACCACAGCTGCTTCAGCAACTGATTCATGAAGCACCAGCGCCGATTCAATTTCCGCCGTTCCCATGCGGTGTCCAGAGACATTCAAGACATCATCCACCCTTCCCGTAATCCAGTAGTATCCATCTTCATCCCTGCGACAACCGTCGCCAGTAAAATAATAACCGGGATAGGCGCTGAAATAAGTTTCCTTGAAACGCTGATGGTCTCCGAAAACAGTCCGCATCTGTCCCGGCCAAGGATATTTGATGCAGAGATTTCCTGAAACGGCCCCATCAACTTCATTTCCATCTGAGTCCATCAAAACTGGCTGAATTCCAAAAAAGGGTCTTGTCGCAGAACCTGGCTTGGTCTTAGTGGCCCCCGGCAAGGGAGTGATGAGGATGCCTCCGGTTTCAGTCTGCCACCATGTATCAACAATCGGGCAACGTTCTTGGCCCACCACCCGATGGTACCACATCCAAGCCTCAGGATTGATGGGCTCTCCCACTGTGCCTAGGAGTTTCAGAGAACTGAGATCCCGTTTTTGAACAAGCTCATCACCTTCCTTGGCTATCGCACGAATCGCCGTGGGTGCAGTGTAGAAGATGTTCACCTTATGTTTGTCACAGACATCCCAAAAACGTCCGAAATCGGGATAGTTAGGTACACCTTCAAACATCAATGTTGTTGCACCGTTGGACAGCGGTCCATACAGAATATAGCTGTGTCCGGTGATCCAGCCAATATCGGCAGTACACCAGTAGATGTCTCCATCATGATAGTCGAAAACGTACTGGTGAGTGATGGAAGCATAAACCAAATATCCTCCGGATGTATGGAGCACACCCTTCGGTTTTCCGGTAGAACCAGATGTGTAGAGTATGAAAAGGGGATCCTCCGCATCCATCGCCTCTGCAGGACATTCGTTTGAAGCCTGTTGCATTGCATCCAGAAGCCAAACATCACGACCTTCTTTCATTTCTATCGGGTCACCGGTCCGTTTCAGTACCAAACAACTTTCGATTTGGGTTCCTTCCATCGCCGCATCGGCATTAGCCTTGAGTGGAACACTTTTCTTACCTCGAAGCCCAGCATCTGCGGTGATCATCATTTTGCCTCCACAGTCCACAATCCTACTCTTCAAAGCTTCCGCACTGAACCCACCAAAGACCACCGAATGGATCGCACCGATTCTGGCGCAGGCCAGGCAAGCCATCGCCAATTCAGGAACCATCGGCATGTAGATCATTACCCGGTCCCCTTTTTCAATCCCCTGTTGTTTGAGAACATTGGCAAACCGGCAGACTTGTTCATGAAGTTCCCGATACGTAAAGCTCCGATCCTCTTCAGGATCATCCCCTTCCCAGATCAAGGCTGTCTGGTTTCCTTTTTTTTCGAGATGCCGGTCCAAACAGTTGTAACTGACATTGAGCTGCCCACCCTCATACCACTGGATTTGCGCCTCATGGTAATTCCAATCCAGTACTTTGTCCCATTTTTTGAACCAGTGCACCCTTTCTGCCTGTTCCGCCCAAAACGCTTCTGGATTTTCGACAGATTCACGATACATCTGCTGATATTTTTCATCATCCGCCCAAACGGAACCCTGAAAATTTTGTGGTATTTCAAACATTTCACTCATGATTCACTCCATCTTTCAAAATCTTTCTTATTTGAAGAACATCAAAATTATCAAAGATTGAAGGGATTGTCTCTTGGAAAGACAAAGAAAATGAGATTTTTTTGGAAAACTCGGAAATTCTGACCCAAGAAAATGCTTCAGGGAATCGGATCTAACTCTTCTTCCACTGCCAAATAGATTCATTCAGGGGACAGGGCTCGGTAGATCAATCCCGCAATTTCACTTTCTAGTGGAAAGGAAAGCATCCCCATCACCGTGTAGCCCAGCACCCAGGGCATTAGATAAAATCGCAGCATGTAAAAAAACCAGGCGACATAAAGCGGAATCAAAGCAGGCAACAGAAAGCCCGGGGTGAGCGGAGCAAAAAAACGAAGCAAAGGGTTGGTGGAGCGGACAAAGAAACGCATGAAGAAAAAGGACGAATCTTCCGGAAGAAAAAAGCCCATTGCCGTTCGCCCAATCAATGTCCACATCACCACCCCGGATGCATAATCCAGAGCAATGACCCAAAGCGGAAAACCTTCCGGTACAGGGTTCATTCAAATTTCGCAATGAGATAACAATGAATATCCCGGGGTCTGAAGACCCCGGGAAAGTCTAAGTTTAACGGATCAGTGAGATGCCGCAAGAACGGTTTCACCTTTTGGAATTCTGACTTCATCGACCATTTTCTGAGTCGCTTCATCAGGTTCTTCTGTGGCGAGACTAACCACGATCATAACCACCAGGTTAACGAAACAGCCTATGATTCCGAAACGCAGGTGATCGATGCCCAACCAGGGCTCCATGCCGCCCCAACGCACCATGTAGAGGTACCAGGTCCCGGACAGGAAACCGAGCAGCATTCCTGCCACGGCACCCTGACGGTTGGCCCGTTTCCACCAGACTCCAAGAACCAGAGGAAAGAAGAGCCCCGACATGGCAAAGTCGAAAGCCCATGCCACCGCCCCCAGGATGCTTGTCAGTTGGAAACTCGCGACGAAGGCCCCAGCCGCACCAAGCACCACCAGCAGAATACGGGCGACGATCAGTCTTTTCGCGGTTTCCGCAGTGGGATCGATGATCTTGTAATAAAGGTCATGGGAAAGCGCATTGGCAATCGCCAGCAGCAGACCGTCCGCCGTCGACATCGCAGCTGCCATACCACCTGCCGCAACCAGGCCTGAGATCACATAGGGGAGTCCGGCTATTTCCGGAGTCGCCAACACAACGATATCCCCGCGCATGAAGAACTCGTTGATCTGCAGGATCCCGTCCCCGTTGCTGTCGGAAATGGCAAGAAACTTGACCGCACTCCATTTCTGAATCCATTCCATGGCATTCACTTCGGCAATCGATTTGCCGATGATGCCCGTCGCCAAGTTCGGATCAAGGATCTGAAGCTTGGTGAAGGTCGCCAGAGCCGGGGCGGTGAAATAGAGGAGGAAAATGAAAAACAGGGACCAGGCCACCGAGCGTCTCGCACTCTTGACTGAAGGAGTGGTGAAGTAGCGCATCAGAATGTGCGGCAGGGATGCCGTGCCGGCCATCATACAGAAGGCGAGGGTCACGAATTTCCAGGCCGCCAATCCACCGCCGGCCGCCACGAATGGTACGGTCAACGCCTTGAGGCCGGCAAAAGACTCCGTTGGTTTGAGCACCCCCACTTGGTGCAACTGCTCCAGTTCCGTAACCCTTTGCACCGCGTCACCATAGACGAATTGAGGAATGAGTCCGAATCCCTGCTTGTTGGACATCCAGAAAACCGGGATCAGGTAGGCAATGATCAGCACGATGTACTGAGCTACCTGGGTCCAGGTAACGGCCCGCATTCCGCCTAGCATCGAACAAAGCAGGATCCCAAACAATCCGAACCAGACTCCAACTTCGAAGGGAATCTGGAGGGCTCTGGATGCAATCGTTCCAGTGGCGTTAATCTGGGCTGTGACATAAGTGAAAGAAGCCACCACCAGCACAATCACCCCAAGCAATCGTGCCAGGTTACCTCCATAACGGGTGCCAATGAAATCCGGGACCGTGTAGCAGCCGAATTTGCGCAGGTAAGGCGCCATCAAAGACGCAACCAGCACATAACCTCCGGTCCAGCCCACGACAAAGGCCAGGTATCCGTGACCTCCGAAATAGATCCCACCAGCCATAGCGACAAACGAGGCCCCAGACATCCAATCCGCAGCCGTCGCCATCCCATTGAACAAGGCCGGAACCTGACGCCCGGCAACATAATAGGCTTCCACCTGCATCGTCCGCGAAAGCCAGCCGATGCCTGCATAAACCAATACCGTGAAAACAACAAAAAGTATGCCGATGGTGTCTGCCCCGAGTCCCATCTGTTCGAGAATCGCCATCAGTATGATGAAGGCAATGAAACCGCCCGTGTACATCCCGTAAATTTTGGGCAGCATTTCAATAAAGGTCTTTTTTTCTTGTTCCATTCTTTTCTCCTTTATTCGTCTTCTGCTACACCAAATTTTTCATCGATCTTCTCCTGCTTGAAGTTCAACACCACAATCAGGATCACGAAAATCATGAGAGACCCCTGTGCAGCCATGTAAAAGCCGAAGGGCCAGCCAAAGAAAGTAAAGGAATTAAGGGAATTTGCGAAAAAAAAGATCCCTATCGAAAAGATGAACCACAGGATCAGGATCCATGTGGTCAACCCACGGGTTTCTGCCCAGTGTTGTTCAAGATCAGCCATTTTTGCTCCCATCTGGTCACGTTGTTGGACCAGTGCTGCAACGAAAACCTTCCAAAGAAACATTTCAGCGGAAGAATTCTCACTGCTTGTTCATAAATTCAACTAGAAATATCAGCAGTTAGTTTTTTTCACAACAATTTTTTTTCAGATTTATGTTTTAATCAGTTTAGAGCAGATTTCTTATGCGTATTTTTTCTTTTTAATTGGACCAATAAAATGTTCCCAGGTATTTTAAAACCTCTACTTCCGTTGATAAAATTTTTAGGGCGGCAAAATCGGATCGAGGAGATTGAATCCCTCAGCTCATTTGTTTCGAGTCGGTCCAGTTATGTGGCGCAGGTCAGTCTTTATGGGTACCTCAAAGCACGGGCCGGGACACGGTATGTTTCTCTGATCAAGGATCCTCTTTTCGCATCCTCAATGAAAACCGCCCGTGACCACATATTTTTTGCCTGCCTGATGGATTTGACCCTCCATGTGCTCAAAACAATTCATGACCGAGGAAAACAGGATTTTGAAAATGTTGATACCTTGGCCCGTCAATTTTTTATTCGAAACCTGGTCAAGGTTCCGGAAGAGGTTTTTGAAAGCCTGCAACGTAAGCAAGTCATATTGGAGTTCGAGAAACGCTTGAGTAGAAATAACTGGTCAGGTACTGATGATTCCCATGAATCTTTTTCCGGAAGCCGATCTGCCTTGCTGGAATGGGCACCGGTTGTGGAAGAATTCAAGATCCAGGACGAGGAAATTGTCTCGAATTCCATTCGCTTCAAATGGCTGCGGGTCTGTCAGGAATTTGAAAAACTGACGGACTTTGCAAAGATCCGGCTTGAAGCGGATCCGGATCTTCCGGATCAAGAGAAAAAACCCCGGAAGGTTCATAAAAGCCCCGAAAATTAGCTCTCTCCTTCAATCTTCATGTCAGATATGGTTGAGGATTTCTCACCGATAAACCCTGCTAATTCCGGAAGTTTCCCCTTCTTCCGTCCCGTTTCGGAACTGATCAAAGGTCCGATCCAAAGCATCAGCCCGGAAGCCACTGCGTCGGATTGCTCGAAAAAAATGTCAGATGCCTCGATTGGCTCGCTGGTCGTCATTGATCAACAGGGCATGATCGGGATGCTCACCTCCACGGATCTGGTGGAGAAAGTCCTGGCCGAAAAAAAATCCACCGAAAGTCAAGTTGCTGAAATCATGAGCTCACCGGTGATTTGTATCAACAAGAGTGAAACCATTTTTGAGGCGTTGATGCTGATGATCCACAAAGGCATCAGCCACCTGGTGATCACAGAAAATGATATGCCCATCGGGGTTATTTCGGAATGGGACTGGATGACCGCACAGCAGCGTCATCCTGCATCCCTAATCCATTCCATCAAATCTGCAAATTCTGCAGAGTCCCTGGCTAAAATCCGGAAAGAAACATTACCGCTTATTGAACAGCTCTTCATGGAGGAAGGCCAGGCAGATTCCCTGACCCGTTTGATCACTGAAATCCATGACCAAATCACCTGCAGACTGATCGAATTAGCACTTGAGGAAATGGATATGGAAGGAAGGGGAGGGCCGCCTTCTCCCTTTTCATGGATGGGGATGGGCAGTGAAGGCCGACGTGAGCAGACCATCAGTACGGATCAGGATAATGCTTTGATCTTTGAGGCTCCATCAGATGAAGAGCTTGCTAGAAAACGGAGTTGGTTTCTTGATTTTGCGGAAAAAGTAGTAAGTGGACTGGAAATCTGTGGATTCCCCCGATGCCCTGGTAATACGATGGCCATCAACCCTAAACTCTGCCTGACGGAAGAAGAATGGCTGATCCTGTTTGGACAAATCCTGACCACTCCCACCCCGCAAGCCCTATTAAAAGCAGGAATCTATTTTGATTTCCGCAGCCTCTTCGGAAAACATGAACTTGTCCGAAAACTTCGAAAAAGACTGATAGAACACTCCCCCCGTAGCCGATTGTTTCTCAAACTCATGTCGGAAAACGATCTCGACGCCGGACGTCCCCCGGTTCATCAACTGGACTGGAAAATCCGTCGCCTGCTGGGCTTCGGGAATCTGAGCGTAGACCTTAAACAACAAGCTCTGAGACCGCTCGTGATGGGCATCAGAACCCTTGCTCTTTCAGCTGGAATCGAAGAATCACACAGCCTCGAACGCATCCGAGAACTGGAAAAACGTGGGGAACTTCCTGGGGAATTGTCTCAAGCCCTTCAAAGTGCCTACGATTTTATCATGCTGCTCAAGATCCGGTGGAATTTCAAAACAAGTGAAAAAGAAAACGTGTCAGGTAACCGTATTCAAATGAAACAACTCAATCCATTGGAACAGCGTTTTCTGGAAGAATCCCTGAAAGTCATCCTCCGGCTCCAGGACGAAGTTTACGCCCGTTTTGGAGGAATTCTCTAAGATGATTCAGTAACGCAAACGCGCATAATGGGTTTTCTGTGAGGCCTCATAAGCATGGTTCAGGGTGAAAATCCCGCGTTCTTCCAGCAGTGTGATCAGGGCCAGAAAGATCTGAGCGGTCACCACCGCATCTCCCAGGGCAGTATGACGACCCTCTATATGGAGTTCCAAACGCTCTGCGATGCTGTCCAGGGAATGTAAATCCTGTGTTGGATGAACCACGGCAGAAAGCAGGAGTGTGTCAAGCACAGGATTGTTAAAGGAGATGCCTGTCTTAGCTTCCTTCATCTTCAAAAAACTCATATCGAATGCGACATTGTGTCCTACTAAAACCGAATCCGAACAAAAACTCCTGAATTCGGGGAGGACCTTGTCGATGGTAGGACACCCCTCCAGGACCTGGGGCTGGATTCCATGGATTTCAATCGAGGCTGTAGAAATACGGCGTTTTGGGTCTACCAGCTGTTCAAAACTTTCTTCAAAGAGGATTCTACGGTTGATGATTCTCATGGCCCCGATGGAAATGATCTCGTCTCCTCCTCTTGGATCAAGACCTGTCGTTTCAGTATCAAAAACGGTGTAATTTAAATCTCGGGTCGAGACATCATTCAATTCGGAGTGTCTCAAGGATTTTTGAAAAAGATCAAAATCGTAGTAAATCGGCCTGTTACGCAAAATGATGTTGTTTGATATTTTTCTTTCTTGCATCAAGGAAATTTCTTGGAAATCGGGAAATTCTCCTAAAGAGGTTTCCTCTTCCAGATAAAACAGAAATCCTTCGAGTAGATGATGCTGGTTCACCAAAGCATGGGCTAAGGATTTTAGGGGCCTTCCATTCCTTTCCAAAAAAAAACTTCGATCTGAAACATTTTCAGATTCTGCTAACTGGCTTCGTAATCCTTGGAGAACCTGTTCTACCTCGGACGATTCGAAAATCTTCCGGATGTCTCTCCCCAGTCCCGGATTAAGCCCTTTTTTTTGTTCCAGTAGCTTCTCCGCCTGATGATTGTAGAGCAGGATATGACCTTCAGGATTGGTCATGATCACTCCTGTCGGGAGATTTTCAAATAATGCTTCAAAAAGATGCTTCTCTTCTTCCAGCTTCCAAGTTGCCTGATTGATGTTTTTCTTGATTTCGTTTTGAGCCAAAGCTGTATTTACAGCCATTTTATTGAACTTTGCAGCTAGAGCTTTGAGTTGAGAGCTTCCCCTGGTTTCGATCCTCAAGGAGGGGTTTACCTTATGGATCAATTCCATATCTTCCAGCATCTGTTCCAGGGGGAACCAGTATTTTTCAAGAAACCATTTTGCTCCCCAGATCAATGCAAAAATCAAAAAGAACAAAGGCGAGAGCAAATGAAAACGATATGGGGACAGGACTTCGATCAGGATTTGCTGATCCGAGGGGCTGAACTGATGAAAGATAAAGATTCCGGCACCCAGAAGCAGGAGAATGATGAGCAAACTGGTGATGACCCAAAGCAAGGTCAGGCGGGCTCGTAGATTCATCCTTTGACAAAGTCTTTCGAGAAGAAAATAAGGAGGGCGAATCCAGTAGCTATATCTGCCAAAATTTGTGTGAAATACCTCAAACCAAAGTTTGATTTGGCAAACTGATTCTAGGCTGTTGGCTTATAGCTGCTTTCGATTTTGGTACTTTATCATAATTTGGAATTGGGCACCTTAAGAAAAACCTTTGATCAAAAGGGAAAAGACTATTCGGTATATATTTTTTCAAATCCGACTTTTTCCAACATTTCTGTCTCACATTTCAGCATTTCCAATGCTTCCTGCTTCGAGCGTTCATGATCCCAACCGGCAAGATGAGCACATCCGTGGGCCAGCAAACGGACCAGTTCGGTTTTCAGATCCCAACCGTTTTCATGGGCCTGTTGTTTGACACGAGGCAATGAAAGCATCAGATCGCCGATCCACTCGACTTCAGGATCTTCCTCGAAATAGGACCAGGAGAGAATATCGGTTGGCCGGTCCATTCCACGCTGTTTTAAATTGAACTGACGGATTTCCTCATCGTCAGTGAGATAAAGCGAAAGACTCCGTTCACCGTCAAAAAGATGCTCTACAAAAACCTTTAAGATGTTTTGGAGGTCCAACTGGTCGATGTCCGCATCCAAACCTTCTCTGACGACCACCTCAATCATCGGTCTGTCCTTCAAACTCAAAAACTCTGAGTCTTGCACTGCGACTGCGGGGATTACTATGGATTTCATCGTTTCCAGCTGTACATGGCCGTTTGGTTAATACTTTACCCAAAGGTTTAAGTCCACATATACAGTACGGCAGGTCCGGTGGACAATGACAGGGATGACTCCAATTGCGGAATGTCTGTTTGACCAGACGATCTTCCAGGGAGTGAAAACTTATCACCGCGAGACGCGAACCATTTTGCATGCTTTTCGAGAGACTTCGCAGTAACTGCTCCAGTTCATCCAATTCCCGATTGATCACGATTCGAAGCGCCTGAAAGGTTTTTGTTGCCGGATGGAATCCCTTTTTATGAAAACGACGAGGGATGGTTCTGCTGACAAGTTCTGCAAGCTGCGTGGTTGTTTTAAGGGAATTGCGCTTTCTTTCGCTAACCAGGGTTTTAGCGATCTTTGCGGCCCATGGTTCTTCCCCCCAGGTTTTAAGGATGTTACGCAATTCTTTTTCACTGGACTGAGCCAACAGTTCTTGCGCGGTAAGGGTTTGGCGTTCAACGTCCATACGCATGTCCAGCGGACCTTCTTCCAAAAAGGAAAATCCACGTTCAGGACGGGCAAGCTGTTCTGAAGAAACTCCGATATCAGCCAGAATGTAATCGAAATTCTGATTCCACAACATCAACCACGACTCCAGTTCCGAAAAACTGGAATGCTGCAGTTCGACCCGATCTCCATGATCAAGGAGTTTCTCCTTTGAGGCCTGGATGGCCATCAGATCTCTGTCCATCCCATAAAGCCTCATTTGTGGAAATTTATCCAACAGACAGATGCTGTGCCCAGCTCCTCCTATGGTGCAATCCAGCACCGTCTCACAGCTTTCAGGAGCATATCGGAGGACCTCATCCACCAATACCGGAATATGACGGAAGATTGTTCCCTTATCCTGAATGCCGGTCATGCTCTGAACCTGGAATCTTTAAAACCCGAAAAAAGAGCGCGACCTGGAATGAAAGTGGAAGGTATCCCGGAAGAGGGAATTGTGTTTGGCATCCAAATTCATGAAGAGGATGTGTGGGTTCAGCTTTTCCTTTTGTTGATGAAGCGTCTTAAGCCATGTTTCGGTTTGATCCGGAGGATAGTCAACCCTTGCCACGAGAACCGAAAAACTCGCCAGGCCAACAACGGTTTGGGACTGCCCTGGATAAAAACCCTTCGCCAGTTTCCATTTCTTCCACCAAGGTGAATTCTGACGCATTCTTAAGATGAAGGACGGTTCCAGTGAAGCCAGGCTCAGTGTTTCGAAACGTCCCAGCATCTGCCGGAGTTCTTCCAATGGGACCGGAGCTGAAAGGAACATGCCGTCATAAAGCATCCCCTGTTCTTGCAACCCCTGCTGCTGTTCCCACCAACTCAGTTGTCCTCCTGGTACCATCGAGGTCCAGATCTGTGCGGCCTGCATGGCATTGGGATGGACCAGCAGGCTGCGGGCACTCAGAACAGAAGGTTGGGCAAGCGTCAGACGGTTGACAACCGCATGCAGGAAATTGGGCCAGAGGACCGAGACCACTCTCAGCCTCAGATCCTTTCCCAGATCACGGTGAGCACTTCGGGCATCGATAACCGCCAATTCCGCTTGACGGTTTCTCAACATGACGAGTCGCTCTGAAGATTCCGTTATCGGACGAACCGTCAAAGTATGTTTTTCATCCTCTCCTGAACCCCACCAGAGTCGGATCATTTCCTGACCAAATTCATAAGAACCCGTTCCGGGGTGGTCGGTCAGTAGGACTGTCTGAGAAAAAACCGGAAATGCCAGCACAGTACTGAAAAATACAAGCAGTAGGATTCTTAGCTTAAGCATCATCAAACTTGGCATCCAGGGCAAAAATAACTGCTTCTTTGCTGTTGTACGATTTTTTGAATCGGCATCCCACAGGAGATACAGGGTTTTCCTTCACATTCATAAACACGCAAAAAATTCTGGAATTCTCCGGTTTTCTCGTCAACCTTTCGAAAATCCGAAATCGACGTACCGTTCTTCTCAATTGCTTCATTCAGTACTTTTCGGGTCTGATCCACAATCAGTTCCCATTCTTTAAGTTTGATGCGTTTTGCCTTACGGCAGGGATTGATTCCACATCGGTAAAGCACTTCTGAAGCGTAAATGTTGCCAAGCCCGCAAAAAAGCTGTTGGTCCAACAACAGTGGCTTGACTTCGCGGTTCGATTTTTTGAGACGTATTCTGAGCCATTTCGCATTGAAGTCTTGCGAAAAAGGCTCATGACCCAGTTTTTTGGAACGCTCCCATTTTTCCAACGAATCTACACATTCCAGGGTACCAAAACAGCGCAGGTCCGAAAAAACAAGTACTCTCCCCTTTTTCAAGTGAAACCAGATCCGTTCATGTGGACCGGGAATGCCTGCTTTTTCGGTCAAGGTGAATTTACCGGTCATCCTGAGATGAACCACCATTCCCCCGTCAGGATGAAGATGGAAAAGAAGATATTTCGCACGCCTGCTGACTTTTTGGATCTCCCGGCCACAAAGAAACTCGTTGAAGAATTCAGGATCTCCCTGGATGATCGGATCACTACGAAAGATTTCCAGAGAATCTATTGTTTCTCCGTAAAGTTCTTCATTCAGACCACGGACAATCGTTTCGACTTCAGGAAGTTCCGGCATGCATTCCTGTTTGTTCTCTGAAACTCTCTTCTTCCTCCAACCATTGGCGGATGACCATCGCCGTTTTAAGAGGAGACTTTCTGGCTTTTCTAATCCATTGTTCACGATTTGGAGAGCTTTCTTTCTCCACAGGAACTTCGAGTTCTTCTGAAATTTCAAGGAAGTCGTTGGATTTTGCAGCAGACCAACTCCGATTGAGGCGCATCGGGTAGTGATTGACCATAAAATTGCGGAGCAAGAACGAGAACACTATGATGGCTCCACTGATAAAGAGGTATTTGACAATTTCAGGAATTAAATTTTCCAATTTCTCTCCAATCCTTGGTTATCCTAAAAGCATTCTATTCTTCATACGAACGAGACTCAACTCCTTGAAAACTTTCAACCCCCTAAAGTTTTTTTACTTTCAGAAAAGATCATCTCATGAATTCAGATGTTTTGAAAAGAGAGGTTTAGAAGAAACAAACTTTGGAGCGCAAATATCTCAAGATTTACGATGCTTGATGTCACGGTTACGTTCCTGCTGGGTAAGCTTCAGTTTTCTGATCCTTATGGAGGTGGGAGTGATTTCCAGACATTCATCTAAATTCAGGAACTCGATCGCCTGTTCCAGGGTCAGAGGAAGAACTGGTGTCAGCAACAAGGCATCATCGCGGCCAGAAGCACGGACGTTGGTGAGTTTTTTCTCCTTGCAGGGGTTCACGTTGAGGTCGTTTTCACGATTGTGTTCCCCAATGACGGAACCTTCATAGACAGACTCTCCAGGTGTGACAAAGAGACGGCCTCTTGGTTCAAGATTGAAGAGGGCATAGGTTACTGCTTTGCCTGCACGGTCCGAAACCAGAGAGCCCGTCAATCTTTGTGGAAAATCTCCCTTGTATTCCTCATATCCTAATAAATGGGAATTGAGGATGCCCGTACCCCGTGTATCGGTCAGAAATTCATTGCGATAGCCAATCAGTCCTCGTGTGGGTACGTGGAATTGAACCCGAATTCGACCCGTCCCATGATTGACAAGATTCACCATTCGGCCCTTTCTTTGAGAAAGTTTTTCCGAAACGATCCCCAGGAAGGGTTCTTCACAGTCAATGAATACATCCTCAATCGGTTCCAGACGTTTTCCGTTCTGTTCACGAAAAATCACTTCCGGGCGACCAACAGTCAGCTCATACCCCTCTCGACGCATGGTTTCGATGAGGATGGCCATCTGCAGTTCCCCACGGCCTTTGACCAAAAATGCTTCTCCAGAGTTATCTTCAATTTCCAAAGAAACATTCCTAAGTGTTTCCAAGAGAAGCCTATCCCTGATTTTTGCTGATTGCACCCATTTCCCCTCCTGACCGGCCAAAGGAGAGGTGTTGATTCCGAATAGCATTGAAATCGTTGGTTCATCGACTGAGATTCGTTTCAGAGGTTTAGGTTCTTGGAGGGTGCAGATGGTATCCCCGATATGCACATCCTCTATTCCAGAAAGGACCAGAATCTCGCCAGGTTCCACCTGATCCAGTTCCCGAGTTGCCAGGCCTTCATAGACTTGGAGTTTGGTTGCTCTGAGTTTGAGTTGCTCCCCCGCTTCATTGATGCAAACGAGTGTTTCATTGCGTGAAACCTTTCCGTTTGCCACTCGACCGATTGCGAGACGTCCCAAATATTCAGAATAGCCAAGATCTGCTACCAGCATCTGAAACGCTTTATCTTCCTGAAATTCTGGAGCAGGCAGGTGTTCCACAATCAACTCCATCAAAGGAACTAAATCGCTTCCCTTGTCTTCTATTTCAAGTTGTGCGATCCCATCCCTTCCAATAGCGTAAACCAGCGGGAATTCAATCTGCTCATCCGTTGCTTCCAGTTCGATGAACAACTCGTAAATTTCATCCAACACCTCCATCGGCCTTGCATCACCACGATCAATCTTGTTGATCACAACAATGATTTTCAGCCCCGCTTCCAAAGCTTTACGCAGTACGAAACGCGTTTGGGGAAGAGGCCCCTCCGAGGCGTCCACCAGCAGCAGGGCCCCGTCAACCATCATCAACGCACGTTCCACTTCCCCACCGAAATCGGCATGTCCCGGAGTGTCGAGGATATTGATTTTTACCTCACCCCAGCGTACCGCACAGTTTTTGGCAGAAATGGTGATCCCGCGTTCTCTTTCCAGATCCATGCTGTCCATCAAACGCTCTTCGACTTGCTGGTTTTCCCGAAAAAGTCCCGCCTGACGGAACATTTGATCTACGAGGGTGGTTTTTCCATGGTCTACATGGGCAATGATGGCAATGTTGCGGATGGAAGAATTGATGCTCAAGGGATCCTGTATTAGATGAAATGAAACGAAAATGTTTATCGGATCAAATCATGACATGCCCGAACAAGCGGCGCACGCTTTACGATTCAGATCTAGAAAAAAACTTGGGATTTCAGCCCCGTCCAAGCCAGAAACTTGGAGGTGCTAGATACGATGGCTCTGAATGGAAAACATCTGAAATTCCAATCCTCCCTCGAACCAGATAGGAGAGGATCCCAGCATAACTGTAGAAAGCGCGGCGGGTAATTTTCAATCCTTGCCAAGAGGGAAAAACATGTTCCAAAAAACCTGCTTCCTGCTTGAATTCAGCAATATGATCGTGAATGGAAACCTGAATCACTTCAAAACCCCTGGCACGAAACCCTGCGGAAAGCCTCACCATGTGCATTGCAGAACTGACCAGCACAATTCTTTTGGCCCATCCGCGTTCTGAAAAACCCTTCTCAAGATTTACAGCGTGCTCGAAACTGTTCATCGATTTCTTTTCGGCCCAGACCGATTCGGGGTTCAAATTCAGGAATTCACGAAGTACTTCCGATTCTGCTGGAGCTTCGGGATGGTAGGTTCTGCCTCCGGTTAGGACCAGTGGTAGTCCGGTCTGCTGATGCAGCCAAAGGCCGTAATCTCCCCTGCGAATGCTATGTTCTCCAGAAACAAATCGAATCTCATTTGGAAAGTATCCGCCTGAAGGAACAACGATGGCATCTGCATCTTTCAGATCGTCCACAGACCATTCCGTATTCGTCTCCAGAAGCGGCATCGTAACGAGCATGCCCAATCCTGGAATCGAGAAAAGGAACAATAGCATCAAACCCAGGATCATACAGCCTCTGCCAAAACGCCGGAAAGAAAACAACAGACCCAGCACGGAAAGCCAGATGAAGCCCAATGGAGGCGCCAGAAACTGCATGATGAAAGCTGTTAAAGTCATTGCATGCGGGGAGGTTGTGTTTTTGCAGAAAATCTATCTCTTGAAATCCCCAAGCTCAAGCCCAGTATAGTGAGATGCACGAAAAGCACTGCCGGATAAGGTTTAAAACCGACATTGAGATATTGTATGATCAAGCATGCCTCTTATCTGTGTCATCCTTCCTACATACAACCGCAGTCAATCTGTTGGCTTAGCGGTCGAGTCGGTTTTGAGTCAGAGCTTTTCTGACTTTGAACTCTGTGTGGTCGATGATGCCTCGGTGGACGCAACTAAAGAGGTCCTGGATTCATTTGAAGGGGGATTTAAGTCAATTCAGTTGCCAGAAAATGGTGGAGTCAGCAAAGCACGCAATTCTGGAATCAATGCCACGGACAGTGAGTGGGTCGCTTTTCTCGATTCTGATGATATCTGGCATAAGGAAAAGCTTGAGAAACAAATCTCAGCAGCCTTTGAACGTCCAGATCATTTCCTCCATTTTACTGATGAGATTTGGATTCGTAATGGACTTCGGATCAATCCAAAAAGGCGTCACCAAAAACTTGAGGGATGGATCTTCCAACCTAGTCTGGAACTTTGCATGATGGCCCCCTCAACGGTGATGCTCAAACGTGAATTGCTGGAAAAATGCGGTCTTTTTGATGAAAATCTTCAAGTTTGTGAGGATTACGATCTCTGGCTGAGGATCACCGCCCATCATCAGGTTGCACTGTTGAATGAGGCGTTGATGACCCGTCACGGAGGGCATGCGGATCAGCTTTCCAGAAAATATTGGGGAATGGACCGATTCCGTGTCCAATCCCTTAAAAAAATCCTGGCCAATGTCTCACTGCACAAGGAAGATGAAATAGCGGCACGCAGAGTGATGAGAAAAAAATGTAAGATCCTGCTCAAAGGCTTTCGCAGGAGAAATAAGCTGGATGAAGTTCGCTACTATGAATCCCTTCTTCAAAACCACTGTTAGGAATTTTCCTCATTGAACCATGAAATCCGAAGAATGGAACCGTGAGTTGCTGAAACGGGTTCAACAAAAAGCCGAAGAACTCAGGGAAACCAGGGAGGGGGACGACAAGCTTCAATCAGAATTAGAAGCCGTGCAGGAAGTGTATGGCCTAAGTGAGGCTGAAATGGAGAAAATCAAAGAGGAAGCAGAAAAAGAGCTCGATTCTGAAAATCAATACCAATCTTCCAGCATGGAATTCAATATCCCCGAACGATCAATAGGGCTGACCTTGTCCACCATCATGCTGGTGATAGCAGGATTGATCCTATTCATGGTGACCCCGATCATTGGTGCTCTATTTCTGGGAGGTATTTTCATCTTCCGTCTACACCGATAAACCCATCTGATGAAGGAAGATCAAAAGACTGAAAAGATTCGCAACCTTGAGTGCGAATTTATCCGGTGGTCTCTTCCAGAGACTGAGTGTCTTCTGGGGTAACAGAAGTAGAGGAATTTTTTTTACCTTCTGAGGATGCCTTTTCAGGATTCTGGGCTTCATCATGCAGTTTCTGGAGCACACTATTGACCAGTCCATGAGAACTATCATCCACAAAATCCTTGCAGAGTTCGATGGCTTCGTTGATCACCACCTGATGGGAGCTCTGTTTATGATAACAGAGCTCAAACGCGGCAAGACGCAGAATATTCCGTACCACAAATGAAAGACGGTTCAACTTCCAACTGTCAAGATTGCGGCGCAGGCTTCGGTCGATCTGTTTACGGAATCTCAGAGTTCCCTCAATCAATTCCCTTGCGAACTGCTTGGTTACATCTGACGTTTCCAGTTGCTCCAGGAAACGGTCGCAATGCAGCATCGATTTGCTTTGAAGCATCTCGGACTGATAAAGAGCCTGTAACGCATAGGATCGGGACTGATGTCTCATCCTGAGTATTTAGCTTTCGTTTAGGGTGACAGAGGATTCGTTTTTTTGATATTGCCTCTGCAAAGCTACGTGCAGTTTCTGCACCAGGGCTTGATTGTAACCATGAGAGGTCATGTTGGCAACGACCCTGCACCGAAGGGGGTAACCGAGCAGGTAAAGATCGCCGATCAGGTCTAGGATCTTGTGCCTCACGAATTCATCATCAAAACGGAGCTCCGTGTTGATGACCTTACCATCATGAATAATTATATGG
This sequence comes from Deltaproteobacteria bacterium, assembly GCA_002683785.1. Taxonomy (GTDB): domain Bacteria; phylum SAR324; class SAR324; order SAR324; family NAC60-12; genus UBA1014. The sequence continues at coordinate 72,324 of NYUB01000054.1, forward strand.
GAATTTAAATAGCCACTGCCCACAGTACCTTTTTTCTGTGCAGTATCAATGTTTCCGAAGGTATTGAATGAACGTGCGGGAGCAATGCTTTCCGAAAAAGATTCTTTTTCCGGGTTAAACACACATTCCTGTTCCAGGATCGGCTCCGGGTAGTTGACCCGCATGCGGATTTCAAAGCCTTCGTAAGGTTCCACATAGAGGTGTTTTTTATCCAGCTCACCGATTCCTACCTGGATGTGTTTGTGAACCACAGCAAACTTCACATTTTCTTTTTGTTCTTTGACTCCGGCTTCCTGGATGAGCCTGCAGAAATCCACTGCTGAACCGTCGATGTTCGGAACCTCCTCATCGACTTTGATCAGCACATTACTAATACCTTCCATACTGAGGGCCGACATCAGGTGCTCTATCGTCCGAACCCTGCGGTTTTGTGTTGCAAGCACGGTTGAATTCGCCGTGAAGGTATGCGTTGCTACTGCATGCTCGTAATTTTCGAGGGAAGTGATGTTTCCGGGAATCGAAGTACCATCCAGAGTTCGATAGATGATCCCTGAATTTTCTGGAAGCGGGCTCAGGATCAATCCCGTATTTCTTCCGCTGATCAATCCCATACCGTTAAGGACCACGTTTTTCTTCAAGGTTTTCTGGGGAATATCCGAAGCTTCCAGAAACACTGATTCTTCAGGAATCACTCGATTGATGATTTTGGCTTCCTCCAAGCGGGTATCGGATGGAAGTTCTTCCAAAACCTGGAGGCGCTTACGGGAAAGGATGGATGCGATCTTGTTCAGGATGACTTCAAGATGAAGAGGCTTCTCAAGAAAATCACGTGCTCCAAGCTTGATCGCGCTCACCGCGGATTCGATGCCTGTATGTCCGCTCATCATCAGTACAGGAAGTTCAGGATGGGTATCCCGTAGTTCTTCCAGCACGGACATTCCATCTCGCCCAGGAAGCCAGATGTCCAAAAGCACCAGTGATGGGGTTAGTTCCTTCAACTGCTGCTGAAAGCTTTCGGCATTTGAGCAGGAAATGACCTGATAACCTTCATCTTTGAGAACCGCCTCAAGGGTTTCTCGAATGGACTGTTCATCATCAACAATACAAATCGGACCGTTGCTTTCCATAAGTCTTTTTAAAACTGGTAACGTAACTTTTGACCCATCCTGAGGCCCAGGGTTTTAGCTCTGCCCGCCTCGATCTCCAGGACAAAATTGGAAGGATAACTGGGTTTCAGGACTTTGGGTGAAGCGTCTTTCTCAGGGGGAGGGATATTTTCAGCCATCTCAACAATCCTGTGATTGTCAATCCAGATGATGTCTATCGGGAAACGCATGTCCTTCATCCAAAAATGGTGAGGAATACGTTTTTGGAAGACGAACAACATGCCCCAATCTTTCTGGAGCATATCCCGTTTCCCAAGCCCAAGGCTTCGTTTTTCAGGAGTATCCGAAACTTCGACAGGTATGGAAATGCCTGATTCCGTGATAACGGTTGCATGTGCATATTCAAATTCTAGGGCCTGAGCTGTTTCCGATTTGAAACAGAGTATTAGCAAAAAACAAACGATTGTGACAATCGTCGGATTCGTTATCCTCATGCCGCTTCACGAGCCAGTTTTGCCAGTCGTTTTTTGACCATTTTCTGTTTCAGTATGGGGAGGTGGTCGATGAAAAGAATGCCTTGGAGATGATCCAATTCATGCTGAATGCAAATCGAAAGAAGCCCCTCTGCTTCCATAGTCCTGGGTTCTCCTTGGAGGTCCTGAAATTCGAGTTTGATGGATTCAGCTCTTTTAATTTCCGCCCGATACTCAATCACGCTGAGACAACCTTCTTCCGAGATCGTTTCTCCACTTCTTTCAACTATATGGGGATTCACAAAGACCCTCGGTTCGCGGAGGCTGATATCTTCCTCACCGCTTTTCAAATCCACCACCACCAGTTGTTTAAGCACCCCAACCTGCACTGCAGCCAAACCTATCCCCCGTTCTTCATACATGGTTTCAAGCATGTTGTCTGCAAGCTCGGCAAGTTTCTCGTCAAATTCCTTCACCGGCAGAGCTTTTTGCTTAAGCACCGGGTCTGGAAAAGAATGAACGGTTAACAACGCCATTTCATGCCTCCTTACTTAACCAGCAAGATTCTGTTCCGACTCATCAATGTATGCTTTCTACTTAATCAAGATACCTGAAGATCATCATTTTCAAAAGTTTTGAAAGGCTTATTCTAACACCAAGACCGACAATCACAAATTTCAGAATGGGTCAAAAGCTTCCTGAATCCCATTACAAACCCTCAAGAAATTCATTAAAAAAGGCCGGCCATTCGGGATCTGGCTGCATTTCCATTTTGACGACCCATAATTTCTGCTGCAATTCCTGAACGGATGCTAGTTTGATGGCATCTTTTTCCGTGGTCAGCCAAAAATCATGCGGGATGCTGTTTCCCCATTCAACCATTTTACGCACTGATGACTCAGGATACTGATGATGATCCTCAAAATGCATTTCTGAGACAGGATCACCCTTTTCGAGTTTCAGCATTTTGGAAAAGCTCTGGGGGTTGGCAATTCCGCTGCTCAAAAGCAGACGCTTGGCCTTTAATGTAGAAGGATCTATTTCTTCCAGACCATCCAAGCGAAAGATTTTAACCATCCGGTATTCAAAACGAAATACAGGGCAATCGCTACGGATGTACTCACGAAGGGATTGGATCACTTCATCAGTAGGTCCTAAATTGGCTTTGGTCACAATCACTGCATCCGCACGGCCTGCCGATTCCAAGTCTTCACGGAGCGGTCCCAAGGGAAGCAGTTGTTTGTTTCCAAATCCCCGCTCCGCATCAACCAAAAGCAGATTCAGGTCACGCGCGATCGCCAGATGCTGGTAGGCATCGTCCAGAATCAGTAGTCCCGGATCATCCCATTCTTTGGCCATCTTTGCCCCATCGACTCGGGACGCTGAAACATAAACTGGAATTTCCGGATTGTCCTTGGCCAGCATAGTCGGTTCATCACCAAAAACTGCTGCATCAACAACGGAGTTCTCACAGAAACGAACACGCTGGATTTTCGATTGGGAGCGGTTGCGATAACCCCGGCTGATGATGGCAGGCTTAAATCCGGCATCCTTTGCACTTTGTGTTAAGAAGCTCACCAGTGGAGTTTTTCCAGTTCCTCCCACTGTAAGATTGCCAACGGAGATAACAGGAACTCCGGGATGCCTGGACCTGAACCATTCTTTCTGGTAAAGCACCAATCGAAAGCGAACCAGGAATCCATAGATCACACTAAGCAGTCTCAACAGCGCTTGAGGAACATTAGAAGCCTCCGGGAAGCTTTGACCGGAACCTTGCATGGACTATTTTCAGGAAAGAAGCCTATAGACGGGCTCATTTTCTGGAGGCAGATCCTCATCGATCCTTTCCAGAAACCCTTTTTGGATGAGCAAGTCCAAAAGCTCATCCGTCTTTTCGGCACTCAGGCGTAATTTGAGAAAAAGATCGGTGCGACTCAATCGACCTCCCTGAACACGGCCCAATTGAATTGCTTCATGAAGTGGCAGACGCTGATAAGATCGCCATTGGCTCCAACCATAGGCCATGATCGCCAAACCCAACAAAACCGAGGGAAGTCCTGTTAGAGGTATCGGAATTGGGGAACCACTGTCCAGAAACACCAGTCCTCCCAGGATCAAAAAAAAATAAGCCTGCCTGCGTTCACTTTGCTTGGATTTCTGAAAGGTTCCTTCATCAAAATCTTCAGAATCGTGACTCTCAGAAAATTTATTCATCTTTCTGTGCTTGCTTTTAATGGCTTCTGTAGCATATTCAAATCAGGGAGCTTGTGAGTCAAAACAGGATCCAAGCGAGTAGGAGTGATAAAAACAAGAACGTGATCAAATTGAGAGGCATTACCCTCGGATCGAAACAACCAACCGATGAGAGGAAGGTCCTTTAGCAGTGGCACCCCAAACTGACTCATGGACTCACGTTCCTTGATCAATCCTCCTATCAAAAAAGGCTGTCCTTGACGAACGATGACTTCTGAGCGAGCACGTTGGCTGTTGATCTGCGGAATCCCGTCAATGTTGCTTTCTGCCATGGGGATGCTGGTTTCGGCATAGACGTTGAGCAGTATCTCATCTTGAGAACGATTGTCCCCAGGATTTGGAATCAGCCTTGGAGTGACCCTGAGCGTAACCCCGGTCTTGATCTCTTGCAAGCTGGCAGTCTTTTCTCCGGTAAGCCTGATATTGATCACCGAACCACTATTCATCTCAGCTTCAATGTTGTTGGCTGTCACAACCAGAGGACGTGAAAGGACTCTTCCTCTTCCTTTTGACTGGAGAAACCTTAAGGTTGCTTCGATACGCATGCCCTGGGAGGTATCCTGAGGCCCCAGAGTGATATCAAAAGCATAAGATTCTCCTGAGCCAGCACTGAGCATTCCACCATCAGCCAGACCTCTACCACTGAATTCCAACCCAAGCTTGAGGGCATCAGATTCATTGGTTTCAAAAATATGTGCTTCAATTTTGATCTGCGGGACCGGCCGGTCCCAAAGTTCGATCAGCCTCTGCAGCAACAGCAACTGTTTTCGGGATCCCTGCAGGATGAGCACATTACGTTCTTCATCTTCCAGGATCTTCAAAAAACGAACCGGCAGCAAAGGGTCTGATTCATCCATGGTCTCGATCATTTCCAACAGCCGCGATTTGACCCCAGGAATCTCCACCAAACGTCCGTTTCGGCTAATATTNCTGCTTCCAACATGCAGGTATCGTAACTCCAACCTGTGGAACGTNTGATCAGATTCNATTTCCGAAGAATCTTCATACTGGTCAAGATGCCTGATGAGTTCCTCAATCAGTTCCAAATCCTGCTTAGGCCCCTGGAGCAGGACCGTTTCCGGAGCAGGATAACTCAACATTACACGTTCCAAATTCAGGTTTGGATGAAGCCCTTCCAACATGGATTTGATCCAGGAGGGATTGGTATGTTTGAGAAAAACGAAACGCTGTAAGATTTCTTCGGACTGATACCATTCCAGCAAATGTTGTCTAGGATGATAAATCAAATGGGCATTTTGACGCTTCGCCAGTTCTTCGAGAGCTTGTTTGACACTCTTTGCAGCAAGGCTCCTGAGTAGCTTTTGATCCTTCATTTTCTCCCGGTCAAACCGGATGATGATCCTGCCTTTTTGAGAAATCTCCTTCAGGACGTTTTCAAGNGGTACGGGGTCACGGACCGGTTTTTGAAATTTCAGGTATTTCCAAACCAGTCTCATCGGCAGTATCAACAGGCCTTGATCATCTTCNACCATGCTCAAGCCATGAATTTCCAGGAGCAGCCCAAAGATTCCCTCCATGGTTCTTCCCTTGATCTGAACAGTGCTCACTTGGTTCTGGATTTCCGGATGAACCCTAATCCGCCCAGGTTTTTTTGCATAGTTTTTCAGGATTTCTTCCAGAAGTTCACGGAGTTCCACATTCTCCCGCAAACCTGTGAAACGGGGGAGGGTTTTCGTGGACTTCCATTCAATCGGTGGCANNCCCCAAAGCTGAAATGGAATGATGACNGCTAGAAACCANAAAGAAGCCAGAATTAGGAATTTTCGGCAGGACAACAGNATCACCTAACTTATGCCACATCCTGCCTCCTGAGGTTGAATGTGGAGTGTGTTTTTAGTTGAACTCAAATATTGAATTCGGTCAAGCGCTTTGGGATCTGGTTGATGAGCCAGTGAGGCTTGTTGCCGTTGTTGACAAAAGCATTGTTTCTTGATGGAGAATGGCATAATTTCAACCCTTTAAAGCATATTGCATTAATAAAACCTCAGGTTCCTATGGATCAGGAAAACTTAAAGGCTCGTAAAGAAATTGCTCAACGAAAGGTTGATCATGCTCTTTGGGTCAAATCGATGAGCCAAAGCAGGGGGGATAAAAACGAGGCCAAGAAACGTTANATCGAACTCCGTAGTGAGCAACTTAAAGAAAAAAGTCAAAAAGGCAGGCCTGCTTCGGTGGTGAAATCACCTAAACAAATAGATGATGATTCAACAAAATCCCAAAAAAATAAAAAAAACATGAATACGATTTTTAAACGTCTCGACCTCTGGATCACCGTCATTATCTTTGTTTTGATGCTTGGTGCAGAACGTTTTGAACTTCTGCCTAGAATTGAGAANCCCCTGCTCGGACTGAGACACGAGTTCCGTGCCCAAACCCTTCCTTCAGAAGAAACAGAATTTCTTTACGACNACATTCTGATCGTGGACACCGAAGAAGATTTTTTCGAGGAATATGGAAGTTGGCCTCTGAAACGTGAAGATATTGCCAAGATCGTGGTTAATCTTAAACGGCTTGGGGCTGAAGTGATTGCCTTGGACATGATCATGGATTTTCCCAACGGATACGGTGAGGATCCGATCCTGGCTGAAGCACTTAGAGAATCAGGAAAAACCATGGTTGTCTCTCTTCTTAATCTGGACACCCCNATTTGGTACAGCCTCGGGGAGACCCGCTTAAATGGTATCACGGATGCGACAGAAGTCCTGAATGAGGCTACCAAAAGAGGTTACACCAACGTCACGGAAATAGGAGGGCAACTTTCTAGGATCCGTTTTTACCCGGAAATCAACAAAGAACATAATATCTGGCCNTATGCCGTTCAAGCNTTAGCGATGTATCTGNATGTCGAACCNTCACTAGANAATGGGGTACTGACTCTTGGAGAACTCAGCATGCCCCTTGATGAATACGATTTNCTNTGGATTGATTANCCAAGNCTTCCNGGNGGNATGACNTTTCTNAAAGAAACCCCNGCNGTGATTACTGCCATCGAAGTTCTTATGGATCTCGAAGATTTGGAAGACCTCAATGAAGAAGAATATCTGGAAGAAACAGAAGACCTGAGGGAACTGGTCGAAGGAAAACTGGTTCTGGTCGGTGATACCTCAGAAATGTCTCATGATATCTTTGAAACACCTGTTGGAGAGGTTTACGGGATCGAAGTGATCGCGGATACGATTTCCACGATGATGAAACAGCAACCCATCAGACCTGCATCTTTTACATTTGAATCCCTAGTCATGCTGATCCTGCTGTTGGCTTTCCTTGCGGTGAGTCAGCTCAAACGTTTTGAAAACATGGTTTTTCTTCTGATCATCATTGTCTACACCTCGCTTAATGTTTATGCCTACATCTACCATGGACTGGTCTTCTCCTTGAGCTATCCCTTGATGGCATGTTTTCTAAGCATGATAACAATCAACCTTTATCTGTTCATGCTTGAACGAAAGCAAAAAACCTTCATCCGTGGTGCTTTCTCACAGTATCTTTCCCCGGCTGTGATCGACATGATTGTTAAAGATCCCGACAAACTGAAACTGGGTGGAGAACGTCGGGAAATGACTGCCTTTTTTTCTGACATCCAAGGATTTTCAACGGTTTCTGAAAGCCTGACTCCTGAGGAACTGGTCCAGCTTCTCAACGAATACCTGACCACCATGTGCGAAGTGATCTCATCCTACAACGGCACAGTCGACAAATTTGAAGGGGACGCAATCATCGCTTTTTGGGGAGCACCGCTGGACAACCCAAATCATGCACGAGACAGTTGTCACGCTGCACTGGATATGCAGGATCGCAACACAGAAATGAGAAAGAAACTGAGGGAAGAAAATCGACCCATGCTCTATACGCGAATGGGCATCAACAGTGGCCCGATCGTTGTAGGTAACATGGGGTCTGCCAGCAAAACGGACTACACCATGATGGGAGATAACGTTAATCTGGCGGCACGCTTGGAAGGTGCAAATAAATTTTATAAAACCTACACGATGATCGCTGAAAATACCTACAAACTGGCAGAGGATTCCATCGATGTTCGTTATCTGGATGTTGTCAGAGTGGTTGGCAAAAACGAGCCTGTTAAAATCTATCAATTACTGGCCAAGAAAAATGAATTGGCAGGTTCCATGCAGGAAGTAATGGAGCATTATGAAAAAGGGATGAAATGCTATCAGGATTTGAATTTTAAGGATGCTATCTCATGTTTTGAAAATGCCTTAAAACTCGAACCCGAAGATGGTCCCTGTCTGACTTATGTGAATCGCTGTAAAATGTATCTTGAACAACCTCCTCCTGCGAACTGGGACGGAGTGTTTAACTTTACGGAAAAAGGCTAAATGTCTTTAAGCATTTAAAAAAATAGACAATCTGTTGAAAATTTGAATGCAGATAGATGACATCTTTGCCAGAAGCCACTAGTCGATGATTAAGGATTCGGCACATGTAAATCATAAACCTCCAAATGATCTTCTAGGAAAATTCCCATATCAGATCATAAGTTCCTAGACCCATGATGATTTAACATTTTGAGAGGAGTTGGCTGGTCATTTCTTTAAAGTATCATCCTCAGTGATGCCCCTCATTCCCAAGTTTCATCCAAATACAGTTTCTTGAAAATGGATCTATTCATCTCCACCTCTCCGTTTGGTGTATCAGACCCCACAATTCTGGAACCGCTCAAACAATCTGATTTTTCCTGGAGCAACAACAATAGTGGTCGAAAACTCAAACCTGAAGAACTTTTAGAAGCAGCTAAAGACTGTAAAACCCTGGTTGCCGGAACAGAAAATCTCCTCCCTCTGATCGACATCAACCCCAACCTGAAGATGATTGCCAGAGTAGGAATAGGACTTGATGGAGTTCCACTCCATGAATGCAGAAAACGTGGTATTCGGGTCAGTTGGACTCCGGATGCAGTCACTCGCGCGGTGGCTGAATTGACAGTGGGTCAAATGCTGAGTACCAGTCGTTTTGTCCATATGCTCGATGCAGGTATACGAAAACAGGAATGGTCACGTCCTGCTGGAAGAGGAATCCGTGAATCGATCATTGGCCTAATAGGATTCGGTCGGATAGGCACCTCTGTGGCCCGGCTTCTCAGGTCCTTTTCTCCTCGTGAGATCTTGGTCCTGGATATTGCAGACAAGACCACCGAAATTCATGCCCTTCAACAAGAGGGTTTGAAAATCAGAAGTGCGGAGCTTGGAGAACTTCTTCAAAATTCACACATTCTTTCATTGCATGTGCCTTTATGGAAAGAGACTCGACATATGATCAGTGTCAGAGAACTGGAGCAAATGAGTTCAAATTCCATCTTGATCAACACGGCAAGAGGAGGAATTGTCGATGAAATTGCCTTGAAACATGCTCTTGAAAAAGGGGGCATCGCTGGAGCAGCTATCGATGTGTTTGAAAAAGAACCATACACAGGCCCCCTATCTTTGTTGGAAAACTGCCTGTTGACGCCTCATCTGGGTTCCTGCACGCTTGAATGCCGTTCAAGAATGGAATCTGAAGCCCTTAACGAAGCACTCAGATGGCTTCAGGGCAATTCCCTTCAGCAGGAGGTACCTGATGATGAGTATGTATACCAGGAATAAGGCCCCAGGCACCTTGATCCAATTCACCAGCAGATTTCTTCGTGCGAAGATTTCTTAAAAAGAATATCCCCTGGCAGATCATCATCTTGATCAAAGCATTAGGTTTTCTGCCCATCCTGTTCATCCACTTTATGGTTCTCCCCAGTCAGGCGTATTCCAAGGAAGCTGCCATTCTGAATACGACGATTATGGGAGAGATCGACATGGAACTGGAATACATTGAATCACAACAACGCAAACTTTTAACCAGGAATTTTAATCTCCTGGAATCATCAAAGGTCAAGGCAGCCCATCAATCCATTGAGAAAATCATTGGACCTGGCCCCTGCATTTCAGCTCATTGCTTGAGGTTGATGTCTCAGGCTTTAGGAGTCCAAACTTTATTTGTGCTTCGGATAAAACAAATAAATGAGGCTTTTCAACTTAGCCTAGTTCGAACTCAAAGCAATGAGATGCATATTGTGGATGATTTCTGCAGTCCTTGTGATCAAGAACAATTCAACAAAATTTTGACGCAACTGACATCTGCCCTAATCAAAAATAAAGGAAACTATGCCAAGCTTATCCTTCCCCTTGATTTGACGCTACCAAAGGAAGAAGTCACGGAAATGCAAATCGAAATGCCAGTTGCACCATTGGACCCGCTTCCTCCAATCGATGCACGTCTTCTCTATCCGTCGATCACAACAAATGGTGAATTTGTCATGATTGATATCCAAGAAATCGAACTTCCGGATCCGGAAGTCCCTATAGTTCCTGAAGCTCCCAAGGATTTGTCAGAATTGCAAAGCACCCAGGAAGACATTCTGATTTTTCCCCTCAGCAAAGATCTTGTACAGGAAGAAAAAGGAGAATTTATTTTTCAGGTCAGTGCCTTCAGTGAAATCGAAAACATTAAGGTCAACCAGAAAAAACAGCCTTCTGCTCCAGGAATTTACGAGGAAACCATTCGTGTTCCCTATCAATTGCAGCCTGGAGAGAATATTTTTTTGGTTGAAGTTCAGACCCGACTGAGAAGAAATGAAAAAGAATTCATCGTTTTTTTGGAAACAGACAAAGTGAAGCGGGAAAAAGCAAAACCATCTTTCCAGTTGATCGTCATTAGTGAAGCATTCCAGGACGACAACTTCCTTTCTGTAAATCAAGAAAGTTCCAAAACGTCTGCACACAAAGGAAGCCTCACCCTACTTTCTACATACAACAAGCGCTTTGATCATGAATCTAGGATGGCCCTGAATGCTTTGTTGATGGGAGATGGATACCAGGAAAAAGCCCTTTCGGATTATGCTGTGTTATTCAAGCAGATTTCCTGGGATTGGTTTGAAAATTTCTATTTTTTCCCCTTTGAACTAAAAACTTCATTGGGCATCAACACAGTCAGCATGAGTGACAGTGACAAGACGAGCAGTAATAGGGATCCCCAACTGAAAGATTACAAACTATACGGCAGCGATCAGTTTGTTAATTTGACTGGAACAACGAAGAATTCTGAAAGTAGCAGTTGGAAAATCAATCTTGAACGGAAGAACAAAACCAACTATGACAACAGCGAACAAAACGGGTTTTCCATGGGAATGAGTTTGGAATACCAGATCAAACTATTGGCTTGGAACCATAAGTTCAAATTGGTCAATTCGGTCAATGATTTTCAAACCAACACCAATGATTACTCTGAGATTTCTTTGAGTTACAAATTTGGAATTCCTCTTGGAAAATGGAAACTCACTCCCATGCTGAAACAGTCCAATACCGCTTATCGGGTTGTCAATACTGATGGGGTCAAGAAAACCAGCGAGAAAAAGAATGTCAGTATTGAATTGATGTATCCGTTGACGGGCTGGATGATTCTGTCATTAACTCCGCAGTTGGAACAGGGAAGCAGCAATACCTCTGAGACTTATCAGAAAAATTTGGGCTCCTTCAAAATGATCCTCATTTTTTAATTCCCAATGCAGCGCAACATCTTAACCATTTTGCTCTTTTGGGTTCTCTTAACCTTTCCTGTTTTTGCAGAAGAGGTGGAGCTTGAATTGAAACTCGGATTGGTCAAAATCATGCGTGCTGGCCAGGTCATGATTTTCAGTGAAAAAGGTTCAAAGATTCCTCTGCAGCTCAAAGACCAAGTTCAGACTGGAGCAAGTTCCAAGGCACTCATCCGTTTACCTAAAAAGGATGAAACCATCCAGCTAGGTTCCCGATCTTTCTTCGGTTTGGATAATCTTACTGAAGATCAGACTAAGGTTTCTCTGCTGACGGGGAAGGGGCAGTTTAAAGTGACTCCTAAAATATCTGCTCGTAAAACTATAAGAAGAAAAGGAAGGAAACGGGACCGATTTAAAATAAGAACCGTAACTGCCGTGGTTGGAGTCAGGGGTACTGAATTCGTTCTCGGCGCCAGTGGTTCCCAAACCAATTTACTGACCATCACTGGATTGGTGACGATTGCTCCGATCGAAGCTCCTGATATCGAAGTTGAAGTTCCCGAAAATCAAGCCTCACAAGTTCGACAGGGGTTAGCCCCGACTCCTCCAGTGCCTATTGCTCCTGAAATACAGGAGCAAATCGTCCAGGATGATTCGCCCCAGGTTTTTAATGTTGTTGACTATCCCCCTGCACCCACCATCGAAAAGGCACGAGAAGAACAGCAATCGAAGCAACAGGAATCCGACAACAAAGAAGATAGTCAGGAAAAGGAAGAGACAGAAAAGGAAGAAACCGTCGGGGAAAAAGAATCTCCCCTTACGCAAGAACCAAAGCTGGAGGAACTTCCCTTAGACCTAAATTCATTGGAGGAGGTTCAGGAACAGTTGGAAAAAACCAAAGAGGAAGTGATTGAAAAGGATAGGCAAAAGATTTTGGAATTGAACATCGAACGTGAATGAGTCCAGCCTAAGTTTCTCTCTGTGGTCAATGGATCTCATTCATGTCCCTGGATTGCTGACATGACACGATGAATAAACCCCAAAAAATGAGAGCCGACCAAATGCTTGTTGAAAAACAAATGGCAACCTCCCGGGAGAAAGCCCGAGCCATGATTCTTTCCGGCATCGTTTTTTCGGATGGTATACGAATCGAGAAGGCAGGACATAGGCTCACTTCAAAATCCGACCTAGAACTAAGAGGCCGACAGTTACAGTACGTCAGCCGTGGAGGTGTGAAACTTGAGGGCGCACTCAAGGATTTCCAGATTGATGTAACAAGTCTGGAAGCTCTAGATGTGGGTGCCTCCACAGGTGGATTTAGTGATTGTTTGCTTCAAAACGGGGCTGCCAGGATCTTTTGTGTGGACGTGGGTTATGGTCAGCTCGCATGGAAACTACGCCAGGATTCGCGCATCACGGTTTTGGAAAGAACAAATTTCCGACATCTTGAATTTGAACGCATCGGTCATAAAGTCGATCTGGTCGTAATTGATGCATCCTTTATTTCACTCAACTTGATTCTGCCTAAAGCACTTGAATTCCTGAAAGTCGGAGGAAGAATCCTGGCCTTGGTCAAACCCCAGTTTGAAGCCGGGGTGGCAGAGGTAGGAAAACGTGGACTTGTTAAAAACGAGGAAATCCATTCCAGGATTCTCAAGCAACTCAATGAATTAGCAACCAAACTTCAACTGGTCATACTCGGACAAATGGAATCTGTGATTAAAGGCAAAAAAAGCGGAAATCGTGAATTTTTCATCTACCTCCAATTACAACAGGATTCTGTATCTCCGTTGCAAAGAGCAAACGTGGATGATCCAGGAACTCTCCAGTGTGAGGAAACCCATTCTCGATAAATTCTTCATCATGGCAGAACCTTCTTTAGACCAACTGGTCAACATTCCCATCAGCAGAATTAGCCTCAACCCGCTTCAACCACGAAAAAAATTTAATGAAGAGAAGATAAAAGAGTTATCAAGATCCATTGAACATCAGGGAGTGCTTCAGCCCCTGGTAGTTAGGATTCATCCTGAGCTAAGCGGACATTTTCAGCTGATTGCGGGGGAACGTCGACTACGTGCCCTAAAAATGCTGGATTATCACGAAATCCCGGTTCTGATCAAGAACATTAAAGATCAGGATTTGCTGGAAACCGCTTTGCTGGAAAACATCCAGCGTGAAAATCTGACTCCGATGGAAGAGGCACGAAGCTACGAACATCTCCTCAAAGAACATGGTTATACTCAGGATGACCTTGCCGAACGAATCGGAAAGGACCGTACCACCATCTCAAACCTGGTCCGCCTGCTGCAACTTCCAGAGGCAATCCAGAATGATGTGGAATTAGGTAGAATGACTTCCGGCCACGCACGGGCTCTGCTATCACTTCCTTCAGAAGCTTTGAAGCTTCTGTTAAGAAAGCAGCTTCTTCAACAGGAATGGAGCGTCCGTGAAACGGAGAAACAGGTCCGGCAAATGCTTGGGAAATTGCCAAAAGCTGGCATGCAAAAGAACAACATCCCTACCTCTGAAGAAAGAAAACACATGCTGCTAAGCCTAGAAGAAGAACTCCAACGCCATCTTGGCACTCGGATTGGCATCCGTAATTCCGGACAAAAGGGAGAAATCAGAATCTACTACCAGGACCTAGACGAATTCGAACGCCTCTACGCCCTCCTCAAATCCACCTGATCTCTCTTCGTCTTGGCATAGAAACCGCAGTATGTATATACGGTCTCCTGCAAAGAATCGTAGGAACCTACCAAGTAGTTTCGAAAATCCTAAAGTATAAGAAGTTCTAAAAGGATCATCATTACTGAGTTCTGTTGGTTATCAGAAACCAGTTCATGATTCTTCTAGACCTCTGGTCCATCGTGATTAAATCTCCTATGGGTAAAAAATACGATTTCACCTTGATGGGTTCTACCCTACTACTGTTAGGTTGGGGTACGGTGATGATATACAGCACGAGTGCTCCCTTTGCAGAAATTCAGTATCAAAACAGTTATTTTTTCCTTCAAAAACACTTGCTCCATATTGCCCTAGGAATTACGGCATTGGGGCTGGGACTTAAAATCGACTATCACTTCTGGCGCAAAAACGCTTCCTGGATGATGCTTGGCATGCTTTTGATGCTGATCCTTGTGCTGATTCCCGAAATCGGACATGAAGTTAAGGGAGGGCGCCGGTGGCTTCGTTTCGGAAGCATCGGATTTCAGCCTGTTGAAATGTTAAAAATCGTTCTCATCATCTATGTTGCTGCCTACCTAGAACGTAAACAAGAAATACTGTCCTCCTTTTTCCGAGGATTAACTCCTAACTTCCTGGTTACTGGATTCTTCCTTTTTCTGATCCTGCTCCAGCCCGATTTCGGATCTGTGATCCTGATCGCCACTACCGTTTTGATGATGCTCTATGTAGGAGGTGGTAGACTCTTTCACATCTTCGGAAGCCTTCTCGGCATGTCTCTCATTGGGGGCTTTCTGATTGCAAGCCACAGTTACCGGGTAAAAAGAGTTCTTGCTTTCCTCAATCCCTGGGAAGATCCCTTAAACTCCGGATTTCAGATCATCCAATCCTACATCGCTCTTGGAACTGGCGGATGGTTCGGGAAAGGTTTGGGAGAAAGCCATCAGAAACTTTTTTTCCTTCCTGATGCCCATACGGATTTCATCTTTGCAGTCATTGGAGAAGAACTAGGGTTTTTCTGGGTCTCTGTGCTAGTTGGTATTTTTTCCTTATTCATTTGGAGAGGATACTGGATCACATGGAATGCTCCAGACCGTTTTGGAAAATATTTGGCATTCGGCTCAACCACCATTCTCAGTCTTCAGGTCATCCTCAACCTTTTTGTCGTCAACGGATTAATGCCCACCAAAGGGCTTCCATTGCCCTTCATCAGTTATGGCGGATCAAATCTGCTTTCCACCTTGTTCCTGACCGGAATTCTGCTCAATATCAGTCATCAAATCGTTCCCTATCAAGCACCCCCCGGAAAGCAATGAATGGCTTGCTGAACTGTTTCCCTGGAAAGATGCTCATTGTTGGCATGCTTTTCTTCTACTGGAAAACGGGAGACCTTAGTTCAGTTACTCCGGAAGCTCCAAAAAATTTAAATAAAATCAGCATCTCCGGGCCTATTACAGGGCTCGAAAATTTTCTCATCAGTGCACGAGAAAAGGAGGAATGGACCCGTCTGATGCTGGCCATTCAGAAAAGTGCAAACGCCGTGAAAAGCCTGCTGAATGATGGCATTAGTCCCAATCTGCGCGGCAGTGGGTCTTTCAAAGGCTATACTCCCCTGATTTTTGCTTCGGAAATCGGCAGCCTAGAAACTGTGAAACTCCTGATTCAAAAGGGAGCACGTATCAACGATACCGATTCTGAAGGCCGCACGGCCCTTTTTCATGCTTCTGAAAACGGACATGCAGATATCGCCACAATGATTGTTGAAAATGGAGCCAATCCCAACGCTGTTAGTTTTCTCAACCGGACGGCACTGATGCAGGCCACAGTGAATCATCATCTGGATTGTATGGATATCCTACTGAAAAACGGAGCCAATGTTGACCACCAGAACCATTTCGGCCACACCGCATTGATGCTTGGTTCCCAAAAAGGAGATTTGGACTCGGTCAAGAAACTCCTCCTAAACAACGCTGAAATCAACATTGCCTCTAAAAACGGCTTCACCGCCTTATTCATGGCGGTTCAAAACGGGCATAAAAAACTGGTCCGCCTGCTGGCCCGTTTTGGAGGGGAAGTGAACCAGAAGGAAAAAGAGAATCTAAGAACTCCATTGATTGTGGCTGCAGTTGAAGGACATACAACGGTCGTCAAATTATTGCTTTCCCTGAAGGCCGATCCCTCCGAATTCGATGGCAACGGCATGATTCCTCTTCAGGGCGCCCTGCGAAGCCGCCACTTTGAAACTGCAGAGCTACTTATTAACGGGGGAAGTCCCTTCAATCATCAGGATCATCAAGGCCAGAACGTTCTGCATGACGCAACCATTTCGGGCAACGTCAGCCTCGTAAAAACAATCCTGGAAAAAGGCGCCGAAACCTCTATAAGCAATCAACGTGGGGAAACTGCATTGATGCTTGCGGCTGCAGAAGGTCATCTTGAAATTGCAGCTCTGTTGCTGAATTTCGGAGCTTCCAGACTGATCAAAGACCGTTTTGGCCGAACCGCCTGGATGCATGCTGTCGATGGGGGGGAAATGAAGCTGGTTCAACTTCTTGCTGAAGGAGGTTATCCCATTTCCGAGAAATTGATTTTTGCGGCCAGTCGTGGAAACACCAAATCCGTTGAAATTCTATTGAAACTCAATGCAAATCTTGAGTCCCGTGACGATAAGGAATGGAATCCTCTGATGTGGGCTGCCAAAAGCGGACATGTTGCAACGGTAAGGCTTCTATTAAAACAGGGAGCTGATGTCAACGCCATGAATCCTGGAAATTGGACACCACTGATGCTTGCCGCAGGGGGAGGTCATACCAAAACCGCAAGAGTCCTGCTGGAATCCGGAGCTGATTTCAGCATTCGTGACAAAGACCAATGGACTGCCTTAACCTGGGCTGCAATGAAAGGGCATCTCCCCCTTGTTGAACTGATCCTCTTCTATGGAGCCTCGATCAACGAAAAAGGTTCCGATGGCGCCACCCCTCTGATTTGGGCTGCTTCCCAGGGGCATACTGATGTGGTCAAGTCCCTTCTCGCTAAAGGAGCAGATCCTCAAATTGAGGATAATCATGGGAAAACCGCATTGGTTCACGCACTATTGAAAAATTATCTGCAAACCGCCCAACTCCTTTACAAAGGAGGTGCCGATCTTAATTTGAATTTGATTTACGCCGCCAAAAGAGGTTTTCCAAAAATGGTGACCTATCTCCTTGAGCAGGGTGCGGATCATAGTTGGATTACAGAAAATCAGGAAACCCCATTGATTTTGGCTGCTTTGGCAAAAAACTATAAAAGTGCAGAAATCTTATTGGGAAACGGTGCTGATCCGAACTGGACGGACCATAACTCTCTGAGCCCCCTGAACCATGCGGTGATGAACGGGGACATGTCCATGGTCAAATTATTACTGAACCATTCTGTCGATCCCAACACAAGTGGAGTTCAGGGAAACACAGCTTTGATGAATGCAGTTTCCCACGGTTATCCTCTGATTGCCTTAAAACTGCTTCAATCCGGAGCTCATGTCAATGCCATCAACCAAACCGGGCAAACTGCACTCATGCTTGCAGCATCCAAGGGTTACCGCGAAACAGTCAAACTCCTTCATCAACATTCGGCTTCCATTGATACCCAAGATTTAAACGAGAGAAATGCATTAATTCATGCCGCTTCTAATGGTAAAAGCCTTGTGGTTCAATACCTTCTGGAAGAGGACGCCGATTACCAGGTCAATGCCCTAGACCTTCAAGGGAATGGCGGAAGTGCTTTGATCCATGCCGCCAGAGGAGGTCATCTGGATGTTCTCCGCTTGCTGCTGATGAAAACCTTAAATATCAATGAAGTGGAACTGACTCAACGGAGAACCGCCCTAATGGAAGCATCCATTCGAGGGCATAGGGAAAGCGTCAACTTACTCATCGACCATGGTGCTGATCTCAACCTGACTGATTTTCGGGGACAAACCGTACTGGGGCTAGCAGTTTCCAGGGGTCATCATGAAATCAGCCGGGATCTTCTGGCTAGAGGTGCCAACAGTCAGGAAAAGGACCGTAACGCCAACAATCTGTTGCACCTCGCAGCAAACAATGGTGACCTTCCAATCATCGAAATGCTGTTGCAGGCGGGGGTCTCAAAAGAGGCGGTCAACCGTGATGGTCATACTCCCCTGATGCTCGCATTGAAGAAGAATCATTCAGAAACGATCCCCTTGCTGCGTTGATCTCAACCTGTGCTGAAAACTTCAACTGCCGCGATTCCACCAATTGAGCACCAACATCTGTTCTCGTTCCAAAAAATCAGACTCTTGAATTTTACCTGCATCAAACCCCAGACGGAGATAATGGAGTTTAGCAAGCATCTCCAGAGAACTTTCACACTGACTCCAGCCTCCCTCTTTTTTTTGAACCAGTTGATCATATTCATCTTCAGAAACCTGTATCGGATGCTGGATCGAATAAGGTGTCAGGTCAATCATCGAAAACCTTGGATATGGTAAATAATGCAAAAGCATAATTGTCTGCAGATGTCCTTGCAAGCGACTCCCTGAAGATTGTTTCATGAATCCATCCAATAGTTTCAAAACCAAGGCCTGGTGGGCCATTCCTTCATCCGGAATCCTCATCGGATTGAATGCTCCCGGATTTGGAACGCAATGGATAGGATTTCTGGCATTGATCCCACTCCTTTTGGTTTTGGAGAAAACCTTTTCAGATCCATTACACTCAACCAAAAGAAAACTCCTGCAAACACTGGTTTTTTGCTGGCTGGCAGCTGGATTAGGCTCTTCCATCGGAGCCTACTGGATTACTCACAGCGCTCACGTTTTTGGTCATCTTCCCTGGCTCGTTGCATCTGGAGTGACCTTCATTGGTTACGGATTCGAAGTAGGACTGCTGCTTTGGTTATCGTTGGCTGGGCCTTTGCTGTTCATCCGTCACGATCATCTTTGGGGACTGCCTTTGAGAATCTTCTGGTTTGTGGTCGTGGATGCGAATGCACCACGTCTGATCGACTGGAATTTCGGTGGTCTCACCTTGAGTGGCTTCCCTTTGGTGGAACAATCTGCAGATTTGATCGGTTCCTCTGGGTTGAGCCTTTTTATGGTCAGCAGCAATCTTCTGCTGGTGGCCTGGTCTTCTTCCAAAACACGGAGGAATTCCTTCAAGATGCTGACCCGATTGAGTCTCATTTTCATGTTCCTCTTTCTTGCTGCGGCAGGATATGGATATCTCAAAAAAGCAACTCTCTTAAAATCATCATCTGAAAATTCCTTCCAAAAGGTTTGGATTGGAGCAGTACAACCAAATTTTTCCCTGCAAGATCTTGCATCCAATCCTGAATTGGCCCATTCGGAACGTATACAAAATCTAGAATTGCTGTTAGAGGATTCGGAAAATCTGCTCAAGGATCATCCAGTAGAAAGCGGTTTGCCAAAATTGATCGTCTGGCCGGAATCTGTTTTTCCGGATCCTTTTTTCAAAAAAGACGGATCCCGAAAACGTGTCCAAGAATGGGTCCGGAAACATCAAACTTCAATCCTGCTTGCATCAATAGACTGGGAAATGGATGAAAACGGTCCACGTTTTTTCGGAATCTCTGTAATGGTCGGACCTGACGGAAAGATCATCGGCAGATACAACAAAATGTTCCTCATCCCTTTTGGGGAAACCCTGCCTTTTGCAGACTGGTTTCCTGAAATCGCAAACTGGCTGAGAAAAAAAATCCACAACATGTCCCAGTTTGAAAGAGGCACAGAATATACGGTTTTTGAGCTCAATCAGAGACTGAAGGTTTCTGCTTCCATCTGTTTCGATATCTTCTCAAGAGAAATTGTAAGGAATATGACCCGAAATGGTGCCGGGTTTATCGCCAATTTAAGCAATCTGGCATGGTTCGGAAAGACCACCGCCACCCAAAGCATGGAGACATTTATTCGCTGGCGGGCCATCGAAAACAGGGTGCCGGTCCTTTTTGCAACCAACAACGGCAGCAGCATCCTGATCGGCCCGGACGGTCAACCTTTGAGTCCTCGTCTCGAACTCTTTGAAGCCGGTCATCTGGGAGAAACGGTATCAGTCGGGAGTCATTATTCATTTTACCGTGAACATAGTGAAATTGTCCGAATATCCTTCATCCTGCTGATGCTCGTTTCTGGCTGGGTCGCTGTTCGCAAGCAAAAGAATCAAAGTGGTAGCTTAGGTTAGTCCATCAGCAGATCGACCGATTCCAGGCGTATTCCTTTCTGATCGTTTTCAGGGTTCAGCGTCAAAACTTTCCTCAAAATTCTCTTTTTCAAGGCTCAAGGTTTTCAACCATATGCCGATAAATCCTACAGATTCGGTTGGATTTGATTCAACCCGCGAGAATTGTATCTGCCAATTCCTGATCCACGAATGGGATTGAGAACAGTATTGGAACAATTCGGTTTCAGAGATAAGAAATCGACTGTATTCCAATGTGGCAGATGGTTCTTCTGAAATACGATGAAATACGGATTCGGTTTAAGGATCTATATGATCTGATTCATTCCATTACTGAATGATCAGAAACCTGTTCATTTTTTTCACCACACGAGGTGTTTATGCCTGTTCAATATTTGAATATTTATCTCATTGGAGTCCTAGGTGCCGCAGTGGCAGTAATCGTAGGAATCGGGTTCAGTTATACTGGAATGTCGCAATTGGGCTTCGATGTCTATCGCGGGATGGAAATGACTACCTACTACCTCGATAAAAACCGATATGATCTCTACATGAACGCCATGGTCTACTGCATCACCTTCGCGGCAGCTCTGATGCTGATTCTGGCAGTAATCCTCATTCCGAGTTCTGAACAGGTCCAAAAACGGATGTCGGCTACTCCCTACGGCACTCCTGCGATCGGCACTCCACCCTCTGCCATTGAAGCTCCTCCGATGGAAATGGAAATCCCCCAATTCGAAGCACCAGAATTGACCCCGGAACTCGAGGATTACAGTCTTGAAGATGAGGGCCTTGGTATGGAAGGAATGGATGGAAATGACTCAGATGTCGTCAGTGGAAGCGGGCGCATCACCGACGAATCCCATGAAAGCTTTCTCCGGAATCACACAGATACCGCAATCAAATTCCTGATGCGTAAGGATCTGGATGATTCAGAACTCAAGGCCGACGACGAACAAGTTCATGAAGAATGGCAAAAACGTGGGCTTTCACGAGGAAAACTACGTAAACATGTCATGAAACTGATGGACTGGGATAACATTCCCGAAATAGCGGTCAATGAAATCCTGAATCAGGTTCGAGAAAAAATTAATTCCTGAAACAAAAATCATTGACAACCATGAAACCTGATTCTTTCTTCAAGGGCACCCCAACCTACCTGCTGGATGAGAAACTCGCAGAAGCCTTTCACATAGCAAGGCTTCTGGAAAAACCTCTGCTGCTTGAAGGGGAGCCAGGAACTGGCAAAACAAAACTGGCTCAGGAATTTGCCGCCCAAGAAGGACGTCAGATCTACGAAGTCCCGATTACTTCCGAGAGCAAGGTATCGCAACTGGTGTCAAGGTTCGATGAAGTGCAGCGATTGATGGACGCGCAGGCAGCAATTGCAAATGCCCAAATGAAACAGGCCGGTATAGACATGCAAATCGACACCGCGGGAAGACGGGTCGATCAACTCGAAGAGTATGTCCATTTCGGCCCGCTTGCGGAAGCTTTTGCGAATCCGGGCTCTGTGATGCTTCTGGATGAAATCGACAAGGCTCCCAGAGAACTTCCCAACAACCTGCTTTTTTTGCTGTCCGAGCGAAAGATTGTGATTCCTGAAACCCGGCAGTTGATCAACTGTGAACCTGGAAAGATGCCGGTAATCGTCATCACTTCGAACCACGAACAGGACCTTCCTGCCCCTTTCATCCGTCGATGTATTTACATGTACATTGAATTCCCACCTCCGGAACGGATGCGGGAAATTGTGCGCATGCATCAACCTGGAGCAAACGAAAAAATGGTCCAGACAGCAATTGAGATCTTCTACCAGCTTCGTGAATTAAATCTAACACGTAAACCCTCCACAGGAGAAATTCTCGACTGGATTGCTTACCTGGTTCGTGAAAACATCCAAAGTCTTAAGGATATCGAACGCTTGAAAGGGGCACAGACCCTCGTCAAACATCGGGATGACCGGGAACTGTTGCAACTGATTCAGGAAAAGGGAATTTCCTCCGCTGCTCAGGCAAAATCCGGTCGCTGGTAAAACCTTCCTCCAAACAGTTCCTGGGGACATATGATCGTAATGATTTATATCATCCTGGGTTTTTTTTTGGGAAGCATTCCCTTCGGATTGTTCGTAGGAAAAATTTGGCTTGGTACCGATGTCCGTCAACAGGGAAGCGGAAACATTGGAATGACCAATGTGATGCGTATTGGAGGAAAAGGGCCGGGAGTACTGACCTTTGTTCTTGATTTTCTAAAAGGCTGGTTGGCAGTTTTTCTTGCCGCATCTGCTTTAAACCCCGAAGAAACTCAGACTCAATACACCATTATCTTTCTATCAGCGGTGGCCTTTTCTGCAGTATGTGGACATATTTTTTCTATATTTTTACATTTCAAGGGAGGGAAAGGTGTTTCCACTCTTTTCGGTAGTCTTGCCGCGGTCTATTTCGAAATCGCCCTGATTTGCGCAATCATCTGGGTGTTGATGTTTTTATTGAAAAAAATCTCCAGTTTATCAGCACTGACCATGCTGATTATAATGCCCTGGCTCTTCCTGCTCATGCCATGGATCAAAGAGGTGCCTTTTTCGGGATACCAGTTTATAATAATGATTGCTCTTTCAGGACTTATGATTTACAAACATCAAGAAAATATAGTAAGACTTCTTAAAGGAAAAGAAGGTAAACTTAATGTCAAAGAAACCTCCGGAGAAAAATAATGAACCCCATTAGTATCTTACAAACGTTTTTGGGACCTGGAATGTTTCGACATACAATTAACATTTCCATCCTTGCAATTATTTGCTGGATAGCACTTAAACAATTTCCAGAATACAGTTTTTTAGGTTACCCACTTTGGATATCCCTGATAATTGTTGCAACGATAATAATCTGGAGGGCAGGAGATTTTTTTGAACCTGCCGCCGAATTCATCCAGGAACGCCGACAACTCCCCGAATCGGTCAAGGCCGCCGTCATAGACGCCATCGCCAGTTCCTTCCCTGAATTTTGCGTTGCCGTGATTGCAGTCATAATGCTTGGAAGGGCAGAAGTTGGCATTTCAAGCATTGTCGGCTCAGCACTCTATAATGTTCTTGTCATTCCAGCAGCAGCGGGCCTGATTGCCAAAACACCCATGACGATCAACCGTGAAGTCGTCTGGCGGGACAACATGTATTATTTCGGCGTAGTACTGCTTTTATTAGCCGCACTGGTTTTTCCTCAGTTTTCAGTGGATGTAGAAAACCCTGAGCCGAATACACAATACTGGGGAATCATGGTCGCAGTGGTTCTCTTGTGTGCCTACTTCGTCTACGTTCTTATGTTGCATCATTCATTTAAAAAATATAAAGAGCAGCATGCTCATGACGAGACCATGTTAGAAACGGTTGTGGAAAGTAAAGAGGAGGAATACGAAGACGAGGGGGTAAAAATCACCACAGAAAAACAGGCATGGTTTTGGATTATCGGAATGATGTTGGTCATGGGAGGAGCCTCACATATTCTTGTTGAAGCTTCACTTCATTTGGGTGAACTGGCGGGCATCGATGCAGTGATCATGGGTTTTGTTGTCATTGCCGCAGGTACTTCAGTCCCCGATACGGTGCTCTCGGTCATAAGTGCTCAGGAGGGGAACTATGATGCTGCCATTTCAAATGTTTTCGGTAGCAATATCTTCGACATCTGCGTCTGTCTGAGTATTCCCATTCTAATTGCTATGGCTATGGGTGGAGGACCGACTCCGATCGTGCTACCACAGGTTGAACTGATTTGGAGTCTCATCGGAGCAACATTGTTAGCCTTTTATTTTTTCCGGAGCGGGTACACCCTGAGCAAACCCGAATCGGTGATTCTGGGCGGGGTTTATATACTGATCGTGGTTCTTTCCTTTACATTCTGAGCCAATAGTGACATCCGAGAGCCCCTCTCAACTGCTCTCATTTCTTGACGCTTCTCCAACGCCTTTTCATGCGGTCGAAGCCTTATGTCTTCGACTTAAGGCTGCTGGTTTTAAGGAACTCGAGGAACAGGAATCCTGGAATCCCCTTCCAGGATCCAGGTGTTTTGTGGTTCGAGGGGGAACCTCCCTGGCAGCCTGGATACAGGGCACAGAACCTCCTTCGGATTCCGGTTTCAGACTGATAGGGGCTCACACGGACAGTCCCAACCTTCGCATCAAACCTCAGCCCGATTTAAACCAACACGGGTATCTTCAATTCGGAGTCGAAGTCTATGGAGGTGCTCTGCTCTCCAGCTGGGCTGACCGGGATCTCTCCGTGGCCGGCATGGTATACGTTAGAAGCGAATCAGGAAAAATTGAGGGTCATATGCTTCATCACCGGGATCCATTTCTGAGGATCCCGCTGCTTGCCATCCACCTCAACCGAGATGTCAACGAAAAAGGACTGGTCCTCAATGCTCAGAACCATCTCCCTCCGATTTATGGGTTGGAAGCAGAAGACGATTTGAACCAGGGGATGCATCGATTGCTGGCTGAAATGCTCAAGGTGGAAGCAGAAGACATCCTCAGTTTCGATCTGTCTCTTTTTGATACCCAACCTGCCGCTATCCTAGGAAAAAATCAGGAATTCATTGTTTCCGGAAGACTGGATAATCTCTATTCATGCTTCTGCGCCCTGGAAGCTCTTTTAAAGGATGCAGAAACAGAATCTCCTCAAACGAGGATGGCCGTCTGTTTCGATCATGAAGAAATCGGCAGCATGACTACTCAGGGTGCCCGTTCCTCGTTCATCACAAGTCTTCTCAGACGACTCAACCTGGAAAACGCTTCCCAGGCTTTCGAACGTTCCTGTGCACGATCAATGCTGATTTCTGCCGATATGGCACATGCGGTTCACCCTAATTTTTCAGAAAAACATGAACCGCAACATTTCCCTCAAATCAACGGTGGTCCTGTGATCAAAATCAACGCACAGGGGCGTTATGCCACCAACGGGGGTTCAGAAGCCATTTTTGAGCAGATTTGCAGGGAAGGAGAGATTCCTTTACAGAAATTCGTCAACCGCACCGACCTGGCCTGTGGAAGTACCATCGGTCCCTACGTCGCAGGAAATTTGGGAGTACCGACTTTGGATGTCGGAGCGGCAATGCTGTCCATGCATTCCGTCCGTGAAATGGGAGGTGCCTTCGATTTCGGTTGGATGACTCAGGCTTTCAGGGGATTTTATACTCGCTCCGAACTCGACTGATTCCGGCACATCGGGATCGACTTATTCTCCGATTACAATCACTTCCACACGGTTGTTAAGCTTACGTTTGGAAGGAGAATCATTGCTGAACTTTGGACGGGTGGAACCAAATCCTTTAGCAATGATTTTGGTCGGATCCATTCCATTGTCCACAAAGAACCGGGCCACCTTAGCCGAACGTGCTCCCGAAAGTTCCCAGTTCGAGGACCAGTTCTTCGGTTCGGCATCATCGGTATGGCCTTCGATCTGGATCCGGTTGGGCAAAAGGAAAATCAGCTTTGAAAAACGTTTCAGTTCCTCAACTCCTTTTGCATTCAGATCTGTGGAATTTTCCTCAAAGAAGGTACTTGCCTTAAAGGATACGACCACTCCTTTTTCTTCGACATTGACGTCGGCATCGTCCCCAAGTTCACTTTCCTCCACTTTTTTGGAAATATCTTCGACAACCGAATCACGACCTTCACTGATGAAAGGGGTTCCCGCAGGAAGGGGCTTGAAACTGTCAGCCACACTTTTGAACTTCTCTGTCTCATACACACACATTGAAAAAAGTAGGACAAAGAAGCAAAATAGCAGGGTAACCAAATCCCCGTAGGTAAAAATCCATTCCTGGTCGAAGGGAATACAAACTTCGCATTCCTCCTCATCGATCATCTGGCCCATGGCCGGTCACTCCTTATATGATTCAGTCCCTGGAAATTGTTGCGTCAGCGGGTTTGTTCTTCGGGCAGTAACAAAATATCCACTCTACGGTTCAATGCCCTTTTGTAAGCCGTATCCGCATTGAAGCGTGGACGTGAGTCTCCGTATCCAACGACCTGCATTCTTTCTTTAGCAATCTTGTTAGCCTGAAGGAATCCTGCAATTGCCGAGGCCCTGGCAATCGACATTTCCCAGTTGGAAGGGAAACGGTTGTTCACATCGGTATTATCAGTGTGTCCTGAAATTTCGATATCATTTTGCATCTGACCGATGATAGGCAGCATTTTTTTCATCGCTTTGACGGCTTTTTCAGAAATCTCTATTGAACCCTGCTCAAAAGACACCGTCCGTCGAAAAGTTATTTCCACCCCTTTATTAGAGGCATTGATTTCCACATCATCAGGAACATCGAGCTTCTCCAACTGCTGAGCCGCCTTGTCCAGATTCGAGCTTTGACCCGTGAAGACAAAAGGGCTGCCGGGAGGATTTTCTTTGAAACTTGCCGAGATCTGCTTGATTTTCTCGACATCAGTTTTGCAAAGTGAAACAAGGAGGACAAAGAAACAAAAAAGCAGGGTAACAAGGTCACCATAAGTAAAAATCCATTCTTGTTCAAAAGGATGACAGACTTCACAATCTTCTTCATCGATCAT
>NYUB01000055.1 GCA_002683785.1 Deltaproteobacteria bacterium
TACCCGCATTGTTCACAAGCACAGAAACCGGACCAAGATCCAAGGCTGCATTTCTGAGGCATTTTTCCAGTGAAGCGATATCCCTGACGTCACACGGCTTAAACCAGGGTTTTTGAAGACCTTCATCCTCAAGGCGTTTCTGAAGAGCCTGACTTGCATCAAAATCCAGATCGATGAAAGCCACCCGAGACTTCTGCCGGACAAAAGCCTCGACCAGGCTTTCCCCGATTCCCNAAGCACCTCCAGTAATGAAAACAGAGCGATCTTCGAGGCTAGGATAATNGGCAAAACCACCCATTCGATGAACCCTCAACTATTAATGCGAATGCCTTGGAATGGTGTTGCGGATCTTGCGGTATTTGGCAGCGAGTTCGATGATCCCTCCCCCGGATAGCTGTCCCACAGTCTCCCGATAGATNTCCTGCCAGGGTGTCTGGTGCTTTATTTCCTGGGCCTTAAGTTCGTTTCGGCGTTGTTCCAGTTCTGTTTCCTCGAGCATCACATCGAGACTGCCTTGATTGAGGTCAATGCAGACCGTATCCCCGGTTTTCAGCAGCGCGAGCCCTCCACCTACGGCAGATTCCGGAGAAACATTAAGGATCGAAGGACTGCCCGAAGTACCACTCTGTCGTCCGTCACCGAGGGTAGGCAGTTCAAGGATACCCTTTTTGATCAAATCATCCGGAGGCTGCATGTTGACCACTTCCGCAGAACCGGGATAACCCACTGGCCCACATCCGCGAATGACGAGGATGCAGTTGACATCGATNTCAAGTGAAGGGTCATTGATCCGTGCATGATAGTCTTCTGGACCGTCAAAAACGATGGCCCGGACTTCAAAGACGTTTTCATGACCCGGACGCGAAAGGTACTGTTTGCGGAAACTATCACTGATCACCGAGGTTTTCATCACCGATGCGTCACAGAGGTTCCCCCGTAAAATGACGAAGCCTGCTTTTTCCATCAGGGGCTGGTCGAAGTTGCGAATCACCTTCGTGTCACGGATTGGGGTGTTCCCATAGTTTTCCCGAACNGTCCTGCCATTNACATTGACTGCCGATTCAT
The DNA here is from genome assembly GCA_002683785.1 of Deltaproteobacteria bacterium. Lineage (GTDB taxonomy): Bacteria > SAR324 > SAR324 > SAR324 > NAC60-12 > UBA1014. The sequence goes on from NYUB01000055.1 coordinate 1,066, forward strand.
GAAGCTTTCCCTGCTCGAGCAATTCATTCATCACAGCCGGAACCCCTCCGGCACGATGATAATCCTCCCCGAGGTATTCACCGGCAGGCTGTAGGTTGACCAGTAGAGGAATGTCGAGTCCGACCTTTTCCCAATCCAGGATATCCAGTTCCACACCAACATGACGGGCAATGGCATTGATGTGGATCGGGGCATTCGTCGAACCGCCGATTGCCGAATTGAGTATGATCGTGTTTTCAAACGCTTCCCGAGTCATGATCTTCGACGGNGTGAGGTCCTCCTCCACCATCTCGACGATACGCATACCCGTTTGATAGGACATTTCCCCGCGTTCACTGAGCGGAGCAGGAATGGCAGCACATCCAGGCANCGACATGCCCAGTCCCTCGGCGAGGGAATTCATCGTGTTTGCTGTACCCATCGTGTTGCAGTATCCCGGCGAGGCGGTTGCATCTGCGACGAGCTGGATGAACTCCTCCTCATCGATCTCTCCTGCCGCCAGCAGNTTACGNGCTTTCCAGACGATCGTACCGGAGCCAGCACGCTCACCTCTCCAATATCCGTTGAGCATCGGTCCCGCAGAGAGGCAAATGGCTGGGAGATCTAGGGTAGCTGCTGCCATGATCAGTGCCGGAGTGGTCTTGTCACAACCGATNGCGAGAACTACTCCGTCGATCGGATAACCAAAAAGGACCTCCACCAAACTGAGGTACTGGAGGTTGCGGTCCAAAGCCGCCGTTGGACGTTTGCCGCTTTCCTGGATCGGATGGACAGGAAACTCGATGGCAATCCCCCCTGCCTGGCGAATCCCTTCACGCACCCGTTTCACATGATCGAGATGGGACCGATTACAAGGCACCAGGTCGCTTCCAGTCTGGGCGATGCCAATCACAGGCTTTCCGGAACGCAATTCAGCAGCTGAAATACCNAAGTTGGTGTAGCGTTCGATGTGGAGTGCTGTCGCACTTGGGTCTCCCGGGATGTCGAACCATTCCCGGCTTCTCAGTCGTTTTTTTGTTTCTTCGGTCATTTTCTCATCCTGAATGTTGGTTTCTGAAGGGTTGTGGACGATTTACTGGATTACAAATTTCGGGACTAGCCAGGCCANGGTCCAAGCATTTTGACATAGTCGCGCACACGATCGAGACCAAAGGTGGTGGGAACCATTGCAGGAAGCCGATCATGNACTTCNAGTTCAAGCCGGGCAGCCAAAATACGTTTTCCATAGCANAGAAAGTGTTCGATGGACTGCATGACAAATACAATCACTGGCAGGATTTCACGGTAGAGTCGCTCCGCTTCGGCTTCCGACCCTCCCTGTTCCATCAAATCATAGATCCGGATCTGCCGATCAACACATTCCGGAGCCGGAACCATCCCGGCACAACCTGCACGAAGGCAGTCTGTCAGTTCCAGTCCGCCCCGCCCGTTGAATACTGAAAGTTTCCCTTCCGTGGCTTGGACGACTCCCGCCATCGTCACTGCTGGTCCCTCACCCTTGAGGAGGGTGAAATTCTGATGACGCTTGCACAAGGTCTGGAGCCCTTTCACTGAAAGTCCTACTCCCAGATATTCCGGTGCATTCTGAATTGCGACAGGCAGGCTGGTGGAATCCATCACCTTGCCAAAAAAATCGAGCCAGTCCATTTCTGAAANTCCNTTTACCNGTGGAGGTTGCAAAATCAGCCAGTCCGCNCCACGAGACTCTGCAAGCCGAGCAAAACNNATCTGCTGGTCGACCGAGTGTCCGTAAACGGTCACCGCAAGNGGAACCTTCCCGGACACTTCCTCGGCTGCCCATTCGACCACCTGAAGCCTTTCGGACTCTTCCAGCTTGGCCACCTCGGTTGCTAGTCCGAGCATTGCCAGACCATGNGCCCCAGCACCAAGACAGGCCNGNATCTGACACAACATCGCTTCACGGTCCAGCTTCCCTTTCTTATCGAAAAAAGCATAGAGGATCGGGTAGATTCCTTTAAAATTCGTAGATTCACTCATCATCTGAAAGTTGGAAAAAAGGTGATGCGGCTGGTAAGGGATTCCCCCGCCTCAAGGACCCGGGTCCCATGACCCGTTTGTCCACGGTCCATCATGTTGAAGGCATCGGTGACATTACTCACTGGTTCCACACAGAAAAAATCCTCGTTGAGGGGAGCGAACACCACCAGAAAGTCCAGTGGTGCCTCGCTTTTGATGAGCATTTCCGCGTTCCATTCCGGCCACTCGATCCGTACTTTTCGATCCCAACCAGTGAAGGTGTTGTCGATGAATCCCGCCTCTGGTATAAGTCCTTCACGGATGTTGCTTTCTGTTGACAATGGCTCCAGCCGCAGAGGCATCACTTCTTCATCGTTGACCCAGATGCAGTCACAGTCTGCAATCACCCTTGCCTTCGGAGTGCGCACAAAATAGGGATGCAGGCCAAATCCAGCAGGCATCGGTGACTCTGAGGTGTTCTGCAGTTCCAGGTTGATCTCCAGCTTCGCTCCTTCCAGTTTGAAGGACTGCACGGCACGGTAAGACCAGGGCCATTCATTGGGCTGATGCACATAGAGAAGACTAGCGCTGGAGGCATTACTTTCGGTCACCTTCCAAGAAGTTTTCCAACCATGGCCATGGATGGTATGTTTCTCTGGTAAAAAATTAAGCGGCAACCGGTATTCCTCACCCATGAAACGAAAAAGACCATCACGGATCCTGCTTGAAAAAGGGAACAGCGGAAAACAGGAAAGATCGAGAATGTCCCCCCTCAAACCTTTTTCTCTGGCCGGGCGCATCCAGTGGAAAATCCCGTTTTCGGTTTCACTCCGGTATCCGAGGATGGAGCCGCCATTTTCGGGGTCGAGTTCTAAAATGCTGCCCTGACTTTCTAGATGAAGCAGTTGACGGGTGTTCTGCAAAACTTTTATGCGATTGTTAAAGACAAAGAGGTGTTGATATGTTAAATACCACTTCATTTATGAAACCAGGCAGGCAGCCAGTCAAGATAATTTGACCTAGCAACTAAATGAATCCATGAACAGGCACGGGAGGGTTACCCCTAAAAACCCATGGAAATTTTAAAGGATCCCATGGCAGCAGATCTATTTTCACTGAAAGACCAGATTATCCTGGTCACCGGTTCCAGCCGGGGGTTGGGATGGGTGATGGCACAAACTATGGCCGAAGCCGGGGCAAGGGTGATCCTCAACGGGCGTGACCAGAAACTCTTGCAACAACGACTCGAGCAACTGCAACAGGCAAACCTCGAGGCAGATCTGCAGTCTTTTGACGTGGCCGATTCCAAGGCGGTGATGGCAGGAATCCAGTCCATTGCCGAGAGATATGGCCGGCTGGATGGACTGGTCAACAATGCCGCAATCCAGCACCGCAAGCCGATCCAGGAATTCGAACTTTCTGATTACGATCGGTTGATGGACACCAACCTACGCAGCTGTTTTCTGCTCGCCCGTGAAGCTTCGAAGCTGATGTTGGAAAAAGGCTCAGGGAACATTCTCAACATTGCCTCGATCATGGGACCCCAGGCACGCAAAACCATTTCCGCCTACACCACCTCGAAAGGAGGAATCGTAGGCCTGACCAAAGCCCTTGCCGTGGAACTCGGTCCACAGGGAATTCGCTGCAACGCGATTGCACCAGGATTTTTTGCCACAGAAATGAATACAGCGTTGGTAGAAAATGCTGAATTCACCTCCTTCATCGAAGGCAGAACCCCGTTGCAGCGCTGGGGACAGCCTCCTGAAATCGCCGGGGCAGCGGTTTTTCTGATGTCCACCGCTGCATCCTACGTCAATGGTCATGTACTAACCATTGACGGCGGACTTTCCTGCCAAGTCTGAGAAGCAGTTCCTTGGCGAAACGAACCTTTTTTTACGGTTGGACCGTCGTCGGCATCTGCACGGTGGCGATGACACTCGGGTATGGGGTACGGCATTCGTTTTCCGTCTTTTTTCCTCCGATTCTTGAAGAATTTGGTTGGAATCGCGGTAGCACTGCATTGATGCTTTCGATCCACCTGCTTTGTTACGGAATCGTCTCTCCTTTCAGTGGAGCTCTAAGCGACCACTGGAAACCCAAAAGAACAATCATTCTGGGAGCAGTGATCTTAGGCATCTCGACTGCAGCCTGCGGCCTGGCCCAGGAACTGTGGCATTTCTACTTCGTCTTCGGATTCCTCACTCCAATTGGGCTCGCCTGCGTCGGTGCACCGGTCGTAACACCAACGATCATCAACTGGTTTTCCAAATCACGTGGACTGGCGTACGGCATCGCCCAGATGGGAGGGGGCTTGAGTTTCCTTTACGCGATCTATGCGGAATCGATGATCTCCCTGCTGGGCTGGCGCTATGCCTACCTCATTTTAGGTTTGACGATCATGATCCTCCTGATTCCATTGATCTTCGCCTTTTATGCTGGTGATCCTGCAGAAAAGGGCCTCAAACCCTATGGTTATGAAGAAAAGGAAGTTGGAAACGATGATCCGGATTCAACCCAATCCGAAACATCTGACCGGGATTGGACTTTGCGCAAAGCCTTGGGCACCCACCAATTGTGGCTGATGGTGATTTCAATGACGCTTTTCTGGGGATTGGGCTGTTACATGGTGCTCGCGCATCAGGTGAAGTTTGCCCAGGACATCGGTTACAGCAGCATCTTTGCCGCTTCGATTTTCGGTCTTTACGGGTTGAGCATGGTCGCCGGTCAACTCAGTGCCTCGATTTCAGACCGCATCGGCCGTGAGGCGGTGCTCGTCACCGGATGCCTGCTTGCCATCCTCTCGATCTTTGCCTTGACCCAGGTTCGCGACACTTCCAACAGCTGGCTGCTTTATGTCTATGCGTTGGGTTTTGGCTATGGTTCCGGGCTTCAGGCCCCAACGATTTTCGTCGGTGCCTCTGATCTTTTTGCAGGTAAACATTTCGGTGCCATCAACGGGATGATCCTCGCCGGGATGGGGATCGGCGGTTCTCTCGGCCCATGGCTTGGAGGACTTTTGCACGATATCTTCGGCAGCTACCATTTCGCCTTCGGAATTTCGATGCTCAGCTTCGCTCTCTCTGCAGTGGCCTTCGTGATCGCGGCCCCCAGACGAAAGATTGTTTTCAGACCAGCCTGATTTTGATAACCTGCTCTCTAACCTTCAGATTCTTGAAATCGTCGTCCTATGAAGATCGAACTTGCCTACGGAAGAGAAGGGCTTGAATTCGAGATGCCTGACCAGGCAAACCCTGTGGTCATCCGCAAACCTCCTTTCGAGCTTCCTGAAAATCCTGTCCAGTTGATCCGTGAAGCCTTGGAAAATCCGGTTGGAGTACCCTCACTCGAGAGCCTGGCATCCCAGGTTTCCAGTGCCTGTATCCTGATTTGTGACATCACCCGTCCCGTTCCCAACGGTCTGTTCCTGCGTCCACTGGTAGAAAAACTGCTTGACGGTGGAATCGCTTTGGATCAGATCACTGTGCTGGTGGCAACAGGACTGCACCGTCCCAACCTAGGGGAGGAACTCGAGGAACTGGTGGGTGATCCCTGGATCCTGGAACACATTCAGGTGGTGAACCACGACGCCTGTAACGACGATGAGCACCTGATGCTCGGATTCACAGGAAAGCGCCGAACTCCGGTAGGATTGGATCGGCGTTTCGTTGAAGCCGATCTGAAAATTGCCACCGGCCTCGTCGAACCTCATTTCATGGCCGGTTATTCGGGCGGACGCAAGGTGATCGCTCCTGGAATTGCTCATCACTCCACCATCCGAACCTTTCACAGTGCCCGTTTCATGGAAGACCCTCTGGCAACTTCCTGCAACCTCGAACAAAACCCTCTACACGAAGAGCAGTTGGAGATCGTAAGGATGCTCCAAGGGCCGGTACTGGGATTGAATACGGTCATTGACGAGCAGCGCCGGCTGGCTTATATCTCTTTCGGAGAGATCNTTGAAAGCCATCTGAACGCGGTNAATTTTGTGCGCGGCAAGGTGGAAATCCNCGTCGGACGTAAATTCCGCACCATCGTCACCAGTGCAGCAGGCTACCCCTTGGACAAGACGTACTACCAGACCGTCAAAGGGATGGTGACTCCATTGGACATCCTGGAAGTAGGTGGAAGACTGATCATCGCTTCCGAATGCTCCGAAGGAATCGGTTCGGAAGCTTTCCGAAGCGCCCAGAAAAACCTGGTGGAACAGGGTCCAGATTCCTTTCTTGAAGGACTGACCCAGAAGAAACTTGCAGACATTGACGAATGGCAGACGGAAATGCAGCTCAAACCGATGCGCATCGGAAGCATTCAGCTTTTTACCACGGGNCTGAACGAGGAAGACCGGAAGATCACCGGGGTCGGTCAGGTTTCCAGCATTACAGAGGCNATCAGCGCAAGCATCGCTGAACAAGGAAGTGCAGAAGTAGCNGTCATTCCCGAAGGTCCNTANCTGGTGCCTTTTGTCCAGCCTCAAAATCAGACGGATCCGATAGAGCCATCCCTGCACTGAGCATGCGGATTGCTGCGCAAGCCGCACCATATCCGTTGTCAATGTTACAGACCACCACTCCAGGAGCACAGGAAGAGAGNCAGGCNGCGAGTGCGGTTTCCCCGTTCCGGCTTGCACCGTANCCGTTGGAAGTAGGAAGGGCGATGATCGAACCCGGNATCAGTCCTCCAAGCACGGTGGGCAGTGCGGCATCCATTCCAGCCACTGCAATCACAACCGGGTAATTTCGGATNTCCTCGATCCGTTCCATCAGTCTCCAGATCCCTGCCACTCCGACATCAAAAATGGCCTTGGCACCATAACCATTGAACTCGAGGGTCCTTAACGCCTCNCGTGCCACTCCTGCATCGGAAGTTCCAGCCGCAACCACAATCACCCTTGCAGGCTTATGATCCGATTTCTCTCCTGAAACCTGGAAGAAGCCTGTTTGGGAAAGGGCTTCATAATCCAGACCTGCCTTGAAATCCTCGTGGAGTCCTGAAAATTGTTCTTCGGAAAGCCGGGTCAGCAGCAGAGGGTCCTTATTCTTCCGACTTTCTGCAAGGATCGACTGAATTTGTTCCACGGACTTTTGCAGGCAAAACACTGCCTCTGCCAGTCCGATCCTTTCCTTGCGGTTCCAATCGAACTGAATTTCGGATATTTGCTGGTTCATGGGTGGAGTTCCGGGACGAGGAAAGCGCTTCCACGGCGATAAGCACTTATACGCACTCTGGTTTGGGGACGATGGCGGAAAATACCACGGATCTTCTCTATTGTCTTCTGTTGGTCGTTCAAGTCCAGGCGATCCAGCGTCTTCGGATCAAACTGGATCTCGATCCCTTGAGACNGCACCCGGCAGCGAACCGTTTGCGGGTCATGTTGCTTTTGCATCCAGCTTTCCGCCTGGTCGATTGCTTCCAGATCNGCTCCATCAATGNGGATTCCGGTTTCCACCCGGCTGGAAAGACAGGGAGAAGCAGGCAAACGTGACAACGTGGGCAATCCAAGTTCCAGTGCCAAAGCCCGAACGTCTTCCTTGGTGAAACCTGCTTCNACATAAGGATGCCGGACCTGATGATTTTCTGCAGCTTCCAGTCCAGGTCGAAAATCATTGAGATCATCCGCATTCGTACCTGAAACCAGAGTCCCCTCGGAGATGACCGATAGCGCCTGGTAGAGATTGCTTTTGCAGAAAAAACAACGGTTGAANGGATTCGCGCGGTATTGTTCATCCTCAAATTCACCGGCATTCACCAAACGTAAATCCCATCCCTCTTCNCTTGCCTGAGCCTCGACCCGAGATGTAGCAGCTTTTGGAACCGCAGGAGAAACCGCGTGAACCATTTTCACCTGCTCCTGNCCCAAATGNCGGTGGGTAAAACTAGCCAAGGTCATCGAATCCACCCCNCCCGAAACGGCAATTGTCACCTTCCTAAATCCTTCAAGGAGNTTTTTCAACTTCTGCGCTTGAACCAAAACTTTTTCTTACTGCCTCATTTTTGATTACAAAAAAAATCAAAGTAAATTTAAATCAATATTTGATCATATTGACAATGAAATCTTCAGAGGTATTTTGATTGAATATTCTTGATCCTGGTTTGGTCATTTTTATTCAATCGAAGCAATTCAGTTGTTGCATCAAATGCATCTGAAGCTTTTTGATTAACAATGGCTTCAGCAATTTTTCTATGAACCCTGACATGACTTGGAGATTCTCCTCCCAAAATTCTATGGTTTTCCTTGATCAGGGCTTTTACAAAGTGCTTGAGATTGGCAAGAAGCATATTGTTTGTCGATTCATAGATCGAGCAATGAAATTCTATGTCTGCTTGCATTCCTTTATTTGGAATCCCCTCTGATGTTTCCAAATCATGAAGTTTGTTAAGAATCTCTTGTTTCTGATGATGATCCGCTCCAAGAGCAGATTGTTTACTCACCAAAGGTTCTAAAATCATTCGGAACTCATTGAGTTCATCCATAAATTTCGGATCATCTTTTTTTGATGCAATGACCCATTTCAAGACTTGAGAATCGAGAATCGACCACTCTCCTTGAGGAAGAACATAGGTCCCAATTCTTGGTCCGGTTGTTAACAACCCTTTTGCACTCAGAAATTTTATCGCCTCACGTAAAATATTGCGACCTGTACCAAATGTGTCGGCAAGGTTTTTTTCAACCGGGAGTTGATGGCCTTCAGGATATTCTCCACCTGCGATTTTCATGGCCAATTCATCCACCACGGACTGCATCCGTCTCTTCCCTGTTTTCTGATCAATTCTCTTTTTCTCATTTTCTTCTTTTGCCCATGAATCATACTTTGAAATCGTACTGTTTGAAGGATTCTTGAACAGAACAGCATTGTCCGTGTCCAAAATCCCAAAACACTTTTCTTGTAAATCCGAAGCTGAGGCCTTTAGCTTGACCAGATGTGGGATTCCCTTTGCTTGAGCTAGGATGCCTACATGTCCTGTTAAATTTCCATTCAGAAGAACAATGCCTTTAACCTTCTCAAGATCCATTTCCAAAAACTGTGAAAGCAGAAGATCTTCACCTATATAGATGGAAGACACTTCATAATTCCTGTTATCTTGATGGCCACGCAGAATCCCTAATACCCGATTCCTAATATCTAAAAAATCCTCATAACGATCACGAAAATAACTGTCTTCTAATTCTCGGTATTGGTGAATCAAATCATTCAGAAGCTTCTTCCACGCCTCTTCTGATGAACTTATTTTCAGGATCTCCTTTTTGAGAGATGTTCTCAATTCATGATCATTTAAAATAGCCATTTGAAATTCTAATAGAGAAGAAGTCTCTTCATCTACTTTGAGACAAAGTTTCTCTAATTGTTGAATAGCATTCTCCATTGCTTGCTGGAGAAATTGCCATTCCTCTAATGGTTCACCTTTAGGAGAAGGCGTTTCAGAAATTGAAGAATGCCAAACCAGATTCCCATGAACTGCCCCATTCGCATTCGAGATCCCTGAAAATTCTTGTTCTCTTGTTTCCATAAAATCTTGAGCAATTTGTTTATTCATCTGCTTCTCAAAAAAACGTTGACATGGATCAAAGCATAACTATTATTGATCCCATCTATATAAGATTATCAATCTAATTTAAATCAATCATCCCATCATTAAAAAATTTTGTCTGCAGAATTGATAAAACGATTGATTGTTGATTGTTCCGAAAACATTGAAATAAATCGAGAAATTCTAACGGAACTGGATGCACAGATTGGAGACGCCGATCATGGAAATAATCTTAATCGCGGTTTCCAAGCTATCAAGGAAAACTCAGCAGAAATTGTGCAACTGAATCTATCAGATGCCTTCAAAAAATCAGGAATGACACTTGTCATGAAAGTTGGAGGAGCTTCAGGCCCTCTATATGGAAGTCTGTTGATGGGCATGGGGAAGCAAGCAGGGGAAGAACCCATAACACCTCAAAAGCTATCCAAAATGCTTTGGAATGGTATCGAAGATGTTCAAAAAAGAGGAAAAGCGGAAGCAGGAGAAAAGACAATGCTGGATGTTCTGATCCCTGCAGTCAAGCAACTGGACAAGGACATCGAAAACGGATCGTTGTTCAAAGAAACGATTGAAAATGTCATCAAAGCTAGCGAAGAGGGGCTTGAATCAACAAAAGCAATGAAGGCTCTTAAAGGAAGGGCTTCTTATCTCGGTGAACGCAGTATTGGGCATTTGGATCCAGGAGCAATGTCAAGCAGTCTTTTAATCAAAGCTGTTTGCAGGGTTCTTAATGAGAAATCCAATTCAAAGATTGATGACTGATAAAGTATCTATTGTGATCATTTCACACTCCCCTGATGTCGCCTCTGGCACTGCTGAAATGGTACGACAGATGTCCGGCCAATCTGTTCCGGTTGCACACGTAGGTGGAGATTTTGAAGGGGGCTTAGGGACCAATGTGGAAGCCATCCATCAGGCTTTGGAAGAAGTTTATTCCGATCTGGGTGTACTTGTGCTCTATGATTTGGGCAGCGCTGAAATGTGTGCAGAAACTGCAATGGAACTACTTGATGTCGAAAAACAAAAACATGTTGTGATTAGCAACGCGGCCCTTGTCGAAGGGGCGGTCCTTGCCGGGGCAGTATCAGCAGGTGGAGGTTCGTTGGAAGAGGTAAAATCAGCTGCAGAACAGAATACCGAATCATATACGAACCATAAAACACCTGAGGATTCGTGGGAATCAGTAACCATCTGTCATGAAATCGGACTGCATGCGAGACCTGCGGTACGTTTCACTGAAATGGCAAAGGGATTTGATGCAAATATTCGTATCAAACTTGATGTCCATAAAGAATGGGTAGACGCCAAAAGCATTGTAAGGGTAATAGGCTTGAAGGCCCGAAAGGGACAAGTGTTGAACCTCCAGGCAGAGGGGAATGAGGCTGAAGAAGCTATCAAGAATTTAATTAGCTTTGTCGAAAACAACTTTGATGAAGACAAAAAAGACCTTTCATGAAAGCGGAAGATATGTCTGTCAATAGCTTTCCTGCACAGATTGCTTCCAGTGGGATTGTCATGGGTAAAGCTTTGATGATGAACCAGGAAACTTTAGATGAATTACTTTCTGAGGTTTCAGATCTTGATCATTTCAGAAAAGCAATAATGACTTCCAAGTTTCAGTTGCAAGAATTAGCACTGAGTCGGGGTAATACAGAAGCTAACATTTTGAAGTTTCAGCTTTCGCTTCTAGAAGACGCGGAACTCATTGACCCGGTTATAAAAAGCATTTCCGATAAAGAAACGTGTTCCCGTGCCTGGCAAAAAAGGTTGGATAGCATGATTGAGGAATTTGAAGAAGAATCCGATTCTTACTTCAAAGCACGTGCGGAAGATTTGAAGGATTTGAAACAACGGGTCCTTAAAAATTTAAGCAAAAAAAATGAAATCCCTCCAAATCCGTTTGAAAGATCTGATGGTCCTGAAAAGTGTATCGTTTTAGCAGATGAGATGACACCTTCGCAGTTTATTGAAACCGACTGGAACCAACATGTTGGTATCGTGCTTAACAAATGCAGCCATAACAGTCATGTTGCCATCCTGGCAAGATCCTATGGAATCCCCATGTTAACTGATTTAGAGGTTCCCTTGAGTAGGATGACTAGCAATACACCATTGATTCTAGATGGGAACAAAGGCCGTTTGATTGTTGATCCGTCTCCCCAAGAAATGGAAGAATATCAAGAAATCGTTCAAAAATTTGGAGAAGAAAAACAATTAAAGGAAACTTATTTAAAAAACCCTTCTCAAACTTTAGATGGTGAAAGAGTCCTGGTGAAGATCAATTCTGACTCTCAGGAATTACTAAATCAGTTAAATCCCGAACACTGTGATGGAATCGGATTAACCCGTACTGAATTTCTAATACAAGACGGACGATTGCCTGATGAAGAGGAACAGTTCCAGATCTATTCACAACTAATTAAATGGGCATCTGGCAAGCCCGTCACCATACGAACCCTTGATGCAGGCGGAGATAAACCTGTAGAAGGGGTCACCATGGATGAGCAAAATCCCTTTCTTGGCTTCAGAGGGGTTCGTATCTCCCTAGAATTTCAAAACCTCTTCCGAAGCCAGCTGAGAGCTTTGATCCGTGCAGCAGTTCTGGGACCTGTTCAGGTGATGGTTCCTATGGTGACAGTAGCGGAAGAAATTGATGCCGTAAAAAAAATACTGAACGAAGAATTTTCAAAGCTTCAGCAAAAAAATATCTCCACTGAAATGCCAAAGTTGGGAATGATGGTGGAAGTCCCACTTGCTGCTCTTGAAATAGAAACGTTTGACGTCGATTTTTATTCGATTGGCAGCAATGATTTAATCCAGTACCTCACTGCAACAGCCAGAGACAATCCAACCGTTTCACACCTCTACCACGCAAATTATCCGGCTTTATGGGATCTTATAAGCAGGGTCGCAGCACATGGACGAAAAACTGGACGTGAAGTCAGCGTCTGCGGAGATATTGCAAGCAATACAGATTATTTAGAAAAACTCATGAAGAGTGGGATCCGAAGTATTTCTGTAAGTCCTGCATCACTTGCTGATGTCAAAACTTTTCTGGCTTCTTTGAGTCTCAATGGTTGTTCCGATTCAATGTCATCCAATTCTGGGGAACTAATTTAACCCTCAACTTGAGAATGAAAAATGAAAAAGTTCATCAATCACATTGATAATGTCCTGGACGAAAGCCTGCAGGGTTTTTGTAAAGCTCATTCAGAACTTGTCGAATACCAAAGCCAGCCCCGTTTTGTTTTCAGGAAGGGTGGCCCAATTTCGGGAAAGGTCGCACTGGTTTCAGGAGGAGGAAGTGGTCACGAACCTCTTCATGCAGGTCTTGTGGGTCAGGGAATGCTCCATGCTGCATGTCCGGGTGAGGTCTTCACGTCTCCAACTCCCGATCAGATG
>NYUB01000056.1:0-2629 GCA_002683785.1 Deltaproteobacteria bacterium
AACCACGGTGGTGCGGTTTTCCATCAGGTTTTCGATGGCCTGTTGGACCTCGATTTCCGATTCGGAGTCGAGGGCGGAGGTGGCCTCATCGAGGATGAGGATCGGAGAGTCCTTGACCAGGGCTCGGGCAATCGAGAGACGCTGTCTCTGACCGCCTGAGAGTTTGACTCCCTTTTCTCCGATCAGAGTATCGTATCCTTCATTCAAGTGATTGACGAAATTATGGGCGTTGGCGGCTCTTGAAGCCGCATACATCCTTTCCTTGGAGCAGTCAGGTTGTCCGTAGATGATGTTATTGGCAACGCTGTCGTTAAAGAGGATGGTGTCCTGGGTGACGATGGAGATCTGGCTCCTGAGCGAATGCAGGTCATAATCCCGGACATCGATTCCATCGATCGAAACCTCCCCCCTTGTGATGTCGAAAAATCTGGGAATGAGGTTGGCCAAAGTGGTTTTCCCGGCCCCACTGCTCCCGACCAGTGCCACCGCTTCGCCTTTCTTGACTTTCAATTCGATGTCTTCGAGGGTTGGATCAGACTGTTCAGGATAGTGGAAAGCCCTGATTTTGATATCGATGGATTGCTCGAAGGACTTGAACGGTTTTGCATCGGGTTTGGAAACAATGTCGGGTTCCGTGTCCAGAATTTCGAAGATGCGTTTGACAGCCGCCAGTCCCTCCTGAAGCTTCAGGTTGAATCCATTCATCTTGGCGATGGGATCATTGAGCATGAAAAAGCTCAGGATGAACGAAGTGAAGTCCCCGGGGGTGATTACACCATGGATGATGAGATAACCTCCATAAACAACGATCGTTGCACCTGCTGAGGCACCAATGACCTGGATTACGGGTGTTGAGTAGGAGTCGATGATGATCGAACGCATATGATTGGAATACAGCTCTTCATTTGCTTTGTTGATCCTCTCCTTTTCGTAGTCTTCCATGCCGAAAGCCTTGACCACTCGGATGCCTGTGATGGTTTCGATCACTAGCGTACTCAGTTCACTGAAACTGATCTGGCGATCGCTGACGGCCTTCTTGTTTCGTAATCCGAAGAGGTGGATGAAGAAAAGTGCAATGGGAATGATGATCATGGTCACCAGGGACAATTCCCAACTTCGAAAGAACATGATTCCCAGAAGCATAAAAAACCTTGGGATGTCTCGAAAAGGCCCGGTGACACCGATGACCAGGGTGTTCTGGAAAACATTCAAATCGTTGGTGAAACGCGAAACGAGATCTCCCGTTTTGGAACGGGAGAAGAAAGAAAAGGAAAGGCCCACCATGTGGTTGAAAAGCCTTTGACGGAGTCTGGTAATGAGCCGCTGGACCAGGTAACCGATGCTGTAGTTCTGTCCGAAGAAGAAGATCCCTTTGAGTCCGAAGACAATGATCAGTCCCAGTCCAACCAGGAAATACTGTTTCAGCTCGGGCTTATCTCCATAGACAATCCCGTCGACAATGTCTTTGGCGTAATAGACCGGTGCGGCGGTGAAGATGTTGAAACCCACCATGCAGATCAGGCTGAAAAGAATCAACCCCTTGTAGGGCAGGATCAGTTGAATCAACCTGATGAAAGTGGATCGCTTTTTACTTTTAGGTTTCGACATCATTGCTTTCTATAAAACTACTCCCACTGGGTTCCTTCCTTTGAATCCTTGAGACTGATACCAATATCACCCAAACGGTCCCGGATCATATCTGAGCCCTTAAAATCCTTGTTCTGACGGAATTGATTCCTCAGTTCGATCATGACCTGCATCACCTCATTCAGGCGTTGGTCGGAGATTTCTGATTCAATTTTTTCAGGAATGATGCCTAGAACCTCACCGCCAAGAACCGAGAAAAGCTGTTCTGCATCGGCCATTGCCTCCGGGTTTGGATCTTCCGAAGCGAGCATGCTGTTGACTTCCCGATTCAAATCGAACAATGCGGCAAAGGCTTGAGGNGTGGAGAAATCNTCNTCCATCGATGACTCGAAACGGTTTCGGAATTCTTNAAACCATTTGCCGGATGGCTTTTGATCTNNCGGTTTTTTTTCACGCAGGGTACGAACTGTCTGATGCAGTCTTTTCAGGGAGGTNCCNGCAGCCTTGAGNGCANTTTCACTGTAATCGACNACCGAGCGATAGTGACTGGCGGCAATGAAATAACGTACTGCAAGGGGGTCATACTGTCCAAAGGCATCGATGAGGGTGACGAAATTTCCAGTGGACTTACTCATCTTCTGCCCCTCGATGGTGAGCATGTTGTTGTGCATCCAGTAATTGGCAAAGGCTTTCCCTAAGCCCCTTGCTTGAGAGATTTCGCAGTCATGATGTGGAAACTTGAGATCCATCCCACCGCCATGAATATCGAATCGATCACCGAGGTAACGGGTGCTCATCACAGTACATTCGGTGTGCCAGCCTGGATAACCCCATCCAGAATAGGGATCTCGCCAACGCATCAGGTGACCTGGATCGGCTTTTTTCCATAGAGCAAAATCCTGGGGGTTGCGTTTTTCCTGTCGGACTTCAACCCGTGTGCCCTCCTGCATTTCCTCAAAACTACGGTTGGAGAGTTCTCCATATTTTGGGTCCTGGCTCACGTCGAAATAGACCGANCCATTGATTTCGTAGGCNAGNCCGG
>NYUB01000056.1:2634-32705 GCA_002683785.1 Deltaproteobacteria bacterium
ATNAGTTTTTCGATGGCTTCCAACTGTTCNGGAATATGTCCGGTAGCACGTGGGCAGATGTCAGGACGGATTACCCCCATCTGGTCCATTGCCTGGAAATGCCTGGTGGTGTAGGTTTCTGCAACGGCCATAGGTTCCTGTTCCACTTCCCTGGCTCGTTTCAGCAGCTTGTCCTCTCCCTCGTCTGCATCTCCCACCAGGTGTCCGACATCAGTGATGTTCTGGACGTAGAAGGNTTTTAATCCACGGTATTTGAGGTATCGGAGAATGACGTCGAAGCTGACATAGGTTTTTGCATGCCCAAGGTGGCTGTCACTGTAAACCGTGGGTCCACAGACATAGAGGGTGACTTGNCCCTCACGCAGTGGAACGAAATCTTCTTTTTTGTCGCTGAGGGAGTTGTAAAGGCGGAAGGTCATTGGATTTTCTACAAGAANGCCTTGAAGGCAAGCCTTATAGATTAATGCAAGTTAATGATTTTGTAAATTATTTTCAAAAAAACGGAAGACTGGGAAACTACTGCAGAAGCTGATTCATGCTGAGCATCGGAAGCAANACNGCGAGGGCNATGAAACCNACGATGCCTCCCATCAGCAGNATCAGGGCAGGTTGGAGCAGGGCGGTCAGGGCTTCTACNANGGACTGGACTTCCTCCTGCATGCGCTCGGCGACTTTTTCCAANAGTTCATCGACGCGTGCCGCCTCCTCTCCTATGGCTACCACATGGCGAACGTATTCCGGAAAATATTCCAGCTTCCCCATCGCAGCAGAAAGCGGGATCCCCTTGTTGTTGACATCGATGATCATCTTTTCCAACCCTTGAATAAAGCGACGATTGACGACCACATGCTTCGAAATCTCGAGGGATGTTTTTAGATCCACTCCGCTTTTGAGTAGGGTCCCCAGGGTTTGGCAATAACGTGCGACCAGGATCTTGATCCAGATTCGACTGAACATGGGCAGTTTCAACTCGGCCCAGTCCNGTAAACGNCTGCCGGGTGAACTCCTGAGGAAGAACATCATGGAAAAAAACAGGACCACCAGCATGATTCCAACCAAGAGGAGGTTTCCACTGAGCAGGTCACTGAGTCCGATCAGCAGTCGGGTTGGCAGGGGGAGGGCGGCATCACGGCTTTCAAAGATGCGTGTGATTTTAGGAACGATGTTGGTGACCATGAAGACCACTACCGCGAATCCGAAAACGGTCATGAACGCGGGATAGATCATCGCCGAACGGATTTGCGAACGNAGACGGTCCTGACGTTCATAATAGTCNGCCAGTCTTTTCATGATCATTCCCAGGGTCCCTGCATTTTCTCCGGAACGGACCATACTCACGTACATGTCTGGAAAGGCTTGCGGATGTTTTTCCATGGAATTGGCCAGAGATTCACCTTCCAGAAGACGTCCACGGATGTCCGACAGGATGCTTTGGAAGGAATGATCTTCGGTTTGGGGAATGATGAGCTGGAAGGCCTTGTCATAAGGAATGGTGGCATCCAGCAAAACCTCCAACTGACGGGTGAAAAGCATCAGTGACTTGGCGTAGTTGCGTCTCTTTGCGAATTCAGGAACTTTGAAACGTTCCGAGGATTTGGTTTTGACCGACTTCCGGGTAAAACGACTAGTGCGGATTTCTTTAGGAAAGAGGTNTTTGGAACGTAAAAGCTGGCGAACTTCACTTTCGTTGGCGGCATCCTGAGTTCCTTTGTGCAGCGCTCCGGAAGCATCNAAGGCCTGGTAGTGAAAAATCGGCATGGTTCAGATCAGTCCAAAATATCCGAGTCCGTCTTTGACAAAGAGGAAGGAAAATCCAATCAGGAAAATTCCCAACAACTGCATGATCCTATGGTACCAGATCCCTTCGGTCAATCTGCTTGAACGTCCTACGCCAAATGCAACCAGGCTTTTTGCGCCGACGATNGAAATGTAAAATGAAAAGGTGAAGATCAATGCCGGCCAAGGATCGCTCCAACTCGAACGCATCAGAAAGGGGGCCCCGACGGTGAACCAGAACAGGTACATGCTGGGGTTGAGGTAGTTGGTCATCATCCGGGTTCCCAGCGAATGGGGTTCAAGATTCGCTTCCGCAGGCATGACCCCAGCTGTTTTCAGACTAAGCCAGCCGATACGCATCAGGAATATGGCTCCTGCGAGGGAAATGCCTCCNAGCAGCATNTCGAAATGGGACAGNTGATTCAAAAGTACAACGGCCACGACCATCACAGGCAGGTCGGTCAAAAGCGGGGTTATAGCCACCATGATTCCTGCCCGCACACCATGACGCATGGTTTCTGAAATCACGAGCACCAGCAAAGGCCCCGGGGAAAAACCTCCACTGAGCCCGAAGACCGTTCCAGCCCCGAATGCGCTCCAAAGGGCCTCGCTCACTCGAAGATTTCCTTGTCTGCTGTCATGCTTCCGACNAGGGTGACTGGGCCGCGCATCATCACGGACCAATCTTCATCGATCCCGATCATGAGAGAGCCTCCGGGCATCTGCACCTCGATCATTTCATCACAAAGCCCGAGTTTCCTTGCCACGGCGGCGGCNGCACTGCTGCTGCTTCCAGAAGCAAGGGTGTAACCCGCACCACGTTCCCAGATTTCNATCCGTATCGTTTGACGGTCAAGGACTTCCAGAAACTGAACGTTGGTCCGATGGATGAAGAAGGGGTGATTTTCAATCAGCGGTCCTAGACGTTTGGCTTCTTCCGAACCTTCCGGTGAAAGCACCACACAATGCGGATTGCCNACCGTCGCTCCACAGAATTCCAAGGATCGTCCTCCGACTTCGATTGTTTCCCGGATCACTTCACGATCGTTTCCCTGTATTGGAATGGCAGAACTGCTGAAACTTACTTGACCCATATCCACTTCCACCTGAGCCCCTTGCTCCAGAACTTTGGCCTGAACCTGCCCTCCCAAGGTTCGGATGGAAAAAGGTTCCTCCTCAACCCGTTTCCAATCCCAAAGGCTCCTGACGAAAATACGCAAACCATTGCCGCTTTTTTCTGCTTCGCTGCCGTCCGGGTTAAAAATTCGGAAGCCAAATTCCATTTCCGAAATTTGTTCTCCAATCAGGATTCCGTCCGACCCCAAACCAAGGTTACGGTCACAGATGCGGATGATGGCATTCTTATCGGGTTCGACCGCCCAGCCTGGAGTCTGCTCTCCAAAGAGNTCATTTTTTAGGACCAGGTAGTCATTACCCAGGGCGTGATATTTCAGGAATAACATGAATCAGGACGCTTGACGGACTTCACTGACGGATCCGTTTCAGTGCTTCATCGGGTTGGTAGGTTTTTTCAAGAAACTGGCCGTTGCTCAGACGCATACGAACCCCATCAGGATTAACATAAATTTGAAGTGGTTCTCCGTTTTCATCGAGCATCTCCAATCCATAAACTGGCTCGCCGTCCAGGGTTTCAGGGACAATTTCCGCGTCTTTTGGGGCTTCACCTCCCCATTTTCGCATCAGGGCCTGCAATTCACCTTTTTCTTTATCCAGTTTGCGCATCATTTGACGCATTTCACGAGTATCAGAAAAACGGCTGATTTGCCCTTTCCAGTATAGAAAATAGGAATTTGCCTGGGCAAAAGCAAAAGTCACCTTACGCCCCAAGTCCTCGATGATACTGTTTGCGGCGATTTCTGCTTTTTCGGTATTTTCTCCAATCAACTTGAGTAATCTCTCATCGGGTTGAACCACTGGAATATCAAGGTTGAAACTGTTGATCATGTCGCTCAGTTTGATCAGTTCTGGATCTTTCGCAGGACTTTCCGTGGTGATGGTCTTNCCCTTTGGACGAAATTCCAGGGTTTTCTTTTTGACTTTGGGNTCCTGAACAACAGGACTGTGGAGGAACAGAACAGCCAGCACTCCAGCGGCAACAATTCCAGCAGCCAGGAAAAGACTTTTTTTCCAGGAATGGACCGGNGTTTTTTTGGAAGGCTCGGAATCTTCCGAATCTTCCTGGNTTTGATCGCCCGACTGGGCCTGTTCTTTCAAATCGGCAGTGATGATGGGTTCCGGATAGACCTGCTGCAATTCTGCAATCAACTGGGTGTTACGTTCCTGCACCATTTTCACTTTTTCCAGCAGTTCGAANCCCTGGGTTTGGACGTAGATGTCCCTNAGCTGTTCCACGAGGTATTCGACTCCATCGTGGGACTCTGAGCTTTCCTTGGGCCCTTTTGATGTCTGTTGTTGAAGTTCCACTTCCAGAAGCCCTGTGGTGATTCTCAGTGCATGCCAGCGTTCACGCTGAAACATCTGTGGCGGTTTTGGAGGTTCCGGGGCTTCCTGTTCTTCCGAAGAGGTCTTTTTTGGTTTATTTTTTTTCTGAGACTCTTCCTGTTCTTCCTGGAAGCGTTTCCACTGCTGTTTGTAGACCGTCCAGGTTTGTTTGAAACGGTTCCAGTTTTTGCGCAGTTCCTGATTCTGTTCAAAAAGTTGATTGAAAAGCGGGGCAACTTGGGAAAAAGATTCCGCGCCTTTTTTTCGAACATCAACCGACAGCTTACGCATCCGGTCCATCTGCTGTTCGAGTTCTTTCGACTGCTCCTCGATCTGCTGCCATTCCTTGTTGGAAAGCGGCCTTTTCCAATCTTCCACGATTGGATACGCCAGCATCTGCAGTCTGGCGAGGTCGACATAGATGCGGTTGAGGTCAACGGTCGATCCCCCACTGATATAGGATCGGGTTTGCTGTTCCAGAATCCGCCATGCCTTGGGAAGCGCCTTTTCCCGCGAATCGGCTTCGGTGAGGACAAGGAAGTCTTCAAAATGATCTCCTGTCACAGGAAGGATGCTCGGTTCAGCCATAAAAAACTTGTTTGGATCAGGATGAAAAAACTTGAAGTGCCTTCGACTCTCCCTTCAAATCATTAGTAGAATTGATGGGCTTTGTCAATGCAGGTCGGGCTTGCAGGGAATCGATTCCATAATACGACGAACGAATAGGAGGCGAAAAAAGAATCAGCGGCAAGGCTGCAGGAAATGATTGCCAAGACGAATTCTGCCTCAGTACTGGGCATTGATGCTCATCTGGTGGATGTGGAAGTCGATGTGTCGATTGGACTCAGCACTTTCAATATTGTCGGCCTGCCGGATGGAACGATCAAGGAAAGTCGGGATCGGGTCACCGCTGCAGTCACGAATTCGGGNTTCAATTTTCCNGTGAGACGNATNGTGGTGAATCTTGCNCCAGCTGCGCTGCGTAAGATTGGTTCCGGGTTCGACCTTCCGATTGCCCTGGCTTTGCTCGGCGCTCTACGTTATTTTCCCCAGCAAGCATTGGAAAAGGTGATGGCGGTCGGCGAGCTTTCGCTTGATGGAGCCATCAGGCCGATTCGGGGTATTCTTCCGGTTGTGGTTGCGGCACGGGATCAGGGTTTTGAACAACTGATCCTGCCCAAAGAAAATGAGGCCGAGGCAGCTGTTGTTGAAGAAATCCGCAGGGTTCCTGTCAAAAGCCTGGATGAGGTTGTGCGATATCTTCAGGGCCAACTGGAGATCCAGCCGACGGCGTACAACCCACGCAAGCTTTTTGAAGCAAAAAGAGTCTACCGTGAGGATTTCCAGGATGTGAAAGGGCAGGAACACGTCAAACGGGCTCTTGAAGTGACTGCGGCAGGAGCCCATAATTTGCTGATGCTGGGTCCACCGGGTTCAGGCAAGACGATGCTGGCCAAACGGCTTGGATCGATTTTGCCGCAGTTGAGTTTTGAGGAGGCATTGGAATGCACGAAGATTCACAGCATTGCCGGGCTTCTCAACGATTCGACTCCGCTGATTGTGCATCGGCCTTTCCGGTTTCCACATCACACGATTTCTCAGGCAGGTCTGGTGGGTGGTGGCAGCATCCCGGGACCCGGAGAAATTTCACTGGCCCACAATGGAGTGCTTTTTCTGGATGAACTGCCGGAATTTCCCCGCACGGTGCTGGAATTGTTGAGGCAGCCTCTGGAAGACCGCAGGTTGACCATCGCCAGGGCGGCGATGTCACTCGAGTTTCCATGTGATTTTATGCTGGTCACCTCGATGAATCCCTGTCCCTGTGGTTTTCATGGGCACCCGGTGGGGAAGGGGGCAAGCCGAAGGGAATGCCGATGTACTTCGACTCAAATCCAGAAATACCGTTCACGTATCTCTGGGCCGTTGCTGGACCGTATCGATCTGCATCTGGAAGTTCCGGCGGTCGATTATGAGAAGCTTGCAGATTCACGAAGGGGAGAATCTTCAGAAATCGTCCGTGAAAGAGTGATGATGGCGCGTAAAAGGCAGGAGCAGCGTTTTCAAGATTCTCAGACCAACAGCAACAGTGGAATGAACCGACAGGAATTGGAAGTCCATGCCCAGCCTTCGGTGGGATCAAAAAAACTGTTGGAAAATGCCATGTCCCGGATGGGCCTCAGTGCTAGAGCCTACGACCGGATTCTCAAAGTTGCACGAACGATTGCTGATCTCGATGGAGCAGACTCGATTGACACCCCTCATGTTGCAGAAGCGATCCAATATCGCAATCTGGACCGGCCCGCCTGAGAGACTCCCAATTCAATCATAAAGATCCTATAATCAATCCTATGCGTACCCTCCCTGTTGAGTTACCCGGAAGGGAATATCAAATCGAGATTGGTGTCGGAAATCTCCAGAAATCACTGGTTTCCTTCATCCGCCTTTTGGATCCGGAACTTGTGGTTACAGTCACCAACACGACTCTGGAACAACTCTATCCTGGAAAAATTAGGAATCTCCTGGATCCCGAAGGTTTCAGCAATGAAACCTGTGTCCTTCCGGATGGTGAGTCATTCAAAAACCTGGAAACGCTCCAGGTCATTTATGATTTTCTGATGGAAAAAAAGGCCAACCGGGGTACCGTCATGGTGGCATTCGGTGGCGGGGTGATAGGAGATATGGCCGGTTTTGCGGCGGCGACTTTCATGCGGGGAATCAGGATGATCCAGGTGCCGACAACCTTGCTGGCTCAAGTGGACAGCAGCGTTGGTGGAAAAACTGCGGTCAATCATCCTCTTGGGAAAAATACCATTGGTGCCTTCAAACAGCCGAATCATGTCAGCATGGACCTCGAACTGTTGAAAACTTTGCCATCGCGTGAGCTCCAGGCAGGTTTCTTCGAACTGGCGAAGCATGGGCTGATTCATGACCGTGATTTGTTTGATTTCCTGAATCAGAACCAACTGGAACCTCTGGATTTGGATTTTCTGGAAGAAGCGGTTTTCCGCTCCTGCCGAGTCAAGGCTCGGATTGTGGAGCAGGATGAAACAGAAACAGGTCTGATAGCAACCCTGAATTTTGGCCACACCCTCGGGCATCTGATTGAAACCCACAGCGGTTATGGGAACTGTCTCCATGGAGAAGCGGTGGGAACAGGGATGCTTTTTGCGTCTTATCTTTCATGGCGGGAAAAGCTGCTCGGTCTGTCTTCATGGGAAATGATCCGAAGCTTCCTGGAACCCAAAATGCGTCCCGTCAGTCTACCTCCACTCGATTTTGAGAAATTCTGTAGCCTTCTCCTTCATGATAAAAAAGCCAGTCGTGAGGCGGTCAATTTTATTCTTCTTCGGGATTTGGGAGATTGCTTCATCCAGAAAGAAATGCCACTGGAATTGATCTGGAACCACTTTGGCCTCTTCTGCAGCGAATTTCCCGACCTTTGCCGGGTGAAGCTCCTTTGAATTCTGGAACCTTTTGATGCCTCCCTATTTTTTTGCAGGATTACTGGTCCTTTTTCTGGTAACGGCCTGGTATGGCGTTTGGCTTTTCCGGGAAAAAAGGATGCTCCGAAAAACGAGCCTGATCCTGCGCACAGCCCTATTTGCCTTAATCATTTTCCTCACCCTGGAAACCCTGAAAAGCTCCCTTTCCGTCCCCAAGCCTTTGTTTGTTCTATTTGACGGCAGTGAAAGCATGAGAATCGAGGAAAATGGATTTTCTAAGAATGTCCCCATAAAACTTCCTCGTGCTGCGGAGACCTTCATTCGTGAAGAATATCCCGATAGGGAAATTCATGCCTATGATCTGTTCCGTGTTGATGAAGAAAGAGAAGCTAAGGGTTCCCCTATTTCGGAAGCACTCATCCGTTTTCTGGACCGTTCTGGTATCAAAAGCACTCAGGAATTGCTGCTCTTCAGTGACGGGCAGGATTCCGTTCATTCCGGTATGCCGAGACAGGCTGCAAAGCACTTCCGTGAAGCAGGAATCCGCCTCAACACTTTGGCCTCAGCAAATTATGCGAAAGGGGACCTGTCTGTGGAAAGCGTGGCTCATCCCCGGGTTGCCTTTGTGGATCAATTGACCACGATCCGGGTTCGGGTACGTTCCAGCTTTTCAATGGCAGTGAGCACCCATCTGCTGCTCCTTGACGGTCAGTCAATTTTGCACCGCAAACGGATCGACCTGAACCCTGACAACCCGGTTCAGGAACTGGAATTGAAGTGGATGCCGGTCCGTTCGGGAGAGGCTCTGCTCAGCCTGGAACTTCAATCTTTGGAAGAGGAACAGTTTCATAATAATTTTTCGTACCTGCCGGTTAGCATCCGTGAAAAACGGATGCGGGTTCTTCATATTGCTGGCCGGCCTAGTTGGGACGTGTTCCACCTGAGGCGTCTGCTCAAAGAAATGCCTGAGGTGGACATGATTGCCTTTTTCATCCTGCGTGATCCATTTGAAGACACTCAGACGGTTCCGGAAAAGGAATTGGCCTTGATCCGGTTTCCCGTCCAGGAATTGTTCATGCGCCAACTTTTCAAATTTGACACCGTGGTTTTTCACAATTTCGACATCCGCCGATTTCTGAGGAATGCGCAATTTCAAAGGAGTTTCCAGAAATTTCTGGCAGGAGGAAAACGAATCATTGTGGTCGGTGGGGAACAGGTGGTTGGTCACCGGGATTACCAGGAACTTTTCCTTTCAGGAACCTCGAGCCAAAAGCTGAAGCTCGAATTCAGACACCGAACCGATTGGAATTTCAGAGAGCGTAGACTGCTTCCGGTCCATGATCTGCAGCACCAGCCTGCCTTTGCAGGGGATCTGGAGGAAGATTACAACCAACCATCCGAACTGCTGCTTCGTACACCCTATCGTAAAGGAAGAGTGGACTGGGTTTTGGAACCTCAAAGTTGGAGCTGGAAACTGGGAAATGCTCAGCCTCTCCAGAAACCTGTTGCTGATGATGATTTTTCGGGAATCCGACATCGTCACGCGTCATTCTGGCAGACATTGCTTTTTCAGCCGATTAGGATGCGTCAGAGGATTTTCCGTGATTTTTCTCCAGGCCGGCCTTACCATGATATGGAAACAATTCAGGGATGGGTTCATCTTCCGACACGGTCTGGAAGTGCCACTTTCCGACTCGTAGAGGAATCCAATTCCGGAATCCGTTTTGAAACGGAACTTCCGCTGAATGAAGGGAAGGCAAAGCTCAGACTGCCTCAGCTGGAACCGGGAGCTTATCGTTTGGAGGCCAGTTGCGGCTGTGGGGATATGGAGGATGTGAGTCACCCAATCAGAGTCGTTTCTGATTGGCAGGAGATGAACCGAATCGGGCCGCATCATGCATGGCTGGAGTGGATTTCCAGGGAAACCGGAGGTCAGTCCTGGAAACTGGATGAGTCACAAAATACCACTGGCAGCTAACAAGAACCAAGGATCAGTTTAATGGATCAAACCAAAAAATTGAAATCCCCTATTTTCTTACTCCTTTTGAAAGTCTGTGGAGTGGTGTTATTCATCGGCTGCACGCAGCCTTATGTTCCTCTCACTCCAGAAGCAGAAAATCTGCAAGCCATCGCCAATCCCAAAAAGGTTACCGGCTGCAGTGAGTTGGGAGATGTGAAAACAGTGGCGTTAACCGGTGAACTCAACAGCTACCGACAAGCGATGAACATAATGCGCAACCGCCTTGCCGAAGGTGGTGCCAGTCATTACAGCATTCATGATGCAGAAACTCGCAGGATTGCAACTTTCGTTCATGCTCGAGGCTGGTACTGTAAGGAAATCAAAAAAATTAATCCCACCGTGAACTTCTACAAGGATTCCTGGATCATCATCAAATGAATCCAGCCTTCAACCTCGTTCCTCCGACTGCAGAAACACAATCTGGTTTATCTGAGCGTCCTTTGATCAGTAACGGACTCCTGGTGTTAAGCAATGGAATGTTTTTCCGTGGAAAGATCCATGGACCATTCCAGGCAACGGGAGAACTGATCTTCAATACTTCGATGAGTGGATATCAGGAAATTTTAAGCGATCCCTCTTATTCCGGTCAGATTGTGACGATGACGGCTCCACATATTGGAAACTATGGAACCAACCCGGAAGATATGGAATCTTCCGGAATCCATGCCGCAGCATTGGTGGTGACACAGTTATCAAGAACCCCCAGCAATTGGCGTTCAAAAAAATCTTTACCAGAATTTCTGATGGAGCACCGGGTTCCGGTGATGGAGGGGGTTGACACCCGTGCACTGGTCCGGGTGCTCCGCTCCGATGGGGAAGTCAAAGGGCTGATGGTTCCTTCGGATTCACTCCACACCCTTGATCTTCTGAGGGAAGAGGCCATGGCACTCCCATCGATGGAAGGCAGGAATCTGGCGCAACAGGTTTCTACCCAAGAGCCTTATTTCTGGCCGGCCGATACGGGGCCGGTTCCCTACCGGGTGGTGGCTTATGATTTTGGCATCAAACGGAACATCCTGCGTTTGATGGCCGCCCTGGGGATCAGCATCACCGTTGTACCCTGGAACACCCCGGCTGAGGTGGTCAAAGAAATGAATCCTGACGGGGTTTTTCTTTCCAATGGTCCGGGAGACCCTGCTGCGGTCGAAACAGCCATCGTGGAAGTTCGTAGCCTGCTTGGGATTTTCCCGATCTTCGGCATTTGTCTGGGTCATCAGATTCTGGCTTTGGCTCTGGGATGCACTACCTACAAGCTCAAATGCGGACACCACGGGGGGAACCATCCGGTTATCGATTTTCAAACCGATAAGATTGAAATCACGAGCCACAACCACGGATTTTCTGTTGATGAAAAAAGTCTTCCGGATCATGTCCGGGTGACCCACCGAAACCTCAACGACAAGACGGTTGAAGGTCTGGAATCTCTTCAGTTTCCTGCCTATTCGGTGCAATACCATCCTGAAGCAGCGCCCGGTCCTAGAGATGCGCGTTACCTCTTTCAAAGATTTGTCGAGATGATGGGCATCTCGAACAAATAACAGCCTTAAATTCTTTTCAAATTACAAAAAATTAGCTGGATTGGCCTGGTTTTTCGGGTTCCAATTAATAGGATGCCGAACGTTTTGTTAGGGGGGCTAAATCTATTTCAACAGATTCGGATCCAAGAAAGGAATCATGTCCAAGTTACGTTACGCTATTTTAGGTTCAGGAATGATGGGGCACGAACACATCCGGAACATTCATCTTCTGGAGGAGACCGAAGTCTCTGCGGTCTCAGACCCAGATGTCGGGATGCGGGAAAAGGCGGTTTCACTCACCGGGGGTAGGGCCCAGGCCTTCAGTGATCATCGTGATCTGCTTTCCAGTGGTTTGGCCGATGTGCTGGTGATTGCCAGTCCCAATCATACTCATGTCGATTTACTTCCAGATGCATTAGCCAGTGGTTTACCGATTCTGGTGGAAAAACCCCTTTGTACAACCCTTGCCGATTGTCAAAAAACAGTTGAACTGGCAGATGGACATCCTGCTCCCATTTGGGTTGCCATGGAATACCGCTACATGCCACCTGTAGATCGTCTGATTCAAGCTCTTCGAAAAGGGCAAATAGGACAGTTAAAAATGTTAAGCATTACTGAACACCGGTTTCCTTTTCTTGAAAAAGTTGGAGATTGGAATCGTTTTTCAGAAAAGACCGGAGGAACATTGGTGGAAAAATGCTGTCATTTTTTCGACCTGATGCGTCTGTTGACCCAGAGTGAACCGATTCAGGTTTATGCTTCAGGAGGGATTGCCGTGAATCACCTGGACGAACGCTACAATGGAAAAACTCCGGATATTCTCGACCATGCATTTGTCATCGTAGATTTTGAATCTGGAGTCCGTGGACTGCTGGAACTGTGTATGTTTAGTGAGGGGTCCTACTTTCAGGAAGAAATCGCGGTCCTGGGAGACCAGGCTAAATTCGAGGCCAAAGTCCCAGGCCCCTCCCGTTTTTGGCCCGGAGCCAAAGAGCGTTCCGCAGAAGTCACGTTTTCCCCAAGAGAGCCCAAAGAACCGGTCACCGAAACCGTTGATGTCGATGCTACCCACCTTGCGGCGGGAGATCATCATGGCTCAAGTTTCTATCAGCACAGCAAATTTCTGGATGCCATCCGACTCGGAACTCCTGTTGAGGTGACCCTTGAGGATGGACTGAAAGCAGTCCGTATCGGGGCAGCCGCTGAAGAGTCTGTCCAAACCCATATGCCGGTCAGGTTGGGTTAAGATATTAACTGGGAATTTGATCGCTGGTGACGCATTAAATGATGATAAAAAGGTTTCTTAAAAGATTCATTTTGTTTACTTTTTCGAACTTCAAGAAATGTTAAAAAAGATTACAGAAAAAGCTTTATAATTGGTGTGAGTGATAAAAACCCATCCCTCATCAAAGGGGATTGATGATCATCCTTCTGAATGGAAGTGTTGAATTTGTTGAACAAAACGATGGCACTTTTCCAAAGTGTTCATTCCTTGAAAAGATCCTACTGTGAAGGATCACACCGAAAGCATGGAAACCTCAGAGTTCTTCATTCTGGCTTCAGGAACATTCATACTGTTCCCAAAACTGCATCAATTTTTTTTGTAATACATTCCAATCAATCCAAGTCATTCAGAATTCCTCAAATGGAATTCTTGTTTGACCCTGATAAATCTAATTCATGGGAAGAAATTTGGATTCGGACCCGAAAGAGTGATCAAAGTTCCTGCCTTTCATGAATGGATTCCATGAACCGATCCACTTTTGCGCCTGCTTTTTGGCTCCCTGGGCCACATTTCCAGACCATTTGGGCATCGAAGTTTCGCCGCCTTCCATGCCCCAAAATGGAGAAGGAACGAATCGAACTTGATGATGGAGATTTTCTTCAATTGTTTTGGGCTTTGGAAGGCAATGGCCCGATGGTCATCATCCTTCATGGTCTGGAGGGCGATGAAACATCCAACAACGTGAAAGCGATGTTCAGCATGATTCGCAAGGAAGGCTGGAACGGTGTGATGTTGCTGAACAGAAACTGCGGAGGGGTCTGCAATCGCTTACAAAGGACCTATCATGCTGGCGAGACGACAGACCTGAACTGGCTGGGAGAGTTGGTGAAGAAGCGGTTTCCCGGTAAACCCATTATGCTCTTCGGTTACTCACTTGGGGGAAACACCCTCTTGAAATGGCTTGGCGAGAAGGGAGAGGCAGCAGGAATCGATGCGGCGGCAGCAGTGTCGATCCCATTTGATCTTTCCTCCAGTACTGACCGCTTGAACCGTGGTTTTTCCAAAGTTTACCAAAAGCATTTTATTGATCTGCTAAAAGCTTCTGCAAAGCGAAAATTCCTGGAACTTCCTCCGCCCTTTGATCCAGGAAAGATTGAACGGATTCGAACCTTAAGGGAATTTGATGATCGGATCACTGCCCCTTTACATGGGTTCAAAGATGCAGAAGATTATTATTCCAAATCTTCGTGCAAAGGCTTTCTGAAGCATATCAAAGTGCCGACATTGATCATGAACTCTTTCGATGATCCTTTTCTGGAAACATCAACTTTTGCAAAAATAGAGGAGGTTTCCGAATTGGTGGAATTGGAATACCATCAAAAAGGCGGACACGCAGCTTTTATCACGGGTGTTCCCTGGAATAAATCAGGTTGGACAGAAACAAGGATACCAGAATTTTATAAATCCCACTGGAAGGACTGAGGGGAGTTTACCCGTCAAGTGTTGAGTATTAAGATTTTAGGAAATCGATCCGATTCCGTAGGCACCATGGAGGTGGGAACCCTCCTGGAAACGGGAGAAGGAATACATGTCGATTGGCAGTCTTGGAGTTTCCCCAAGGACCATGGATGCCAGGGATTCTCCCAGGGTGGGTGCCAGTTTGAATCCGTGTCCACTGAAACCAACGGCGATGAAGATACCCTCAGGGCCTGGGACTTTTCCTACAATCGGGTTCCAGTCCGGGGTGATGTCATAGGGGCCAGTCCAACCGTTGACATAATTCGCTTCTGCAAAAGCCGGCATCCTATTTTTCATCAGGACTCCGATGCGTTCAATGTGCTTGGAATCGACCTCATCAGTGAGCAGGTCGGGATCCCTGATGGGATCTCCATGATCACCGGTGCCGATCAGAACGACCCCACCCGAATCCGGACGAAAATAGATCTTATCTGGGCTGGTGAGATCCTTGATGATGGGCCAGGATTTCGAGTAATCTTCATTAATTCTCAAAGTGATCACTTTGTGACGGCTCAGTTCTAGTGGAACTTCGATCCCAATCGTTGATGCAAGTTTTGCGTTCCAGCCTCCTGCAGCCAGGATCAGGTGAGGGGTTTCATAGGTTTCTGAGTCCGTGATCACACTTTTGACCATGCCCTCCGCCTGAAGATCCTGGACTTGGATTCCAGTTTGGATGTCCACTCCGAGATCCCTCGCACGCTTGGCAAAGGCCGTGGTGGCCAGATAAGGATCGCAGTATCCGGTTCGGGTGTCGTAACCGATCACATCTACGTCCTCCAATTGCAGCAGTGGATGCAATTGTTTCGCTTCATTCGCATCGATGACCCTGGTGTCGATCCCCTGTTCGTTTTGTTTGTTGAACACCTCCAGCATCGGTTCACGATGATCTTCAGGTCCCAGGATCAGGTATCCTGTCCTTTGGAAACCGATATCACCACCCACCTGCTCATCAAAGGCTTCAAAAACTTTCAGGCTTTCTACGGCATGCACGAGGTTGGCTTCTACCGAATAGTGGGTCCGGACGATGGCGCAGGATTTGGAAGTGGCTGCCTGGCAGATCTCATTACGTTCGAGCAACACCACTTTTTTAGCACCTTGAAGAGCTAGATGGTAGGCGATGCTGCAACCGTAGAGGCCCCCTCCGATGATCAGGTAATCTGCCGTTTGAGTCATCTTTGAAATTTGAGAAATCGGGTTTGTATTTTATTAAAGGATCTGACTGAGGAACTCACGGGTGCGTGGATCACTGGCTTCGGTGAAAAAGGTGGAAGGAGGACCATGCTCCACAATCACACCATTATCGGTGAAGTAAATATGGTCAGCGAGTTCCTTGGCAAATCCCATCTCATGGGTGACGAGGATGCAGGTCATGCCTTCCTGGGCCAGTTCCTTGATCGTGACCAGAACCTCCTTCACCGTTTCCGGATCGAGGGCCGAGGTGACTTCGTCAAAAAGCATCACATCAGGGTTCATCGCCAGTGACCGGGCAATGGCCACCCGTTGCTGCTGTCCGCCTGAAAGCTCACCCGGGTAGCTGTCTTCTTTGCCTTCCAGCCTGACCTTGTGGATCAGTTCCTGCGCCATCTTTAGTACATCCTCCTTGTTCTGTTTGAGGACCAGCATTGGAGCCATCATCACGTTTTCCAGGGCGGTTTTATGAGGAAAAAGGTTGTACTGCTGAAAGACCATGCCGACTTTCTTGCGTAGTTCGAGTTTGTCGAGGTTGGGATCGTGAACCTCCCTGCCATGGACCTTGATTGAACCGGAGTTGATATCGTTGAGGGCATTGATACAGCGGATCAGGGTGGATTTACCTGAACCTGAAGGTCCTATGATGCAGATCACTTCTCCTTTCATCACATCGAAACTGATGCCCTTGAGTACCTCAAGATCCCCAAAGGATTTATGGACATCCTTCAGGGAAACAATGGGCTGTTCTGATTTCAATTCCTTTTCACTCATTTTAAGCTCCTCATAGCTTGACGGAAAACCGTTCCTCCAACTTCAGGGTCCAGCGTGCAATCGGATAGCAATAGGCAAAGAAAATCACCAGGGCAAATCCATAAAAGGGAATCAGCAGTTCAGGGTGGTTGTCTTCCGCTTCCATGGCTTGGCGAGAAAGCGTGACAATCTCCTCTACACCCAGCAGGGAAACCAGTGGAGTCGCCATGGTTAGGATCGCGTACCAGTTCATCCAGGGGGGAATCATGCGCTTGAAACACTGAGGCAGAATGATCTGCCAAAGCGTCTGCTGCCGACTGAATGCGAGAGACTCCGAAGCTTCCCATTGTCCCGTTGGCACGGATTGAACGGCGCCACGCACTATTTCAGCAATGTTGGCCATGATCGGAAGTGAAAGCCCAAACACTGCTTTCATCCAATCCGGAATCGAAATGATGGTTTCTCCAAATTCTATTTCGAAGGGAAAGGTCAGCATTACGATGAACAGCAAGACCAGCCATGGTGAGTTTCGAAAGAGTTGAGTCAAGAACCAGCAGATTTTCCTCAGGGGGGCATACAAGGAGATTTGCCCCAGGCCAAGCAAAACTCCAGCCGCGGTACCGATAGCCATGGTGAAGAAACTGATCAAGAGATTCATCACAAATCCACTTCCGACAATAAACGGTAGCCAACGCCAAAGGACCTGAAAGGCATCAGCCAGGCTGAATTTTGACTGGGCCATTGCCAGTGTAGGATAGAGCAGGGCCAAAAGAGCAATCAGCATCATCACCGCAGGGGAAGTTGTGACCATCCAGCGACTGAATCGTAAATCCTCTGTTTGACCTGCTGCCTGCCCCCGAAACGGCAAGAGAACCGGGAAATCGGTGGAAGTCTGCCGGGATCCAAGTCCTGGAATCGAAGTTCGAAGCAGTTTCATGCTCCGTATCCTGGAATGGACATTGAACGCTCCCAGCGGTNCATGCCGAAAACGAGAATACCGACTAANCCGATGTANACGATAAANAAAAGCAGCATGCAGGCNTTCATCGAGGTGGAGTAATCGTTGTAAATGCTCACCATCTGGTAAAGCAGTTCCGGAACAGCGATCACCAGAGCCTGAGTGGTAGTTTTAACCAGGTTGACGAGATTGTTGTTCAATGCCGGTAAGCTGACCCGGAAGGCAAGAGGGAGCACGATGTAGCGGTAGGTCTGAAATCTCGAAAAGCCNAGAGATTCCGAGGCTTCTTTGGTAGATTCCGGAATGGCCTCAATCCCTGCCCGGAAAATTTCAACATTGAAGGCTCCCGCAAAAAAAGAAAGGGAGATGATCGCCCAGCCAACATTCGATATGATGGGGATCTCCAGCCAACCATCCGGGGAGTAGGTAGGAGTAAACTGGCCCAACGCAAAGTAAAAAAACATCAGTTGGATCAGTGGGGGTGTGTTTCGGAAAAACTGAATGTATCCTTGAACCACCAGACGAACCATGCGGTTGGGAAGCGTTTGCAACCATGCACCTACGACCCCGATGACCACACTGAAGATGACGCAGATAACCGCAAGTTCCAGGGTTGTCCAGAAACCCTCGATCACCCGGTCTGCCTGAACCGGATCATAAAAGTAAATGAAGTTCCACTTGGGATTACTTTTGTAGAGATCCAGAAAGAACTGACTGAAGGATCCGGCCATTACAAAGTGAATTGTTGGGGAAAAGAAAAGCCGGANTTCNTGTATATANACTCCGGCTTTAGGATGGATTTNGTATCAGAAGTTGTTCATCAGATCGAACATTCTGAACCTAGTAATTTACTTGCCTTCCAACCAGTCCTTATTGCGGTACTTTTGGATGACAAGATANTTGGTGGACTGAATCCCATGCTTCTGTTCCAGTTCAATCAGACGACCGGATTGATGCCAGTTGAAGGTCATNCCAGACATGAAATTTCCGAANATACAGTCTTTTTCTGCTAATGGAACNGCCAGTCCCCAGGGGTTGTCATCTTCTGATGCGAGGGGCATTTCAAAGTCATTGAATTCACCCGAAGAAAGATCGGACATGATCGAAGAATCGTCATAAACCCANGCGATGCACTTCTTNTCGCGGAGGGCCTGCTTGGCTTCTGCATTACCTGTGAAGGCAACGATCTTTGCACCATAACGGTCCGCAACAATCTTGTTGTAGAAAGCACCTTGTTTGCCNCAGACGGGCTTGCCACGGAGAGCTTCCCAGGAAGTCAGTCCGAGTGCTTTNGGAGACATGATGTTGGTCCCCGAAGTATAATAATTAGGTTGGGTGATGCCGACGATCTTACGGCGGTCGACACGGTCCGACATGGTTGCGATCATCATGTCGATCTTGCCTTGCTCGAGAAACTGCATNCGGTTCGAGGACTGTACCGGGACGAGTTTTAGATTCACGTTCATGGCAGCGGCGACATCTTTTGCCATATCGATTTCCATACCAACCAGATCACCGTTTGAACTTCGATATCCCCAAGGTTTGTAGTCTGCTTTGACGCCGATCACGACCTTTCCGCGTTTCATGACTTTGTTCCAAACATCATTAGTACATTGACCTGCAACAGCTAAGTTGCCTAAAGCTAATGAAGTAATAAAACTTGTAATGAGAAATGATTTTAATAATTTCATTATCCACTCCTAAAAAAGAATTACACTTAATGATTCCTGGCTTGTTTTGATTCAAGTTCAGGAATTATTGTTAATGAAGACAACAATTATAGCCTCATAATTATAAAAAAAATACTATTTTGCACTCAATTCATGGTTTCCCCCTTTCATTGTTAATGAGACAGAATTGCCTCGTAAGGAGTTTATTCAAGGAAACTCCTCAATTTAACCAAACGTCTGTGGCTTTAGTAAAAAAACCTCTCCTTCCATCAGGGTTCATTTTGTTGAAGGCTCTGACTTTCTTTCATCTCCTTTTTGGAGTTTTTCAGTCTCATGATTTCGGAAAGTAATCACCTATTTTGTGTCCTGTTGCTTCCACCGAGGCGATTCTCTGGCTGACAGAATCGTCACTATAGGAAACAACGAGTCCCACTAGTGATTCGATCAACACAAGAGTTGCAGCATGTGAAGTAAAGAATTGTGGTGTTTCCGTCGAGACAATAAAAATCGAGTCACAGTGCTGGCAGAGCGGAGAACTCATTTTATCGGTGATTCCTATTACGAAAGTACCTCTATTTTGAATTTGTTCTGCAGCCTTGATCGCACGCAAAGCATAGGGGGCTTTGGAAATTACTAGTGCTACATCAGCTTGGCCTATGCCATTTATCAATGAAGTATCTGAGCGGGAATCCCTACCAAGTACATGCCAATTCTCGTACCCCATGGATGCCACATAGGCCATATATTCTATAAAAGGGAGGGAACTCATCATTCCAACTAAAATCACTTTACGTGCTGATGCTAAATTTTTNGCTGCCACTTCAATTTGTTCAGGATNAACTGATTTCAGCAGCTGATTGATATTGCTAATGGTTGATTTTGCTTGGCGAACAACAAATAACCCTTCTCTTTCTTCTTGGGGTCCCTGCTCCTGGAGTGCCTTTGCCTTTGCCGCGAAAATCAAGCCTTGTTTCATGATGTGGTCACGGCATGATTCGCGTAACCCTTCATATTTTTCATAGCCTAANGCGCTGGCCAAGCGAGTAAAGGTTGGTGGAGAGACGCCCGTTAATTTTGCCACATATCGTAATGATCGTGTTGCAACTCCTTCAGGATTTTCGGAAACGAATTGAGCCGCTCGTTGAAGTTGAGGGCTCAACATAGCCATCTTTGTGGAAATTCTCTCCTGTACCCCTAAAACCATTGGCCCTTTTCTTATTTAGACTGAATTGTTACATACGTTACATATATTTGAATAAAATTGCAACAATTGTTACAGTTGTTTAAGTTGGCACGCAACAAGTCCTGGAAATGGGTGATTGGGAGATCTGGAATTTCTTTAATATTTTTTTTGAAGCAGTCCAAGTGATATTCCAGGAAGTTTTCATCTAAAAAAACAATCTTTGGATTCTCTAATTTCCATATGAACGTCCAACCCATACCCCCTCATGCTTCCGTGGTGGTGATCGGAGGGGGCATCCTCGGCTGTTCGACGCTGTATCACCTGGTGAAACTCGGGGTGGCCGATGCCGTGCTTCTCGAACGAAGCCAACTCACTTCNGGNACGACGTGGCATTCCGCAGCGCAGGTCCGGGCCCTTCGGTCGAGCAAAAACCTGACAGAACTGATCCGTTATTCTTTTTCTTTTTTCCCCGAACTTGAGGAGGAAACCGGGCAGGCCACTGGGTGGATGCAGACAGGCTCCCTTTCCATTGCCACCAACCAGGAACGATTGACTCATATTCTCAGGCAGGAATCACTGGCCCGATTGTTCGGCATTCAGGCAGATTCCATCCCGGTTGAAGAAGCAGCGGAACGCTGGCCGCTGATGAACCATGATGATGTCATCGGTGCGGTCTGGTCGCCGGATGACGGCCGAGTCAGTCCATCAGATCTTTGTGTGGCGCTTGCGAAGGGGGCTAAAAATCGAGGAGCAAAGATTTTTGAGGAAACTTCCGTGATCGGTATCCTCACTGGGAAAGGAAAGGTCCGAGCCGTGATTACCGAACAAGGGGAAATCCGCTGCGATGCCGTTGTTCTTTGCAGTGGTCTTTGGAGCCGGGAACTTGCTTCAAAGGCCGGGGTGAAGATCCCGGTTTGGCCTTGTGAACACTTTTACCTTCTCACCGGTGAGGTGGAGGGAATCAAAGGACATATTCCAACCCTGTCTGATCATGACTCGCACCTCTACATCCGTGATGAATCCGGGGGGCTTCTGGTGGGATGTTTCGAACCGATGGGAAAATCGATCGATCCGGCAAAGCTTGGAAAAGACTTTGCGTTCCAATTGCTACCAGAAGACTGGGATCATTTTGAACCGATGATGCTGAATGCCATCCAACGGATACCTGCCCTGGAACATGCTGAAGTTAAAAAACTGCTCAATGGGCCTGAAAGTTTTACTCCGGATGGATCCTTTCTGCTCGGTGAATCTGCAGAAACACGTGGATTCTTTCTAGGTTGCGGAATGAATTCGGTTGGTGTAGCAACCGGAAGTGGAGCCGGCATGGCACTCGCCCACTGCATTGTCAATGGTCATACACCTGCAGATCTCCCGGAAGCCGACCCCAAACGTTTCCCGGATGGGATGTGTTCCGTCAAGGTTCTCAGCGAAAGAGTTCCGGAAGTCCTCGGGAAGCATTATGAAATTACATTCCCCGGACGTCAGTGGAAAACGTCACGGGGAATAAGAGACACCCCTTGTGCGGCTCTTTGGAAAGAGCAAAACGCTCATTTTGGACAATTTTATGGATGGGAGCGTCCAATGTTTTTCAACTCCCACCATGATCCGAAGCTGACCTTCGGTAGACCTGAATGGTTTGAACAGGTGGAAAGCGAAGTCCTTCAGGCCCATACCAAAGCCGCCCTTTTCGATCAGTCCACCCTAGGAAAAATCCGTATCGAGGGGCCGGACGCCGAAACTTTCCTCGACCGTCTCTGCACCAATAACATGAAAGTTCCACCTGGGAAGATGGTCTACACGGCTCTTCTTAATACTCGTGGAACCTTTGAAGCCGACCTGGTGGCCATGCGNCTNAGCAATGAGACTTACCTGATTTTTGTTGGAACTACCTCAGTAAAACGGGATCTCGCATGGCTGAAAAACCAACTCCAGCCTGATGAGCAGGTCCA
Organism: Deltaproteobacteria bacterium; assembly: GCA_002683785.1. Lineage (GTDB taxonomy): Bacteria > SAR324 > SAR324 > SAR324 > NAC60-12 > UBA1014. Next base: position 24,298 of record NYUB01000056.1, read on the forward strand.
TCTAAAGGATGAGACCGAATTGTATGCCACNCTGGCATTGGCTGGGCCCGAATCCTCAAGAGNNGCTNNGGAAGTAGGGGCTAGGGAACTCAATGAACTGAAATATTTTCATCACACAAAGACTGAAATCGGTGGAACCTCGGTCTTGGCGATGCGGGTTTCCTTCGTTGGAGAATCGGGCTGGGAACTCGTATTTCAAACGGATCGGGCAGAGTCGGTCGCCGAGGTTCTTTTGAAAGCCGGAGCAAAACCTGCAGGACTTTTCGCCCAGTCCTCCATGCGTATCGAAAAACGCTTTGCAGTGATGNGTCATGAACTGGATGGCGACGTCACCCCCCTAGAAGCAGGTCTGGAATTCGCCATCGATTGGGGCAAAGATTTTCTGGGCCGTGAAGCCCTCCTCAGAATAAAGGATGAGGAGATGTCCCAGAGCCTGGTAACGATCGTTTTGGATGATCCTCAAGCGGTCCCGCTTGGCAATGAACCGGTCTGGAAAGATGACGCCATTATCGGAAAGACGACGTCTGCCTCATTCGGTTACCGGATCGGCAGTCCTCTGGCCTTGGCCTTCCTGAAACCAGATTGGGGTCAACTGCAGGATGACGATAGGGTTCAGGTNGATATAGCAGGAAAACTCTTTTCAGGTTCTGTCCAACATGCGGCGGCGTTTGACCCTGAGGGCAACCGGATGAGAGAAATTCCTGAAATTGAAGCCTCCTGAATTGGAAGAAATCCGGGGTNTTATTATTTCAGCTAGTTTTAAGAATTTTCACGACCTGTTGATGTAATTCTGGAGATGCTGAGGCCAGCACGGTTCCATCCCAACCGGGTTGAATCGGATTTCCTTTCCAGTCGGAAATCACTCCTCCTGCAGATTGAACCACGGGAATGAGTGCCATAACATCATAAAGTTTCATATCGGCTTCGACCACGAGATCAATCCAGCCTCCAGCAAGCATCCCATAGAGGTAGCAGTCCCCTCCATAGCGGCGTGATTTGACCTTCTTGATTAGTTGATCCACCAATACCGTCTGTTCCTGATCGAACATCGAAGGGTCGGTGCTGTACATGAGGACTTCGGAAAGCCTGGTTATTCCAGATACTTTACAGACGAATTCTTTTCCACTTTTGTTCTGGTAGTGACAATTCAAGCCTTCAGCGGAGGTCCAGCGTTCGCCTGTAGCAGGAATATTGATAACTCCCAGTCTTGGATTTCCTTGCTCCATCAACCCGATCAGGGTNCCAAAAAGAGGGTTTCCTGTAATAAATGCTCTGGTTCCATCAATAGGATCCAACACCCATTGAAGGGGGCTATTGGGGTTCATTTCACCATGTTCCTCGCCGATGATTCCATGATCCGGGAAAAGAGATTGAATCAGATTGCGCATTTCCTGCTCTGCCTCCCTGTCAGCGATGGTCACCGGGCTCGAGTCGGTTTTATCTTCTACAGTCAGTTTAGAACGGAAGCGAGAAAGGATGGATTCTTCCGCGGCATCTGCAAGACGATGGGCAAATTGAAGAAGTTCCTTCAAGGAGGTTTCATTCGTAGTCATTTTTTCTGGGTCTTGAGAGGTCACCCTAGGTTCTTGAGGAATTTGAGCATTTGATGGATCACCCGTTCATTGGTTGATGGAGAAAGGATGTCTCCTGTGATGACATGTTGGCCAGGATCTTCAGAATCAAGAATGGCCAGTAATCGTTTTGGAGAGGACCCTAGACGGTCAAAGATGGTTTCAATTTTTCTTGGGTGGACGACCGTGTCTCTTGGCGAATAAAGGGTGAGGCAGGGGATTCGCAAATGCTCAAATGCATTGGTTAACACTTTTCTGGTCAGGCCNACCATGCTGACACCCACACCGGTTGGATAGTGGTTGGTCCAGGCATGACTATGGGCTTCGTTTTTTGCATCCCATGATCTCACATTGCCTACCAGNAAAGAAACAAAAAATCTGGGCCATGGAAAAAGGGTGATGATGCTCCGAGGGTCTTTGAGTCCCAGGTTTGGCGAAGTCAGAATCAAAGCTCGAAGGGGAGCATCCTGGAATTTAAATGCAAGCCACAAGGCGAGTGTTCCACCCGTGGAAGTTCCCATCAACACCACTTTCTTACCAATTTGCTGTCCAATTTTCAGAGCTTCCACAGCATCCTTGAGCCAATCATCGGCATTTGAATCTCCAAGGTCTGAACCTGTGCTTCCATGGCCCGACAATCGGGTGAAGAAAAGATTGGCTCCAAGTTCCATGGCAACGTGTTCGGGAACAGGAGAAATTTCAGCCCGACTCGCAGAAAAACCATGGAGGTAGACGATGGATAATTCCGTTTGCTGCTTCTTTTCAGGATCTATCCAGAGGATTTCTTTCTTCAGTCCTTCCCGGATATTTGGAAATCGAGATTCTGATTCATCCAGGTAACGATCCAGATCTTCAGGAAGTTCATTTAGATCGACGGTTTCGTTGATTTTTTCACGGGGACCGAAGAACCAGAGCAGTAGTCCAAGCGGGATGAATAGAACTGCCAGCCAGACGGCGTTCATGGACTGCTGGTATTTTCTATGGGTTCTAATTCTTCCACCAACGATTTAAGGAAGAGAAACAGGGTCTGAAGGATGGAAAAAATTGGAACCGCCAGCAATGCTCCTGCGATCCCAGCTACAAATTCCCCGGTTACCAGAGCAAAGACGATCAATACAGGATGAATGTGGGCGGCAGTACCCATGATTTTTGGGTTGAGAAAATTCCCTTCAATGAAGTGAATGACCAGAATCCAGGCCAAGGCAAGGACCCCCGTGGAGAAGGAAACCGTGAGTCCCATGATCATGATTGGAATGGTGGAAAGAATGGTTCCAAAAATGGGAATCAGGGAAAAGACCATTGCCACCAAACCAAGAGTGAAAGCGAAGGGAACTCCTATGAGGATCAAGCCAATCATCGTCAGGATTCCGTTCACCAGGCATATCAGCAGTTGACCTCGAACGACACCGTTGAGACCTACATCGAGTCTCGTGAGTAAGGTGCCGTATCGAATTTGATATTGAAGCGGGACCAGTGAGCGAACGAAACGGTGAATACGTTCTGTATCCACGAGGATGAAAGCGGCAACCATGAAGGTCAAAAACATGGCCCAGACGGATCCTGCAATTTTTGCCACCATCCTTTGTCCCAGTCCCAGGAATTCGGTCATACCTCCCTTGAGCCGTTCTGTAGCCGAACTGATCAGTGAAGTCCACTGGTCCTGGATGTCGAGGGGCTGACCCTGGTTGGAGATCTCACCATTTCGATTTTTATGACGTTTTTTGGGGATGATTTCCATGTTTCCTGAATCCAGTTGATGGATCTCGAAAGTATAATGCTCCATCAACATCTCCAATTCTCCTGAAGGTTCCGAAATGGTTTCATCCGCTGTCTGAATTTCCTCAGAAATTTCTTCAGGCAATTGGGTTGGTTTTGGAGATTCCGGCAGCTTGGATGCCCATTCATTCAACTTTCGGTTGATTTCAGGAATCCATTGTTCATTCAGGGTACTGACGGCTTTTGGGAATTCCTTGGTCAATCTTCCCATTTCCGCAGTGACTCTCGGAATGAGGTAACTTCCTCCGGCAATCAGAATGAAAAGGAGCAGGAGGTAGATTAGGACAACAGCCAATCCTCGGGGCATCTGATAACCCCGGAATTTCCTTTGATGCATGTTCTGGATAACTGGCGCGAGCACGTAAGCCAAAAATCCCGCCAAAAGGAAGGGAAAAAGGATCGCATGTAAAAAGAGTACGACCCCACCCCCTGCCAGAAGCAGGATCAGCACGATTACAATCCGGCCGCGCCTTCCCAAAAATCCAAGCATCCGTGTATGATCTAAAGGGGGGTACTAAAAAAACGATGAAATATAAGATAGCCCTGCAGAAGGATTAAGCAAGTCCTGAAAGGACGTTGATCGTGGCTTCAGCGAAGAGTGATTTCGTAGGCGTTACCTTTGGTGTGGACCCGAGAGGTTCTCAATTCAATGGGTTCTCCTGAAACATTGAATGCGATTCGTCGAATTTCCAGGAGTGGGGAACCGCGTTCGACCCGGATATTTTTGCAGTCACGGGGTTCTGCTTCAACAGCTCTCAGAGTTTCTTTGGTCTGATGAATAAAAATCTTGAATCGATTTTGGTAAAAATCGTACAGCGTATTGGGTAAGGGTTCATCAAGACGATCCAGATCGGGAAATAAATGTTTGGGTAGGATGATCACTTCGTTGATCACCGGCCTGCGTTTCATGATTCGGACCCGTTCTATTTTCCAGACTGGAGAGCCCTTTTCTAGATTCAGCATCCGTTGGTGAAATGTGGTCGCTCTGGACCTGGAAATTTTGAGAAGACGGCTTTGGGGTGTGATCGCGTTTCCCGAACCATCAACGATTCTGAAAAAACGGAAAAGCGACATGTCCGGACTATGTTCCGCCACAAATGTTCCCCGCCCTTGACGGCGGACCAGCATCTTTTTTCGAGCGATGTTGTCTAGAGCTTTACGGACCGTTCCCTGGCTGACCCCTAGTTCTTCTGCAAATTTTGGTTCCGCTGGTAGTACTTCTCCCGGTCCCCATTCCCCTTTTTCAATTCGTTTGCTGATGATTTCCATCACCTGAACGTAGAGGGGGCGAAAGTCAGGATTGGGTTCGGTTTTTTTCTGGTTCATTCGGTTTCTTTTTTGGGGAACTGTTTTTTAACTCAATCGACGAACAATGTCCAAAGATATTTGGAAAACCTTCAATTTTACAAGGAAAGATGTATAAGATATTCTTTTATCACACATTGAATTGACTCTGGGATGGAAGTTGAAATAATAGAGTGACAGAATAAACAAAAAACTAAAGGATGAGAGGATGAATCCACATTTCATAGTTCATGAACCGAAAGATAGCGTAGGCGTGGTTGTTGTCGATCAGGTCGGTGCTGGTGAAGAAGTCAAAGGCTGGGTCATGGAAACTGATGAGACCATCAGTCTTACCGCTTCGGAGATGGTTCCACTGGGTCACAAACTGGCACTGAAGGACATCAACGTTGGAGAAACCATTTTCAAATACGGACAAGATATTGGAAAAGCCGTGGGAAATATTTCACAGGGAGGGCATGTCCATGTCCAGAATGTTAAAACGAAGAGGTGGTAATGGCGAAGGAATTCTCACGAAAATTCATGGGTTACCGACGGGAAAACGGCCGGGTTGGAGTTCGTAATCATGTGATCATTCTACCGGTGGATGACATCTCCAACGCTGCAGCGGAAGCAGTGGGACGCAATGTTTTTGGAACCCTGGCTATACCTCACAGCTACGGAAGACTTCAGTTTGGTGCAGACTTGGAGCTCCACTTTCGCACCATCATCGGTACAGGGAAAAATCCCAATGTGGCGGCTGTCATAGTGATTGGAATCGAACCAGGATGGACTCAAAAGGTTGTGGATGGAATTGCATCAACCGGAAAACCCGTGGAGGGATTCTCCATCGAAGGTAGAGGAGATATCGGGACCATTGCCGAGGCCTCCCGGAAAGCCAAAGAATTCATGCACTGGGCCAGTGAAATTCAGCGTGAAGAATGTGGATTGGAAGACCTCTGGATTTCTGTTAAATGTGGAGAATCTGACACCACCTCGGGACTGGCATCAAATCCAACTGTGGGCAACCTGATGGACAAGTTTGAACCTCTTGGAGTTCCACTCTGTTTCGGAGAAACTTCCGAACTCACAGGAGCAGAGCAGGTTTGTGCCGAAAGAGCAGCGAATCTTGAGGTCAAACAGAAATTTCTTGATACTTGGAATGCGTACAATGATTTCATTTTGGAAAACAAGACCGATGATCTTTCTGAATCCCAGCCTACCAAGGGCAACATTGCAGGTGGGTTGACAACCATCGAGGAGAAAGCATTCGGGAATTTCCAGAAAATCGGGAACAATCCAAAGTTCATTGATGTCCTTGAACCTGCAGAAGAACCAACGAAAGGCCCAGGGCTTTATTTCATGGACACTTCTTCAGCCGCTGCGGAATGTGTCACCCTTCAGGCAGCCGCAGGATTCACCGTCCATCTCTTTCCTACCGGCCAGGGCAACATCATTGGGAACCCGATCGAACCGGTAATCAAGTTGACGGCAAATCCAAAGACCGCACGGACCATGCCTGAGCATATCGATCTTGATGTGTCAGGAATCCTCCGGAGGGATCTTAATCTGGACTCGGCTGGCGACGAACTGATTGACATTACCCTGCGGACTGCCAATGGAAGGCTGACTGCAGCAGAAGTGTTGGGTCACCGAGAATTTGTAATGACCAAGCTTTACCGAAGCGCCTAAAGCCTGGGAAGTTATTCGCCTCCTGTTTTGCCGAAATGACCAGGATCCGGGTGGGTATCAGCGATCACTCCCCTCCACCTTTCGAGGTGGAGCGGGAAGCGCTTGGTCCGGATACTGAACTGGTATTTCTCAATTCAAGACTGGAAGAGGATTTCAAACCTGAGATCCTACGCAGTATAGATGCCCTCCTTGTCTGGCGAGCTCCCATCACAGGAAAAACCATAGATCATCTTGAGCGATGCCGCATCGTGGTCCGTTATGGTGTTGGTTATGATGCGATTGACCTTTCCAGATTGAAGCAAAAAGGGATACCCTTCTGCAATGTGCCGGACTATGGAACCGAAGAGGTTGCAGACACTGCCAGTGCCATGTTGCTGGGATTGCAGAGAAATGTTGGAAGGTATGATGTGTCATGCCGATTTTTTCAGGGAGCCTGGCAAAATCAGTCACGTGAAACCATTCGGCTTTCCCGAAGTGCATTAGGGATCATAGGAGTAGGGCGGATCGGAACGGCCCTGGTGAACCGTATGAAACCCTTTGGAATCAAGATTCTAGGCTATGATCCCTATCAGCCTTCAGGTCATGAAAAGGCAGTGGGTTATCAGCGTTTTCAATTTCTTGAAGAGATGCTGCCTCTTTGTGATATGATCAGTTTTCACTGTCCCCTCAATGATGAAACGCGGGGAATGATCGACCCCAGTTTCTTGGAACGGGTGAAAAGCAGTTTGATTCTGGTCAATACTGCTCGAGGCGGATTGTTAGAAAGTTTGGATGTTTTGGAAAAGGCTCTCAGGGAAAACCAGATCCAAGCCGCCGGTTTGGATGTCCTTCCCCAAGAACCTCCTGGAAACCACTCTTTGATCGAAGCCTGGAGGAACCGAGAAGAATGGCTCGACGGAAGACTTTGGATCAATCCTCATCAGGCTTTTTTTTCAAATCAAGCCTTTTATGAAATGCGGTTCAAGGCGGCAGAGACAGTGAAATTGTTTTTTGAACACGGAATCTTGCGAAACCAGATCACGGAGTAGCGTTTGGCCCAAGTCGTTTGTGTCGGGTTGGCAGTGCTCGATCATGTCTTCATGGTTCCTGAAATTCCCAACGTGCCGACCAAGTGGCATGCAACGTCCTATCATCCTGTAGGAGGAGGGAATGCAGCCACTGCTGCGGTTTCCATTTCTCGTGCAGGCGGAGAAGCCGTTTATTGGGGCAGGATGGGGGATGATGACAATGGAGGACTGATCCTCCGGGAACTCGAAGAATATGGTGTGAATGTTGAGAATATTTGCCGACTGAAAGGGGTGTGTTCCGGAGTTTCTGCGGTTCTTGTGGATTCCGAAGGAGAAAGGCTGATTGTAAATTATAGCGATCCTGAACTCATTTCCGATGCTGGATGGCTGCCACTGGAAACACTTTCAGAAACGAATGCGGTGCTTGCTGATTTGCGCTGGAATGAAGGTGCTCAAAAGACTTTGGCTGCTGCAAGGAAGCAGGGTATTCCTGCTGTTCTTGATGTGGACATCACCCCGGAAGGTTTGAGTGTAGATGTCATCAAAGAGTCCACCCATGCTCTTTTCTCGGAACCCGCACTGGCTCAATTTGCATCGGGACAATCACTCCATGAAGGGCTGCTTCAGGCTTCTGAAATCAACCAGGGGTGGGTTGGTGTGACCCAGGGAGCTTCTGGGACGAGTTGGCTTGAAGACGGGAAACTTCGCCATCTTCCTGCTTTTCAGATAAAGTCTGTGGACACGCTTGGAGCAGGAGATGTTTTTCATGGGCTCTTTGCACTTGGTTTGGCAGAAGGTTTTCCTGAAGAAACTTCGCTGATCAACGCTTCTGCTGCAGCGGCCCTCAGCTGCTCCAGAACAGGGGGGCGTGATGCGATCCCCCTGAAACATGAAATTAAAGCTTTTCTCGAGGAAAGGTTATGAGTTCAGCCACTCATTTGAAAATAGCTGTCCTGCCATTGGCACGGCCTACCTTTGACGTCCCCTTTGCTGAAGAAACCTGCAGGAATGCCTGGGATCTGCTGGAACAGCTCCCAGCAGAATGGACCGGAACTAGGGACCTTCTTTTTGACGCCGGAGC
>NYUB01000057.1 GCA_002683785.1 Deltaproteobacteria bacterium
CCGAAAGGATGAGAAACATCCAAAAAAAATATTTTCTCAACAAACTGAAAATTAAATTGAACCCATCCATTAGTTCCTCAGCCATTATTTTTCGGTGAACGGAGGCTTATCCATCCTCTTTTGAGCAAGGTTTCCAAAACCTGTTCGATGGGGAAACCGACCACATTATTGAACGATCCTTCTATACCCGTCACCAAAAAAGATCCATACCCCTGAATCGAATAGGCTCCTGCCTTGTCTAGTCCTTCTCCCAAAGCCAAATACCATTCTTTTTGTTTGGCATCCAAATCCCGGAAAGTGACTTGGGTGGAGACATGATGAATCAACTCTTCCCCGTTTGAGGTATCAAGTACCACATAGGCAGTAGTGACCTGATGAGTCTTGCCATTCAATTGTTCGATCATCTTTCTGGCCTCCTGCTCTTCTTTCGGTTTCCCCAGGATGTCTCCCTCCAGCAGTACGATGGTATCTCCTGAAAGGATGATCGTTTGCTCGGGAAATTTGGTGGAATCCTGAAAGATCTTCCTTGCTTTTTCCACAGCAACCCTCCTGACAAAGGGTTCTGCCCCTTCACCGTCTTTTCGGCTTTCATCGGTTTCCGGTAACAAAGTGAAAAATTCTAAACCAAAGTGTTCCAGAAGATCCTTTCTGCGAGGAGATGAAGAGGCGAGACACAAGGGTCGATGCTGATCAAAGATTCTGTCAGGATGATAATTCATTCAATGCCTGGAATTTTTTGAGGATGACTTCGACTCTAATAAATAGATAATCTGAAACTTAACATTTTCGGATCCTAAGCTTCATCAACGGGCAAAGGATGATGCAAGTTTAAAGCTGTAGGAATGTTTGAAGTCAGGGNTGATTCCTGAAGGTTGAGATTGGGNCTGCATTCTAGGAAGATAAATTTCACTGTAATAGAATTCCAGAATCTTCCGGGCCTTCGGAGCCGCAGATCTGGAACCGGCGCCCCCATGTTCCACCAGTACGACCACTGAAATTTCAGGATCCTCAGCCGGAGCAAAAGACACGAACCAGCCGTGGTTTTGCAGATNCCGCTCCTCACGCTCCTCCTCTTCCAGGCTTTCCAAGGTTTCATGGCTGACCACCTGGGACGTCGCTGTTTTTCCAGCAATGGTGAAATCTTCATTTCGTACCGAACCTGCCGTGCCACCGGTTTCGTTGACTACCGCTACCATCCCATCCAGGATACGTCCGAGGAATTCCTGATTCAAGGAAAGCTGGACAGATTTTTCATTCGGCTGCCCTGCATAAAGCATAGGTGGCACCCACAATCCACGGTTGGCTACAATGTTGATCATGTTCACCACCTGAATCGGGGTCACGTTCAGATACCCCTGACCGATGGCTAAAGGCGGGGTTTCACCCCGATACCAGGGTTCCTTAAGAACAGACTGTTTCCATGCATCGTTTGGCACCAATCCTTCTTTTTCATTAAGCAGACTGATCCCCGTTTTCTGACCTAATCCAAACAATTTTGAGGCACGAGCTAATTCTTCTACTCCAACCTGAATGCCAACATTATAGAAAAACACATTACACGATTCCCGGATCGCCGAATGCAGATCCATTTTCCCGTGGCCGCCTTCTTTCCAGCATTTNAAAATGGTTTTGAATTTTGACATTTCATCCGGGTCAGGAAGTTTTTTTCTTCCAAGAAGATCATAATAACCTTTGCAGACATGGGTCGTTTCATCATCCAGAANTCCCGATTCCAAACCAGCATAGGCAGTGACAACCTTGAANATAGACCCCAAAGGATAAAGNCCCTGGATAGCTTTGTTTTCAAGGGGATGTTCAGGATTGTTCAACAATCCTTCCCAGTGCTCACGATCGATGCCACCTGCAAAAAGGTTGGGGTTGAAATTTGGATAACTGCCCAGCGCCAGTAAATCTCCGGTTTTCGGATTCATCACCACCACAGATCCAGTTTCTCCTTCCATCACACGATCCACGATTTCCTGAATACGAATATCGAGACTTAAGTGTATGTTTTTACCTGAAGATGGGGGCACAGGCTTACTAATGGTTTTCAATTCACGACCAAGGTGATCGACTTCGACCTGTCGTCCTCCATCGATGCCGACCATGATGTTGTTAGCCAGCAGTTCGACTCCGGATTTNCCGGCAATCTGACTGGAGCGGCGTTTGTTTTCAGGAAGCTCGAACCATTCCTCCTCCACCACTCCAACATAACCGAGCACGTGTGAAGCTAGTTCTTCAAAAGGATAATGGCGCAGAGGTCGAATCACCACCGATATTCCAGGAAGATCCTCCTGGTAACTTTCCACCAACATAGCCTTTTCATAGTCGATGTCACCGGCCAGGATGATCGGCTTGAAACGTAAAACCTTTTGGTTCTCCTTGACCTTGGATTTTAAATCACTGATTGGAATTGCCAGGGCTTTGGATAGTTTGCGTAAACTCAAATCGAGGTCGGGTGTGTCTTCCCGAATCAGATGGATCTGATAGCTCGGCCGGTTTTCTGCAAGTACCTTCCCGTTTCGGTCATAAATGATGCCCCTGAGAGCTGGCTGAGGCATGAGACGGATTCGGTTACCACGGGCATAGTCAGAATACTTCTCTCCCTCCATCACCTGAAGGTACCANAGACGAGAGGCGAGAAGTGAAAAAATCACGACAATGATTCCACTGAGGATCAAGACCCGTTTCCTCATTTCCGCCAGCTCANGTGGCAGAAGGATATCAATTTTCATGCTTTGGCCCTAACTCCAAAATTCTCCAGATAGATCACTCCCTTCAACAAAAACGGACCGACAAACGCATGAATCAAGGCTAATGGAAGAGTCATGTTGATCAGGTTCCAAGACCATCGAATGTCATCTTGTGACCACTCCAACAAGGTCAAACTAAAGAAACCTTCAAGCAGAGTGAGAACNAAAAACAGGATCATCATCAACAACAGTGTGTGAGAATAAAACCATGCCGANAGCCAATGGGTAAGGAGAATCACAAAAAGAAAACTGATTCCATAGACACCAAACATTCCATGAGAAAAAACATCACAGCAAATCCCAGCAAATATAGCCAGAAATGGCATGAGCCTATTACTTTGTTGAAAGGCAAGGATCACCAGGATCATCAGCACCCAGTTAAGCTTGTATCCAAAAGGATGAAGATAGGGTGCCAAAAGGACTTGAAAAATAATTCCTGAAAAAACCAGGATGCTCTGAAAAATAGCTTGGTTCATCAGTCTGTAAAAATGGGAGAGCCTTCTGGATAGGATCCTGAAATGATGATAAAAACTTCCTCCATTCTGCTTAAGTCCACCGCTGTTTCGATACTTGCCGTCTGAAACAGTTCATGGGGCTGAANCCTCACTTCCACGATGGTTCCGATCAGNATTCCTTTCGGATATAACCCTCCCAAACCACTGGTAATNACGCGGTCTCCTTTTTTTACTTTAGCTCTCCTATTGATCTGACGCATTTCCAATCCAGTTTGGGTGCCGTAAATCAAACCCCGAATCCGATTCCTTTGAATTAATGCAGGAACTCGGCTACGAAAGTCTGTGATCAACTGAAGATTGGATTGAAANGGAGTGACAGACTGAANCCTTCCAACCAGTCCCTCCCTCAGGATTNCAGAGAAATTGCGTTTCAATCCATGCTTGGATCCACGGTTAATCAAACGCATTTGGTGAATGTTGTCGATGGATTCCCCTATAATTTCTGCAAACACCTTGCGGTCTGGTTGTCGCTGAGCAAATAAGAGTTGGCCCCTTAAACGGTTATATTGAACTGAATCTTCAAGCGATCTGTTCAAACGATCTTTTAATTCCGCTATTTCTTGAAGTAATTGCTGATTCTCATTCCTGATGCCAATCAGCATCACATACCCTTCCCACCAATCATTAAAGGTGTTCACTAAATTGTGTACCCCGGATTGGATNGGATAGCTCACTGTCTGGATGACCTTCTGCCATCGGTTTGATCCTTCATCCTTCCNGGACTGGAACAAAACCAATAACAGAATCAAAACGATGAACAATAGTGTAAACGGATATCTAAATCTGAAAAGAAATTGGTACATCCTATCTGGTTATAAAACTTTGGACCGTTAACTAGGACTGAAGAGATAAGAAATTCAAACCAGGAGCTTATAAATGAAAAAAGACCCTACACCAAAATTCACTCTTCACAATGATTCCCGAAGGACATTGACCGGTTGAATCATGAAAGAGGCAAGATTGATTTTGTCCAGGGCCTCCCAAAGCACTCCCTCTGAACAGGGTTCTAACGTGATGGTGAAGATAACACTCTCCCGCTCTGCATCTCCTATGCGATGATATTGAGGAAGTTGCTCCAGTGCATAGATATTGATCCCGGACTCTGCAAGGATTTTACCGATCATGCCCACAATTCCTGGTTCATCATAAACTTCAAATCGTAGGGTGTGTCGAAAAAAGGACTCATTGAAGGGCATCAACTGAAAAAGTTCCGTATTTGAAGGCAGGGGAATCGGTTTCTCATTACGGGCAACCCTGTTCAGGTCTGATACGATAGCCGAAGCAGTGGGTAGGCTCCCAGCTCCTTTCCCTATGAGACTGATATCTTCAGAAAATCGACCTTTGAGTGACAGAGCATTGGTCGAACCATCGATTTTCGAAAGTACATTTTCACGTGGAAGCATCATCGGCAGGACAAAAGCCTGAAGGTAATTGTTTCCTTTTTCCTCCACCCGACGCATTCGGGCAATTAGCTTAATGCTCCGTCCCATTCTGGATGCATATTCAAAATCAGGAAGTTCCAGACGGTCTATTCCTTCCAGATAAATTTCTGAAGGAGAAATCCATTGCCCACAAATCAAATAAGCCAGAATCACAAGTTTGTACCGTGCATCATAACCTTTGATATCGTTCGTGGGATCCTGTTCGGCAAAACCCAATTCCTGGGCTTGTTTTAAAGTTTCTTCAAAGCCCAGACTTCGGGTTTCCATTTCACTGAGGATGTAATTAGTCGTCCCATTCAAAATTCCCTCAAGTTCCAGGATATCTCTGGTTTGAAAATATTCTCGCAACAAACTTAGAACAGGAATGGCACCAGCAACTGCTGCTTCAAAAAGATAGTGTCGATTACAGCTTTGAGACTTTGCACAGAGCTCAGCACCATGAGTGGCAATCAGGTCCTTGTTAGCCGTTACCACATGTTTGCCTCTTTTCAATGCCTCTAAGGTGAATTCTCTGGCGAAACCCGTGCCTCCTATGGTTTCAACAATCACCTTGATCTCTGGATCTTGTAGGATGCTTTCTTGATCGTTGACGAAAGCCTCTGGAATTTTTTGGAACCATTCCCTGGCAGGTCCTTTTTCCGGATCACGTTCGAGTATCGATTTCAGGAACAAACCATTATCCCCAACCTGATGATCACTCAGGATTTTGGCCACACCACTTCCTACGGTTCCCAATCCGGCGATGGCGATTCCAAAATGATTAGTTTTTGACAACGATTAACTCCTTCATAAGAGGAAAACCTCTACCAACTTTTTTTGCCACATCCTCATTCTCCATTCAGGGCGGTAGCATCCATTTCAACAAATACTCCTTTGGGCAGATTACTGACCTCGACACAAGCCCTTGCCGGTTTTGAAGCTCCGAAATAGCCCGAGTAGATTTCATTCAGTTCATTGAAACGGTTTATATCGGTTAAATAAATCATGACTTTCACCGTCAGTTCCAGCGATGAGCCTGAAACCTCCAAAATCGCCTGAAGGTTTTTCAGAACCTGATGACACTGGGCACCAAAATCCTCAGGAATCTCTCCTGTTTCGGGATGAAGGGCTATCTGACCTGAGACAAAAACCAGATCCCCAGCCTGAATCGCCTGGGAGTAGGGCCCCACGGGAGGTGGCGCCATATCCGTAACGACAATGTTGCGTTTCATTTATCCTTATTATATCAAGAAACAAGTTTACGTTTGAGGAATTGGAACCATTGTGGGCGAGCATAGATACTTCGTTCCATCGCATACCAGTCAGCAAGACGAAGTATCGAGACATCCTTAAGCACTAACGGAGATTTGATATTTCCTTCAGCAATGATCGGTTTTTTTGTGAATCTTGAAATCCATTCCAGTAGATTTTCTTCCTGGTCAAATATCCGATTCAGGATATGCGGGGGCATCGGATGGAAAAAATCAATACCGTTCTTTTCCAGCATCTTGATCAGCTGCTCCAGTTCGTTTGCATTGAAACCATCTTCCAACTTTTCATGAATAGAAAACTGATAACAAATCGGGCGACTGATTGAATCACGTTGTTTGACAGCATGCACGATTTCCATCGGAAGTCTCATTCGGTCTTCCAGACTTGAAGGACCATATTCATCATCACGATTGTTGAATTTCAAGGAAAAGCATTGATCTAAAAGATGCTGATCGGTCCCATGGATTTCAATAAAATCCATGCCAATTTCCTCGGCTCGTTCCGCAGCATGCACAAAATGCAGGATGATCTCCTCCCGGTCACCGATATCGAACTCTCGACTTGTATCAAAATCACGTCCGAAATTATAAACGGAAGGGCTGACTGGCTGTTCCCCGCAGATAAATTCTGAAGTTTTTGCTCCTGCATGAGTAAGGCTGATGCCGATGACCCCGCCCTCATTCTTGACCGCCTTAACTAGTTTTGAAAGACCTGGCAGATGTTCTTCTTCAGAAATGCCGAGTTGGTGCAGATTGCTGCGGCCCTGTTGTGAAACATAGGCACTTTCCACAATTACCGCCCCAACTCCCTGCTGAATCATGCTGACGTAATGGCGAATCAGTGCCGGAGTCACCATTCCCTTACGATCAGCCTGATTCTCAATGAAAGGTGAGCACAGTAAGTGATTTTTAAATGATACACCAAACCTGTCAAAAGACTTGAAAACAGGGTGGGGTTTGATGGACTTTGCGTCCGGTGTTTTAGTTATTTTTTTTGCAGTTTTTTCCAATCATCCTCCAGAAATTGAATAAGATTTTACAGTTTTATAATTGGTTCCAAATCGTTTTTCTTTACATCCTATTAGATCGTTTTTCATTGATGCTTTTCATCAACTCAGATTGCGTGATTTTTTTTCCTCAATTCCGGAGGTCCCCAATCTCCTCTTAAGTTCGGATTGAATGTCATCCAGAGGAATACCATGGTAAACCATAAGTACCAGCAGATGATAGCAGAGGTCACTGATTTCATGGACCTGTTCACGATGGTCGCTATTTTTAGCAGCGAGGACCAGTTCAGTCGTTTCTTCTCCAATTTTCTTAAGAATTGAATCAAGTCCTTCCTGCATCAGTTTTGCTGTGTAGGACTGCTCAACTTGACCCTCGTCTCGTCTGTTTTCAAGAAGCTTATATAGTTCCGGTAAATAACAGAGGTCCTGTTTCTCTTTTTCTACTTTGGACAGGGAGTCAGGCATCCAACACCACCTTCCTTCGGATCCGCAAAGCCTCGATTTTTTTCCTGAGCGTATTGCGATTGATACCCAGGAGTTTGGACGTCTTTTGCTGATTCCAGCCCGTCTCCTCAAGCAATAGTTTCAGAAGAGGACGTTCAACTTGATTCATGACCTGCGACATCAGACTATCGGTATTGTTAGCGATGCCTTGACGAACCAGGGGCTCAATTTTTTTCTCCATCCATTTTTCAAGGTTCCCTGAATCTTGGGTAGGCTTTTCTTTTTTCAACAGGTGTCCTGGAAAGGAATCAAGACTGATGAAGTTACTTACATTGGTGATCATCAAGCTTTTCAAGGTATTTTCTAATTCCCGAACATTTCCAGGCCAATGGTGGTTCCGTAGGGATTCCATGGCTTCGGGAGACAGAGATTTGCTTCCTACAGCCATTTCAAGAACCCCTCTTTTGAGGAAGTGCTCTACAAGAAAAGGCAAGTCTTCGATGCGATCCCGCAAAGGTGCTATGGACAACGGAAAAACATTGAGTCGGTAGAACAAGTCTTTCCGAAACAGTTCCTTCTGCATCAGTTGATCAAGATCACGATGAGTGGCCGCAATCACACGCATGTTGGTTGAAAGCAGTTCCTGCCCACCTATCCTCTCAAACTGTCGTTCCTGCAGAACACGTAGAAGTTTCGATTGGAGTTTTAAGGGCATATCCCCAATTTCATCCAGGAAAAGGGTTCCGTTTTCAGCTTGCTCGAGCTTTCCAAGTTTACGCTCAATGGCTCCGGTGAATGATCCCTTTTCATGACCAAACAATTCTGATTCAAGAAGTTCGGAGGGAATGGCNGCACAATTGATAGCGACGAAAGGTCCTGATGCACGTTTCGAATGTTGGTGGATGGTTCGAGCTATCAGTTCTTTACCAGTCCCGCTTTCCCCCTGAATGAGGACCGTCAATTCNGTCGAAGCAACCCTGCCGATGGACTTGAACAGATCTCTCATAGCAGGGCCCTGTCCCACCAAAAGTTCCTCCGTACTCCCCTGCCGCTCAGAATTTTCATCCTTTTCTGTGTGACGTATCTTGAGGGCCTGACATACCAGTTCTTCAATTTGAAGAATGTCAAAGGGTTTCGTCACAAATTCGAAAGCTCCAGCTTTCATGGCTTCAATGGTGTTGAACATCGTCCCTTGACCCGTCATCACAATGGTCATCAGATTGGGATANTTTTCTGCAANATTTTTNGTGAAACTGAGCCCGTCCTGATCTGGAAGATTGATGTCGACAAGTGCCAACCTGACAGGATGTTTTTTCAGAAGTTCGTGGGCTTCACTTGCATCAGAGGCGAGGTGAACCTGATAGCCAGACTGAGAAAGCGTCTTTTCGAGAACCCAGCGGATGCTTTTCTCATCATCCAGCACCAGAAGGTGCTCAGGCTTTTCAAAAGAAAGGGATTCAGGAACCGCGGACATAGCTCTTCAGTTCATCCTTCAGCAGGCGAAGGCTGAGCAAGACATCGGCNCCATGAACCGGATCATCTGGACCAAACTCTCCCCTGATCGAGTTACGCACTTCAAGAATCCCACGAGAAGTCAGGGTTCTTGCAGCGTTATAATAATAGGCATCACTGCGCACATCTGACCATGGTGAACGGTCACCAAGGAACCTTGTGGAAAGACCTTTATCCTGAGTGACCTTGATCAGGATGTCCTCGAGCATCATCGCATATTCGGCACGTGTGATCCGTCGATTGGGAAAAAACAGATGCTGTGGATTGGCTTCCAGCCCCCGGACTTTGAGTTGGAGGACGAGTTCGATGTCCTCACGCAGTGGGTGATCTTCGATGTCGGTAGCATCAGCCAACTTGTTGGTTTGGGTCGTTTCAAATTTTTTCACTGGGGATTTGAATTTTTTCCCTGAAGCGTCCTTCTTGACTCCCCGCTGGTAAAGGCTTTCCAATTGGAATTCTTCAATCAACAGCGCCGAGAGGTCTGCACGAGAAATNTCTGAAACCAGCGACACTTCCCTTGCATATGGACTTCCAGGCTGGGCACGAACGATTTTCTGGACNAGCGCATGTTGACGGTCTGCTTCCCGGGTAAAACCCTGATTGAGTTCTAACACCCTTGCATAATGTCCCGATGCATCGGAAAAAGCCCTGGCAGCAAGAAACGCTTCACCCATGTAGAAGTTCACCTCGGACAAACGTTTTCGCAGGCTTGGCTGGTCTTCCACTAACTCCAGCGCTTCTCCGTAATGATCCCTGGTTTGTTCAAGCCAATCATCATCCTTTAACTGGGTCTCGACCCTTATTGCGTCAATGCGGATGCGCATCTGGTGTTCTGGAGTTTCTGCTAAGTTCACTGCTTTTTCCAAATAATCCTTGGATTCTTCACGAAGTGCTTCGACACGTTCTGATTTGCGTCCCGGTTGATTGGACTGATGAGCTTTGACCAGGGATTTTCCAGAAAGGGCCGGAGCAAATTCAGGATCGAGTTCAAGCGCCGAATCGAATTGCTTTTCTGCTGCATTCCAGCGCTTCTGCTGCAAAAGGTCCTGACCTCGTAAAGCATGGTGTGCGGGGGTGTCCAAAGTCCCCTGCCTTTTCCGTGGTTCAGGANTTTTTCCGCATCCANTGAAAATCAAAAAATTNAGCATTAACAATATAAGTGTCGCATTCACANNGCGGCTAGACTTTCTGTAATTTAGGATCATTGAATGAATGGATGACATATATGCCTCTTTGGCTGGAGTGAAAACCAAAAGGACCGGAGTTTCAGGCAACCGTTCTTTGCGACTCCGGTGAAGTCGGTTCTGATTCCTGCAAACTGCCCGGGGAAAAATCTTCCCCAAGCATCTTCCTTACTCGCAGGAACTTAAAGAGATGCAACATTGTTTCCCGCATACTGAGCCTGTCCTCATCCGTAGGATTGGCATGCTCAACAAACCATTCCAGGAAAAATTGGTCCACCATCGACGAAGTCCACTGCTCTAATGGAGGGGGGCCAAAATCTTCAAGGAAAAGTTCCAGATCTTCACGCATCCTGTCGGCGCGTTGTTGTGAAAGACCCTCAAGGTCTTTTTCAAGATCCTGCATGATCTCATCGGAGAACACTGCAGGTTCCAAATCTTCCTTGGGAGTTTCAATTTCCTCTTCAACCTCGTTTTTCAGTAATTCCGGGTTTTCAGATGCTTCAGCGATCCAGTCCGCATTTCGTTCTTCAAAATCTCTAATTGCACTTGCCAGATCTGCCAGTTTCATCGGGTTCCCCTCAACCATTGCGCGTGTTTTCAGGAAAAATGCGAACAAAAGCGGATTGGAAAGATGAGGAATCTCTTCACTATGCTCAAGCTGATGCCGTGATGCCTTGGCCAGGAGAGCTTTGGGGGACTGGGGAACGGCTGAATCCTCTACATCCTCCAGTCGTCGTCCTAGTTCCTCCAAAAACTCTGGAGTAAGCAGGCGGCTCAAAATCTGAGGTTCCTCCAGACCTTGATCGATTAATTCCTGCATCATCTTCTCNTCCAGATAAAGGTCCTGAAGCATTGGGTCGAACGCAAGATTCGGGAGGGTTTTTAAAAGCTTTTCTAGTTGGTGAGGAGAAGTGATCTGGGCTGGGCTGCGATGGCTCATCAGTTTTTTTCGCTTCACCATCTTCCGATGACGCTTGTCNTGTCGGCGTTTTTCCATGCCAGNTTTTTTTGTTTTCCCTTTTTTTGCCATGCTAAATTGCTAGAGTCGTTTTCAGGACATGAGATAAACATTTTAATATGACAGAAAAATCAGATTAAATCACGGGAAATGATCCTTATGTTTTATACTCCATCTCCAAAGATCACTNCCCCAGAGAATCAACAATCCTAGCTATGTCTGGGTGGAATAGGAATCCATTCGAATCGAAATTGATTTTGAAAGCTATCACGTTCATGATTTGTATGTCTCCATCTGAAACGACAGAGAGCTCTTTTACTTTGATCAGATATCTTGGCAAGCCACCAAAATTTTACTTAGAAAAAATCAATCCCCGGTGGCAGTATAAATTACTTAAACATTTAAAAACACTCTGGCCCTTTTATAAGGGAAGAATTAAGTTGTAANAAANAATAAGTTGAAGCATGTACAAATCTATCAATTCTTGGTTCCTATTTTTCATGATGCTTACAGGTTCATCCTCACTTCAAGCATCAGATTTGGATTTGCAGAACCGTCTTTTAATCAAAAGGGAATGCATCAAATGCAATCTCAATAAACATGATCTACGCAAGGCACTCCTGCACAACGTAATACTTTCGGGAAGCCAGTTGAATCAGGCAGAACTTCAAGAGGCCAATCTTCAGGGAGCAGATTTAAGCGGGGCCAGCCTCCGCGGAGCCCATCTGGAAGGAGCGAATCTGCGGGGAGCGAATTTACGCGGCGCCGATCTCGAAGGTTGCTTCCTGAATGGTGCAGACTTGAGCATGGCAGAACTTGGAGTGGCCAATCTCCGTTCCTCAGACCTGCGTGCCGCAAATCTACTGGGTGCAACACTCGAAGGCGCTGATCTGGAAAATGCTAACCTAAGCGTTTCCGACCTAGGTCTTTCAAATCTCAAAGGTGCCAATTTAAAAGGAACCAATCTACAATCAGCCAACCTAAGGGGTGCTGATCTTTCTAGGGCCGAACTTTCCGGTGCAATGCTTTGCAACACCAAAGTTCCTTCAGGAGAAGTCGAATACAGCGGATGCATCATCCCCCTCCTCCGAGAAGCCCTGAGGGACGAAGCTGTAGGGCAATAAAACAAGCTCTATATCCTTTCCTTCTAGATACAAAACCACAGTTATTATCTTTTATTTGTCAAAAGAGGCTCCACCTCTTTGAGGAGAAATGATTTCTTCCATGACAAAAACCAGCAGTTTTGGCTTGAAGCTCGCATGCTTCTGCCTGATGAATCCGGTGTTTCAGTCTTGTTTTTAACAAACAACATATTTCTTCAAGTTGATATGCTTGATCTTTTGAAGCATAAAAAAACCTTTCGTTTAGGATTATCTTTTCCAGTCTTCTTTCTGATGGGTTTCTTTTGTTTGATGTCTTTCCCAAAATCTGTAGAAGCCCGAATCGGATGTAGTTATGACGAAATCATGGATGTGGAGAATATGGTCTCAACAGAAACTGCAGGAAAATATGTCGAATGGGTTTGCGAAGGAAAAAAACCTGAACAACCTGCAAATTACCATAAAAGAAAAGCTTCCCAGAAATCTGGCTTGTTTTTTGATGGAACAGGAACAGATTCCGTTCACCTCGAATTCGGACCGGTCGGAATTTTCAGCAGCAACAGCCGGGTTCTAAATGTTTATTACCAGTACCTAATGGAGAACCGTATCGCCTTAGGCGGCGGACTTTACCAACTTGACGGAACGCCAGCCTTTGGTGATCTTTTCCTCATCGGCGGGTATCATTTTGAGTTAGAGGGGATTGGAGAATTCCTGCCTCAACTGCGATATGGACCAAATCTCGGGTTCCAGGCTACAGTCCCTTATTCGATGCGTTTTGGATCCTATTTCGCAGGTGCAGAACTAATAATCGGAAGCGGGTTTTCTCTTGGACTCCAGGGAGGCTATACATTTTGATAGTGTGAACATCCAGAATTCAGAACTCTAAAGTTGCATACTGAAACATGAGCAATCATAAAGACTACCTGATCCGTTTTTTGCAGGTTTTACGGGAAATCTGCACCAGAGGGATCTCACCAACGGTTTCTTACGACAAAAGGGATGATATCTGGACAATCCATGATCAAACACCAGTCAAGGCGGATCTTGTAAACGCATGTCAGTTGCAAATCCTTTTTGAACCAGGTGAAATCCGTTTCGAAGTCAGTCGTCTGATGAATGATGATTCCAAAATGATCAAGCAAAACGGAGAAATTCCTTTGGAAGGTGATTTGAACATCGAATTTATAAGTGCTTATCTTGAAGACTTGAGAGAGTACGTCATTCATGAACATTGATTTTTTTTATGAACAACACCCAAGTATAGTTTCCTCTACTGTTATCTCCCCAAACGCCGTTACTCAAAAATGAAAATCAGGGATTACCGCATTTTTGTGGTTGAGAATCCTCCGCCACAATACGGTGGGGCCTATTGGATTTTTGTGAAACTGATCACCGATTCCAGTTTGGAAGGCATCGGCGAAGTCTATTCCCTACCTTTTCATCCGAAGGTAGTTGAGAAGATGATCGCAGACATCTGTGAACGATTTGTCATTGGCAATGACCCATTCCACATTGAACAGTTATGGCGTCGAGTCTATTCAAGCGGCTACAGCCAACGTTCGGATCTTTCGTTGATGGGCATCCTAAGTGGAATCGAAACCGCCTGCTGGGACATCAACGGTAAGGAACTGGGAAAACCAGTCTATGAACTTCTAGGTGGATTGATCCATCCAAGGCTTAGGACATACACCTACCTTTATCCGGAAACCTCTCATCAGGACCGGCTATACAATTACCCAGAAAATGCTGAAGAAAAGAATGTTTATACTGATCCAGACCTTGCTGCAGAAGCCGCAGCAAAATACGCCACCCAGGGTTTTACGGCATTGAAGTTCGATCCGGTTGGACCCTATTCGGTTTATGATCCCAGAATGCTTTCGCTGGAATCCATGGACCGAGCTGAACGGTTTGTTCGTCAGATCAGGGACGCCGTTGGAAGCCGTTGTGACCTGCTTTTTGGCACCCATGGACAGATGACTGCAGAAAGTGCGATCCGGCTTGCGAAGAAGATTGAACCCTACGATCCGCTCTGGTTCGAAGAACCGGTTCCTCCGGAAAACCTGGAGGCCATGAAAAAAGTAGCCCAGGCAACATCAATCCCGGTTGCCACGGGGGAACGTCTTGCAACTAAATATGAATTTGCACAAGTGCTTCAAAAACAAGCTGCGGGAATCCTGCAGATGGCACTGGGTCGAGTCGGAGGGTTGCTTGAGGCGAAAAAAATTGCAGGTATGGCTGAAGCGCATTATGCCCTTATTGCTCCTCATCTTTATTGTGGTCCCATTGAAGGTGCGGCCAACATTCACCTTGATGCATGCAGTCCCAACTTTCTGATCCAAGAAGGCATTGAACGCTGGGGTGGGTTTCATGCAGAAATTTTAAAGAAACCCATTCAGTGGGAGGAGGGATATGTCATTCCGCCATCAGAACCTGGACTCGGAGTTGAACTGAATGAGGAACTTGCCCTTCGGTATCCCTATACCGGTAAAGGACTTCACCTGGAAATGCACCAGGAACCAGTTCCAATTTAATTTTTCAACGGTTCGTTTTTCGAAATCGTTGTCGTCTTTGCTTGAGGATTTCCTTCCGCTCCTGGTTTGACGTTTGGAGTAGATCCATATTGGTCAGACTAAAAACCAACAGGTTCTTTTCAATCCCCATACAGGCAGCCGCCATCACCCGGTTTCCTTTCACCAGACCCCGGTGAAATTGCCGAGCCATTTCATCCAATGAGAAGGTGTGACGGATCATGATCACCAGCATCTTTTGAACCTCTTCGCATTCCTCTCCTTTCAAATGTTTACTCGTACCCCAGATGGAAATGATTTTGCCGGTGAGAGGGGTGATTTGAAGGTAATGGCGACTAAAAATTTCAAGGGGAAATTCCGGGTGTGTCGGATTAAAACCAAAAAGTCTGCTTCCGTCAGGAGCTTTCAAGATTTCGGTAATGCTCTCCCTGGAAATCGTCCTGCCCAACTCCTGCCCGAAAAGCCCCTGGGGTAATTCCGAAGCTTTCATCAATCCTGAAACGGCAAACAGGCAACTCAGAAAGAGGAAGCCTTTCTGAAAACACTTCATTCTGAAAATCCTGAACCCTCGAATTCTGGTTTGTATCTAGAATCCATCCCTTCTTCTGCCCTATCTCCATCTCTTCAACGACAGATGACAGGCAGTTCGGCCGATGCTCGGCGGGTTATCATCTCAGGGCCGTCTTCTCGGATGACCAGGTTTTCCTCATGCACCATGAGTTTATTTCCCGAAAACTGCATCCCTGGTTCCAGGGTGAGCACCATTCCAGGTTCCATCATCGTATGATCAAAGGGAGCATTCGAAGGCCACTCGGTCAGTTGCATGCCCAGTCCGTGTCCCATCCGACCAACCTGCCCTCCTTTCGCACCGTTGGATTCAAGGACCTGATTCATGGCCTGAAACACATCGGCAGTTGTGTTGCCGACAACTGCAGCTTCAAATCCTGCTTCGGTGGCCTGATACACCACCCGGTATGCCTTTCTGACTGCATCATCTGCATGCTCCAGTGCATAATTCCGGTCGAAATCACAAAAATACCCATCAAACACACATCCTGTATCAAGGATCAGCACATCTCCGGGAGTAATTTTTTTTCCCGAAGGAGGTGAAATGATATCAGAATATCCTCCTGGACCTGCGCCTCCGACGAGGTAAGAAACATCATCTACACCCTGTTGGAGGCATTCCATTTTGAAACGCCTGAAGACATCGGTTTCAGTCGGTTCTTCAAAAATCCACTCTGGAAGTGACTCGAAAACATTGGAAACCATCTGGCAGACATGGGAAATTTTTTCGATTTCCCGTTCTGATTTGATCATCCTCAGTTGACGGATCAAGGGTGTGGCATCCCTGAAATGAAATCCTTTCATTTGTTCCTGGAGGGTCACGAAATCAGTCAGTGGCATCCTCAGCACTGATTCGACACCCATGGGCATTCCGATCGTTTTCGAACTGCCTGAAAACTCTTCCAGGGTTTTTTGTATCAGGCTGATGCCATCATCTTCAGGATGCGGAGAGCTCCAAGTTCGAATGTCCTCAATCCATGTGCGTCCCATGCAGTCCGCTCCGATTTCCGGAATGACTGCAACTGGATTTCCTTTTTGGGGAATGCAAAGGAACCAGGGTCGGGTTGGACTTTGCCAGAATTGGGTCAAAAAGCCTGTGAAATAGCGAACTTCAGCTTCACTGCAAAAAAACAAAACATCGAGGTTTGAATCGTTCATCAGTTGCTGTGCTTTTTCGAGCCTTTGTTCGAATTCAATTTGAGGAAAACCGCGTTCAGGAATCATGACGAGATTTGTTTTTTTGTTAACATTGCTGGTATTTCAAGATGGATCTGATTATATTCAGCCTTACTGGTAACGCAATGGAAGATTGAAACGTTATCCTGAAAATCCATAACACCCTCCATGGAACAATTTACTCTNANTAATAAAACAGCTCTGGTAACTGGCGGAGCAAGCGGAATTGGGNTGGCCGCCGCAGAAAGATTCCTTGAAGCCGGTGCCAGGGTCGTCATNGGAGACCTGAACCGCGAAGCCTCACGTAAAGCCGTGCNGTCCATGCGGGACAAAGACCTGGTACTAGAAAGTTTGGAACTTGATGTTTCGAATGAGGAATCGATCATCAATGTTTTTGAAATTGTCCGTAAAACCCATGGCTCGATTGATGTCCTCGTCAACAGTGCTGGAACCGGGGCTCGTATGGATGCTACTGAACTTCCCCTTGAATTATGGCAAAAGGTGATGAATGTCAACTTAACCGGATGCTTCCTCTGCAGCAGAGAGGCAGCTGGTTCGATGCTGGAACAGGGAAAGGGTAGCATCGTCAACGTCGCTTCCATCATGGGGCTCGTCGGTGGAGGAATTTATCCCAATCCGGCCTACCAGACAAGCAAGGGCGGGGTGGTGAATTTAACCAGAACGCTCGCACTGGACTGGGCCAAACTCGGCATCCGCGTCAATGCGGTAGCACCGGCTTTTCTCCGCACTCCGTTGACTCAAAGCCTTTTGGAAGAACCAGGAATGGAGCAAAAACTGCTGGATCGAACCCCGATGGGAAGGCTGGCGGAAACATCGGAAGTTGCAGATGCCATTCTTTTCCTTGCCAGTGACGCATCTTCGATGATCACCGGACACACCCTTCCGGTCGATGGTGGTTGGGTCGCACAATGACAGAAAAAAAATAGAGATCCTCTTGATGGAACTGACCCTTCAACAACAGACAATTGAGGCCGAGGATGCGTTAGCGGTTCAGGAATTGTTCTTTCAAAATGAATGGGCGGACGGACTTCCAGTGGTTCCTCCCACAAAGAATAAAATCGAAGCCATGCTCAATGCGGTGCCGATGGACCCTCAGACGATTATTGGTGCGATTCCAGAACGAGGCTGTGTCTTCACCCTTGAAGTAGCTGCGATCAATTCAGTGATGGCAGGTTGTCTACCAGAATATTTTCCAGTCGTGGTGACTGCTGTTTCAGCTATCAGCGATCCTGCTTTTGGCCTTCATGGACCTTCTGCTAGCACCCATGGACCTGCAATCCTGATCATCGTCAACGGACCCGTGACAAAATCAATTGGTTTGAACCATGGCCAGAACCTCTTTGGACCGGGGGTTCGTGCTAATTCCACCATTGGAAGAGCTGTTCGTCTGATTCTTTTGAATGCTGGAGGTACGAGAGAGTTCGACCGTTCAACCCTGGGTCATGGGGGAAAATTCAGTTACTGCATTGCAGAAAATGAAACCACCGAATGGCTGCCCCTGCATGTACAGAAGGGATATGATCCTCAGTCTAGTTCAGTCACCGTCTTTGCAGGAGAAGCTCCCAACCAGTTCCAGAATCATACCTCCCAAAAAGCAGAAAGCATCCTGCTCACCCTTGCTGACCGTATGTCGGCCCTGGGTACTTTCAATATCAACGGTCACAGTGAAATGGCCGTCATTCTTTGTCCTGAGCATTATTACACCTGTCGGGATCAGGGTTGGAACAAAAAAAAGATCCAGGATTTTCTTCAGAAAAATGCTTTTCGAAACAAGGCGGAACTGATCCGGGGAGGAGTCCTTGAAGAGGAAATTAAACCCGGGGACGAACAAGAAAGAATCCACACCGTCAAGTCTGCAGAAGATATTCTGCTGGTGGTAGCGGGAGGAGAAGCAGGCAGGTTTTCTGCCTGTATCCCAGGCTGGGGAAGTCTTCATTACTGTCGGTCGGTGACACGTCCCCTGAATCAAGCCACCTGTGATACCTGAGGTTGGTAGCCAGGCTGATCGTGCATCAGCCCTTAACACACAATCCAAAACATCACCATGAGCATCACCGTCTATAATCCCAGTTCCAAACCAGCTCCAAAAGTGCTTCATAGCGCTTCCAGAAATGGGTCCTTGAAAGGAGGGGTACTCGGCATCATCGACAACAGCAAACCCAACTCCGACACCGTACTGAAAAGGGTGGCAGAACAGTTGAAAAATCGTTTTGAGATCGAAGAAATGATCTGGTCCCGAAAACCTACAGCCTCCCTTCCCATTACCGAGGATGAAGTCCAAAAGCTGGTGAAGAAATGTGACTTCGTCCTGGCCGGAGTTGGAGATTGAGGCTCATGCAGTTCGAGTAGTCTGCTCGATGGGATATTGTTTGAAAAGCAGGGAACTCCTGCAGCAGTGATCTGCACCGAACCCTTCATCCGTTCTGCAGAAAACATGTCCTTTGCACATGGATTCAGCGGTTATCCTTTTGCGGTGATACCGCACCCGATAGGTTCCAGCGATTCAACAACACTTGATCAGTGGGCTGACGGAGTATTCGATCAGGTAGTTTCTCTTCTTAGGGATCAACCCAAACCCATTTAACCTGGAAAATGGCTGCACTGTCTAAAATCGTGACCACTTGTTACAGGGTTCCGCTTCCTGTGGTACTTACCGACAGTACTCATGGAGAAATGACTCATTTTGAGTTGATTCTGGTCCGGATCGAAGATAACGAGGGATTTCAGGGGGTAGGCTATACTTACACCGTGGGAAGTGGAGGTGAAGCAGTTCGTGTGCTGGTGGAGCATTACCTAGGCCCCCTACTTCTAGGGCAGGATGCATCATTGATTGAAAAACTCTGGGAGCGGATGTGGTGGGGACTTCATTACGGAGGTCGCGGAGGCACCGTCTGCCTGGCCATCTCCGCAGTCGACATTGCCCTTTGGGACCTGGCCAGCCGCAGGGTTTCAATGCCCCTCTGGAAATTCCTGGGAGGCTTCGACCCGTCCGTTCCATGCTACGCTGGAGGAATCGACCTTCAGTTCACCGAAGAGCAACTCCTCAAACAGGCCGACGGTTTTCTGGAACAGGAGTTTCGCGCCATCAAAATGAAAATCGGCAGAAAGCATCTTTCCGAGGACGTTAAACGGGTTCAAGCGATGAGGAAGCATCTCGGGAGAGATTTCCCATTGATGGCGGATGCCAACATGGGCTGGTCGGTCGATCAGGCCATCCGTGCATGCCGTGCCCTGGAAGAATTCGAACTGGTATGGATCGAGGAACCCTGTATCCCGGATGACGTTGCAGGTCATGCCAGGATCGTCCAAGAGGGAGGCCAGCCTATCGCCGCAGGAGAAAACCTGCACTCCCTTTATGAATTCCAGCAACTGATAAATGCTGGAGGAGTGACTTTCCCGGAACCTGATGTGAGCAACTGCGGCGGCGTTACGGTATTCATGAAAATCGCCCATCTTGCAGAAGCCTTCAACCTGCCTGTCACTTCCCATGGGGTACATGATCTGACGGTTCATCTCCTTGCTGCACTGCCAAACCGTTCCTATCTCGAAATCCATGGCTTCGGCCTCGACCGTTACATTCGTGAACCAGTAAAACTAATCGATGGAAAAGCCATTGCTCCGGATCGTCCTGGACACGGAGTTGATTTCGTTCTTGAATCCCTTTCACGACTTTAAGTCCGGAAACATCTTTCTTCACAAAACTTTCAAAAAGGAAAAACCATGCTTGATGCTCATTTTGCCATGACCGAACGTGAGCTGCTCGGGGATTTAAGTCAACTTGAAGTTTTTGTGAATGGATTCTTCTTCCGCGGAGATGAAGCAAAAATTTCGGTCTGGGATCATGGACTGCTTTATGGTGATGGAATTTTCGAGGGAATCCGTGCTTATCAGGGAGGGGTTTTTAAACTCGATGAACATCTGGAGAGGCTTTTTGAATCGGCCCAGGCAATCAACATGAAGTTGCCCTACAGTATAAACGAGTTGGGTCATGTCGTTTTGGAAACCCTGAAACGGAACCAACTCAAAGATGCTCATGTTCGGGTTCTAGTAACGCGAGGAATTGGGAAACCCGGAGTATCTCCTGCCAGCTGTACCCGACCCGGACTGGTAGTAATGGCCTATCCCTTTCCCCCTTTGCTGGGAGAGAAACCGGCTCGGCTGATCACTTCCAGTGTTCAGCGCAAAGCACCCCGTTCCGTTGACGCAAGGGTGAAGTCACTGAATTACCTCGATAATGTTCTGGCCAAACTTCAAGCCATCTGCGCAGGTATGGACGACGCAATCATGCTGGACAGCAACGGATGCATCGCTGAAACCACAGGCGCGAATGTGTTTGCCGTCATCCGTGGAAGCCTGCACACCCCCAATTTGACAGCTGCTCTGCCGGGCATCACCCGTTATACCGTCATTCAACTGGCAAAGGAACAAGGCATACAAGTAGAGGAAAGGCAAATGACCCTGGGGGATCTTTATGTCGCCGATGAAGTATTTCTAACCGGAACAGCGACGGAAATTGCCGTTGCGGGAGAAATCGATGGAAGAAAAATCGGGGATGGAAAGACTGGACCGGTGACTTCTGCACTGATGAAAAGTTATCAGGAACTGGTGATNTCAGGCCCGCACGTGACTCGTATCGAATGAAACATCACCCGTTANAANAATGGTTACAAAGAATACTAGTCACCGCNTTCATATCCCTGTTTNCTTTTCAAAGTTGGGCCGTCTCCGAAATCAAAGAGGCTTATCCAGACCCGGGCTTCACCCCCTCGGAGGTGGTTAGGGTGCAACTGAATGCCATGCAGCAAAACGGCCCCTCGAACTTTGGAATTGAAGTCACCTTCCGTTTTGCATCTCCTTCCAACAAACGTTTCACCAGTCCTTTGAAACGTTTTATCCAGTTGGTGAAAAACCCTTCCTACAAGCACCTATTGAATCACCTTGATGTGACCTTCATGGATCCCATCATGAAGGAAAAGATGGCGATACAGGACGTAATCATCACCAATACAGAAGGAAAACGCATCGGCTATCGGTTCAGGCTTTCAATTCAGGAAGGGAAAAAACATAATAATTTTTGGATGACAGATGCAGTGATGCCTTTTGAAGTTCCAGAGATATCTGCATGAAAGTTTTTTTTATCGACGGACCATGACTTCCTCTCCTCGTACCTCGGGTTCGTTGTCTTCCATCTGACTGGGAAAGCCAGGAGCCAAGAGTTTTTCCTCACACTTTTCTTCAAGCCTCCTGACGATGTTCGAGGACCATTCCCGGTCTCCATATCGTTTTTGTCCATCCTTGAAGATTTTCAGCAAAAGTGGAGATATTTCGAGGGGCACCTGATGCCTGTCCGCAATTTCCTGGAAAATGCCAACGTCCTTGACCACAAGATCCATGGTGAAATTGATGTCCCTGCTTCCATTCAGGATCACCTGGCTTTCAGTTTCATGAACAAAGGAATTTCCTGAAGATATCCTGATGGCTTCGTAAGTCGTTTTCAAATCCATGCCAGCTTTTTTCGCCGTCATCAGCGCCTCACCCAGGGAAGCCAGATGCACCGAAGCCAGGTAGTTGGTCAGAACTTTTAAAACCGAAGCAGAACCGAGCGGCCCCGTGTGAAGGATTTGACGACCCATCACTTGAAACAGGGGCATGGCCTTTTCAAAAGCGCTCCGTTCCGAGCCTACGAAAATAGAGATATTCCCCGTCGCCGCACGATGACATCCCCCGGAAACAGGACAATCCATCGGTTCCCCTCCCTTTTCCAGAACAAGACTTCCAAGCCTCTTGACTTCCGCTTCATCAGTGGTGGACATCTCCGCCCAGATCTTTCCAGGTGTCAGGTTATCCAGAATTCCGTCCTGCTCTTCCATCACAGCAGCGGAAGCCTGTGGACTGGGCAGGCAGGTGATCACTACATCCACCTCCTGTGTCATTGCTCCTGTGGAATCCCACCAGGTGGCACCATGATCCTGCAGAGTTTTTGCTGCATCCCGGTCCAGATCTCGGACATGAAGTTCGAAACCGTTTCTGAGCAGACTTCCAGCAAGCTTTCCCCCGACATTGCCCAAGCCGATGAATCCGATTTTCATTTCAATGCTTCCTAATCAATAGGGTTTGGAAATAATGTAAAAAATCACAGTTTGGAGTTGGTATATCCAGTTTATCCTCTTGTTCGATTTGATTCCAAAGGGATTCGATTTCGATCTAGATGCCGATTCCGATTTGGAATTTCCTGCAACTGGGGCACCTTAGCCATTTCGGAAAAACAAAAGCAGGATGATCCCGCCAATGATGAAAATCATCCCTCCAACCTCAAGACGAGTCACTTTTTCACGAAAAACCATGATCGAAAAGGCCAAACTGAAAATCAGCTCGATCTGACCCAAAGTCCGGACGTAGGAAGCATTTTCGATGGTAAAGGCTGTCACCCAGCAGATGGAACCGAGGATGGAAACCACCGAGACCATCCCGGTTTTTTTCCAGAGCAGAAAAATTTTCGTGATCTGTCCTGACTCCCTGAAACGCAGGTAAAGGCAGAGCAAAAGAGTCTGCAAACTGGTGGAAAAAGCAACCGTGGTGGCAGCTTTGAGAAAACTGTCCCCACCCTCTAAAGCAAGCGAGGCACCGCGGAAAAAAACCACCGAGGCTCCTAGAAAAAAACCACTGGCAAGCCCCAGCAAAGTACTTTTTTCGGAAATGCTGTATACCAGATTCGAGATGCTCAGTCCTGCCTTTCCGGCTGAAAGCATGAGTACCCCCAGGACACTGAAGGTGATGGCCAGAATAGCTGTCATGCTCAGGGTGTCGCCCAATAGAACTAATCCCAACAGGGCAATCTGTGCCGTCTCGGTTTTGGAAAACGTGTTGCCAACAGCAAAATTCCTGAAAGAAAAAAGCCAAATCAGCAGAAAAGTGAACAGAATCTGGGTCAGGGAACCCAAAACGAGATAGACCCAAAACACCGGAGTTAGTCCCGGGAGGGATTCTCCACTGTGGGAAAGTATTCCCGAAAGATAGAGAATCGCCAGAGGCCAGGCATAAAAAAACCGGGTGGTGGTCGCCCCGACATCACTCAACTCTCCCTTGAGATGCTTCTGAAGAGCAGACCGCAGGTTCTGAAAAAATGCTGCGGCAATGGTGATCGGAATCCAAACAGGCATGATATGGATGTATACCCCAATGATATTAAGGTATCGGGATGTTCAGATAACGGCTGGTTTGAGATTTTGAACCAACCAGGAAGCATAGCCGGTCAAAGTCCAGTCTGAATGATGCTGCCCCATCAATTGCACCCCCGTAGGCATCCCCTCGATTCCTAACATCGGGATGGTGATGCAGGGCAAACCCAGAGCAGAAGTGGCAGCATTGAAAGAAGGATTTCCTGTTTTATAAGCAAATTCTGGTTCTCCTGAATCAACTAGTTGACTCAGAGATGGTGCCGGACCAGATGAAGAAAGCGTGATCAAACCATCAGCCAAAGGACCGAGAGCAAGAAGAGCGTTTCGTATTTCATCACGTTTTTGCAATGCTTCTCGATAGTCCTGGGGAGTCATGCACTCAGCCAAATCCAACCACTGGTTCAGGTCTTCACTAAGCAACCCCGTAGCTTGGTAATTTCTAAGCAGCCAACGTATTTCGTAGCTACAGATGATTCTACAGAGGATGACACTTCCAAGAATGCTCTTTTCAAAATGTTCAATAGATTTGTCATCGCTTCGGCGAATGAGTTCAACTCCCAGAGATTTTAATGGTTCTAGATAATTGAAAAAAGCATCCTTCGTTTTTTGAGTGCAGTCTTCCCAACCTTCGGTTTCAAGAAGTATGAGCCTGCCAGGTTTTTTGGGAGGACAGATCTCCTCAGGACCATACAATCCTGGATAACCGGGATCTCCTCCAGCACGATTTGCAATCTGGTAGGCAACCGCCCACATGTCAGCAAGGGATGCTGCGTGGACTCCAAGGTGAAGCTGACTCAAGCTCAATCCCTCCCCGTTGTGAAGAGCCCCCAGAGTGGGTTTGATCGCAAAATTTCCGCAGAAAGACGCAGGCCTGATGACAGAACCTACCACCTGGTTTCCTAGTCCAGCAGGAATCATCCCTGCTCCAACGGCTGCCGAGGTACCGCTGGAAGACCCTCCTGGAGTGGCTTGTGGATCAAAAGGATTGGACGTTGGTCCTGGTTTCACAAAGGCAAATTCGGTTGTTACCGTTTTCCCCAGGATGACACCTCCGGCAAGCCGCAATGCATTCACAGAAGCCGAATCCAAATTCGTCTGATGTCCCTTGAAAATCGGACTTCCAAGTTCCGTGGGCATATCTCGGGTCTGCAACACATCCTTGATCCCAAGAGGCATTCCATCAATCACCGAAATCGCCTTACCCTGACGGTATCTCTTTTCCGATTCATCTGCCGCTTTTCTGGCATTTTCCTGGTTCATAGTTACCCAGGCTTTTACCACCGGCTCACGAGATTCGATGCATTCTAGGCATCGTTCCAGATAGTCCCTTGGTGAATCCGTTCCGTCCAAAAAGGATTCACGGAGATCGTGGAAGGTCCGCATCCGGTAGGAAGCAGGATGATAATTTCTCGGAAGGGTTTCTAGGGTTGGGGAATGATTCACTGAATTTAGCCTTCTTATTGTGGATTATTCAATAATGCTAATATCTCATAATTTGAAACTCCTGAAAATCAAGAATTTCAATGATGTCTCAATTTTACCCTTTTGAAGGAGAAACTCATTCCATGAAAGACAAAATCTTTAAAAAATTTATCATTTCATTTCGAAGGGTGGGGTGGTCCCTCATAGCAGCCAAGAACAGATTGATCAAAATCAATGATGGATCCTGTCATCATGCCGGATTCTTCAGAACACAAAAAAGCAATCCCCCGGGCAACTTCGTCCGTTTTCAACAAACGCCCAAAGGGCTGATTCTTTTCGGCTTCTTCCAACCAATTATCAGAGGCATTGTGATATTCTTTCTGAATCCTATCTTCACCGGGTGTATCCATCCAACCAATGTTCAGTCCATTGATTCGGATCCGTTGCCGCATGACACTGAATGCAGCATTTTTAGTCAGTACTGAAAGAGCCCCCTTTGAGCCGCAATAGGCCGTGATGAATGGCTGTCCCCCATGTGCAGACATGCTTTGGACATTGACGATACTGCCCTCGATCTTTTCACGGATCATCACTTTCAAGGCTCCCTGCATCAGGAAAAAAGGTGCACGAGTATTGAGTGCAAACATCTGATCGAACAACTCTGGTGAAGTGTCCAGAACCGTTCCCCGGTCTGTAACTGCAGCGCAATTAACGAGACAATCAATACGTCCAAATTGTTCATCTGCAGTTTGAATGATCTTCTCACAGTCTTTCACACTCGTTAAATCTGCAAAAACATAATGAGTAGGACAACCTGCTTGAGTGATGGATTCGGCAACAAGTTTCCCTTTCGATTTGTTCCTGCCGCAGATCACCAAACCAGAAATACTACGCTCTGCAAACAACCTGGCTACTGCTTCTCCCAAACCTTGGGTGCTGCCTGTGATGACTCCAATTTTACCTTTAAAGCTTTGACTTAATTCTCCAGACATATTCTCTCCTCAATGGTCAATGGTGATCGATGCTCCTTGAAGAGCTTTTCTGAGATGCTCACATCCCATCCGGGAATATTCGAGAGGATTGGCTTTTTCAGGATCCTGTTCGGCTTCAACAACGACCCATCCCGAATATTGGATTTCTGCCAGGATTTTGGCAAATCCTGCAAAATCAATGAAACCGTCTCCTGGAACGGTAAACACACCTTCCAGCACTGCATCCAAAAAGCTCATGTTCTCCTTCTGGACACGTTGCCAAATCTCTTTACGGATGTCCTTGCAATGTACATGGCCGATTCGGGATCCATGTCTGAGAGTCGTTGCATCGACATCTCCCCCGGCAAACGTCAAATGCCCTGTATCGATTAAAAGCCTTACACTCGGTCCAGTGTTTTCCATCAAGAGATCCACTTCCCTTTCCGTTTCGATGACGGTACCCATGTGATGGTGGAAGACCATCTTCACTCCAAAATCTTCCATGCGGTCTGCAACTTCGGTCAATTTCCGGCCATACTCCTGGAATTCTGATTCCGGCATCACCGGTCTTTGAGTAACCGGAATCTCCTTCAGGGACTGCACGCTTCCACTGGTTTCGGCATAAACCAGGACCGGAGCACCAAGGGATTTGAAGGTATGTAACATGTCCTGCAGGTTTTGCCATTCCTCATCGACAGTACAGCTTCTGAGGCTTCCAGAAAACCATCCTGAGGCAAGTTTCAGTTGATGTGTTTGAAGCAAAGGACCCAATGTTTCAGGGTCCATGGGATATTTGACACCGGTTTCGGTTCCGGTGAACCCTGCTTCACGGCTTTCCTTGAGGCAGGTTTCCAGGGTGGTGTCTCCACCAAGTTCCGGCAGGTCGCTGTTCGACCATGCAATCGGCGCAACGGCAAGTTCTACAGGCATTTGACTTTAATTAGAAAAAGATTATCAGGGATCTGAAATTGCAGAATTTTCAGGATGCCTCCATTTGAACAGGTGAAAACCAACTTGATTCCGCAGAAGAACTGCGGGCGGCTTCCAGCACTTTTTGGATTTCATAAGCCTCCCGGAAATCAGGCCAACATCGGACGTTTCCTTGGATGGCTTTGAGTAATTCCACCAGTTCGATCACTTTGAGTTCATTGAACCCCAGTTGATGTCCAGGTGCCGGACAGAATTTGGCATAATCTCCATGAGCCGGGCCAGATTCCAGCGTTTTGAATCCGTCCCTTCCTGGACGCTGGTTGGCTTCGTATAGTCTGAGTTCGTTGAATCGTTCCTGGTTGAAAACCAGGGTGCCCTTGCTGCAGTTGAGTTCAAAAGAAAGATGCATCTTGCGTCCCCATGCGACCCAGCTGGCTTCCAGGCTTCCACGACATCCGTTTTCGAATTGAACCAGGCTATGGGTTTGATCATCAACACTCACGGATTTCATCGTATCAGATCCGGGATGCTCGGGTCTCTTGGGATGAACCGTGGTCTGCATTGCATAAAGTTGATCGATAGGACCCACAAGATAACGTGCCAGTGAAATGATGTGACTTCCAAGATCATAAAAAACGCCACCTCCCTGGGATGCATCAAGCCGGGTACTGTATGGGGCCTTGGCATCTGCCATGTAATCTTCGGCATGAACTCCTCGGAATGCCACGGGTTCTCCAATTTCACCGCTTTCAAGGATGCTTTTCGCTGTTTTGATCAAAGGGT
This sequence comes from Deltaproteobacteria bacterium, assembly GCA_002683785.1. Taxonomy (GTDB): domain Bacteria; phylum SAR324; class SAR324; order SAR324; family NAC60-12; genus UBA1014. The sequence goes on from NYUB01000057.1 coordinate 27,742, forward strand.
TCTGAAGATAGTTGTAACCCACCAAGGTTGGAATCCCCTTTTTTTCTGAAGCGTCACACATTTCCCTGGCTTCTTCCAGGGTGCAGGCCAGAGGTTTTTCGCAGTAAACAGGTTTACCCTCTGCGATGGCTGCCATCGCAATCGGATGATGCAGATGGTTCGGAGCGGTGATGTCCACCAGTTCCACTGAATCATCCTGCACCAGCTCGATCCAGTCCGAAGTCCCTTTTTCGAATTGTAGAGCCCTAGCTGCCGTTTCTGCCAGTTCCGGCGTGGCATCGGCCAGAATCTTCAATTCTGGTTTGAGAGGTACATCAAAAATCCCCGCCACCGAACTGTAGGCGTTCGTGTGGCAACGTCCCATGAATCCTGAACCGACCATGCCGATTCCCAATGTCTTTCTCATATGCGTTGTTTTTCCTAAACCTGTTGAATAATTTGCCTCATATTATACATTTTGGTTGAATTTCCTTTAGGTTGGGATAAGCAAAGCGTTCCCAACACTTTATCCTCTCTGTTAAGGCACTTTCTTGTTGGGCACAACGCTATGCGTTTTAGAGCTGGACCTACAACAACCACACCGGTTTTCCGCCTTCCCTGTGAAACAACCGTAGGTTGGGATAAGCGGAACGTTCCCAACACTTTTTCCTCTCTGTTCAAACACTTTCATGTTGGGCACAACGCTATGCGTTTTAGAGCCGAACCTACAACAACCA
>NYUB01000058.1 GCA_002683785.1 Deltaproteobacteria bacterium
GAACATTTTTATTGTTTTCAATGGTCAGATCTTGACCTGTTCCAGCGATCTGATGTCGGATCATTCCAATTCCATTCCGGAAATCCTGCTCCTGAATACTGCTGAGACTAGTTAAGGTTCCAACTTTTTGATCCTCAACATAAAGTTTCACTCCGGAGTTCACAACCATGTCTTCTGGAAGCTGAAGCTGAACCAGGATCCAATTCGGATGCCCACGATGGTACATCCTTGCATGAGGTTCCTGACCGACATAACAGCCTTTATTGAATGAAATATGGTCTCCAAGTGCAGCCTCTTGTGGAAAATTTTCAACACCATAATCCATTCCAAACTGAGGATGGCCCAGATGCGTTTGAAGATCCTTGAGCGAATCTTGTCCAACCAAACCGGTTTCAGGTTCCTCGCTCATCGTTTCAATGAATGTGACAGCTTCTAGTAAAGGGACTAGATGGATGAATCGTGGAAAATCGTTGATTGGTGCTTCTACCGTAAGAATTTCTATGCCGCTCATCTTCCATTTGAAAGTATCAGTTGACCATCCTTGGTTTTCCAGGATTTGCTTAGCAAGCGCCCCAATCATATCAATCCGGATTGTATCTGAATTCAAAACACTCAATTGAAGATCTTCACGTATGTGAAACTGATCCAGCTTTCGTCCCACCGCAAGTCCCTCTCCTCTAGCGCAACATATGAGGAAGGCTTTTTCCTCAAGACGTATTATTTCAAGCCGATGTTCGATTTTTCCCCGGCTGTTACACATCAGGTTTGGCTGGCATTCTCCAACTTCCAGAGCATTCAGATCATTGGTGACCAAACCTTGAAGGAATTGCAATGAATCGGGGCCTTTGACTTGAATCTCCATCATAGTGGAAGCATCAAAAATCCCTGCACCTTGCAGCATGGTCTGGATTTCTTGTTCGAATCTGCTACCGTACCGCATCGGGATTCCAATACCGTCTACTTCTTCGAGTACGGCACCGTGTACGAGATGGAACTGAGTCAAGGTGTTCATTGGGATATGATGATAGAGTTAATATTTCATTATAAGGCTTTTTAGATGAAAATGTAGTTATAAGCCGACATCAAATAGAGAAATTCGAATCTGGAGACTATGACAACACTGATCAACGGAAAAGAAACCGGGCAAAAAATTCAACAACAGATTAAGCTGGAAGTGAATGCCCTGAAAAATAAAGGGATCGAGCCCTGCCTGGCTGTAATCTTAGTTGGAGATGATCCGGCTTCCCAGGTTTATGTACGAAACAAAAAAAGAACCTGTGGGGAACTGGGCATTCTTTCATTAGAACATAAGCTTCCATCTCAAACGTCTCAGGACGATTTAGAAGGATTGGTGAAAAAGCTGAATGAAGATTCCAGCGTCCATGGCATTCTCTGTCAATTCCCTCTGCCTCAGGGACTCAATGAAGAAAGGGTGATACATACCATATCCACTGACAAAGATGTGGACGGGTTGCATCCTTTCAATGTCGGACTTTTAGCCACAGGAAAACCACGTTTCATTTCCTGCACCCCCTGGGGAGTGATGCAATTGCTTAAACATGCTGGGATCGACACCGAAGGCAAACACGCTGTGGTGCTTGGCCGGAGCAATCTGGTGGGGAGGCCGCTCTCGATTCTACTTTCAGAAAAATCTGCGAACTGTACCGTTACTGTCTGTCACTCCAGAACAAAAAATCTTGCTTCAGTGACTTCACAGGCAGACATCCTTGTCGCCGCTATTGGTCGTCCGGAATATGTTACCGCAGATATGGTTAAACCTGGAGCAGTAGTGATAGATGTCGGAATTAATCGTATCGAAGATCCCTCCGCTGCTAAAGGTTCCAGGCTGGTTGGTGATGTGGCCTTTGAAACTGCTGCAGAAAAAGCCGAAGCCATCACTCCCGTTCCAGGTGGCGTGGGACCGATGACGATTGCGATGCTGATGGCCAATACCGTCAATGCCGCAAGGATTCAAAATGGGCTGGAGCCGATGGAGATCTGAATTTCTGTTTGAATAAAAATCATTTGAGTCTTCAACCCTATTTAAGTAAATCTAATAGGGTTTTGTTTGAACATCATCGAGTTGATTTTCAAACCTCAAAATGGGTTTCAAAATAGAGCCCTAAACATTCTTGATGAATCTTCATCAGGGATTCTTAATCGTTCAGGAGATGGTTATGAAGAAAATTGTATTAGTTCTTATAGCTGCAGCGGTCATGAGTTTTGGTCTCTCTCAGGCCATGGCATTCAAGCCTGCAGTAGTATTCGATATGGGGGGGAAATTTGACAAATCCTTCAATGAAGGGATTTGGAACGGGACAGAAAAATTCCGCAAGGAAACAGGCATCAAGTACCGTGAATTTGAAGTCCAACAAGAAGCCCAACGCGAGCAGTTCCTCAGAAAACTGGCGCAAAGAGGGTCCGATGTTGTGATCGCAGTGGGTTTTGCTCAGGCTCCAGCTTTGGAANAAGTCGCCAAGGAATTCCCCAATACCAAATTCAGTATCATTGACATGGTTGTGGATCTACCTAACGTCCAATCAATCGTTTTCAAAGAACATGAAGGTTCTTTCCTGGTGGGCGCACTTGCCGCGATGAAAAGCGAGACCGCTAAGGTTGGATTTGTTGGAGGGATGGACATCCCTCTGATCCGAAGATTCGCCTGCGGTTATGTTCAGGGCGTTAAGCATATCAATTCTGGAGCAACCGTTTATCAGAAAATGACCGGAACCACTCCTGCTGCCTGGAATGACCCAACACGTGGGGGAGAACTGGCGAAAAGCATGTATGATAATGGGGCGGACATTGTCTATGCGGCTGCTGGAGGAACAGGACTAGGTGTACTCCAGGCTGCAGCAGACAACAAAAAACTTTCAATTGGTGTGGACAGCAATCAAAACCACATTCAACCTGGCAGTGTTCTGACTTCCATGCTCAAGCGGGTCGATGTCGCTTCTTATGAGGTCTTCAAAACTGCTCATGAAGGCACATGGAAACCCGGCTTCAAAGTGCTTGGGCTTGCAGAAGATGGGGTTGGATGGTCTCTTGATCAACACAATGTAAATCTTGTTGATAAGGATATGATTGTGAAAGTTGAAATGATTCGAAAAGATATCATGAGTGGAAAAATCAAAGTTCATGACTACATGAGCGATAATTCCTGCCCGGTTCAATAATTCTTTTTTTTCCCGGACCGTTTTCAAAATCGGTCCGGGTTCCAATCTATAAAATAATTCATGAGCAGACCGATCATCATTGATACCGATCCCGGTCAGGATGATGCGATTGGGATCCTGCTGGCACTTGCTTCTCCAGAAGAACTGGACCTGCTTGGCATCGTTGCTGTCGCGGGAAATGTACCTCTGGATTTAACGGAACGAAATGCCAGAGCTCTATGTGAACTCGCAGGAAAACCGGAAACCAAGGTTTTCGAAGGATGCTCCAGGCCTCTCCTCCGTCCCCTGGTAACTGCAGAACACGTCCATGGCAAAACCGGACTCGATGGCTCCAATCTCCCGGAACCAACCATGAAACTGCAGAAGCAGCATGGTGTGGATTGGATCATTGAAACCCTTTTGGCCGCTGAAGATGATTCCATCACCCTTTGCCTCTTTGCTCCCCAGACCAACATCGGCATGGCCTTTTCCAAGGCTCCCGAAGTGCTTCGGAAAGTTCGGGAAATCGTCTTCATGGGCGGTGGATTTTTTGAAGGTGGAAACATCACTCCGGCTGCGGAATTCAATGTGTACGTGGATCCGCATGCTGCTCACCGGGTTATCCATTGCGGAAGGCCGGTGACCATGATCTCTCTTGATGTCACCCACCAGGCTCAGATGCAGAGGAACTGGCTGAATCAAATCAAGGAAATGAATTCTCCGGTTGGAGATGCTGCATTCGGCATGCTCAGTTTTTACGAACGTCACGATCTTGAAAAATACGGCAACACGGGTGGACCCCTTCATGATCCCACCGTGATCGCCTACCTTCTGCGCCCGGATCTATTCGAAGGTAAAAATACAAACGTGGAAATTGAAATCCATTCCGAATTGACGATGGGTATGACAGTCGTTGACTGGTGGGGCGTTACAGATCGCCCAGCGAATGTGAATGTATTGAAAAATATCAAAGCTGATGGCTTCTTCCAGTTAATTCTAGAGCGATTGGCGCGGCTTTGAATCCATGTTAACAAGAAGACAGTGATTCCCTAAACGTCCAGCCTCCCTTGTCATTTTCACGAACTTAATCCATGTCCCCCGCCATCGAACTGCGGAACATCAGTAAACAATTTGGTCCGGTTCAGGCCAATCGTAACGTCTCTTTGAAGGTAGAGAGTGGGACGATCCATGGAATCATCGGTGAAAACGGGGCGGGTAAATCCACCCTGATGAGCATCCTTTACGGATTTTATCAGGCTGATTCCGGTACTATCCAGGTCCAGGGGCAGGAGTTGAAAATCAACAGCGCCAATGACGCCATAGCCTCCGGCATCGGAATGGTGCACCAGCATTTCATGCTCGTTGACACCTTCACCGTTCTCGAAAACGTGGTGCTTGGAGTAGAATCGGGTTGGACGCTCAAAGCGTCTCTGGATGATGCCCGTGAAACATTGATTCAGTTGGAAAAGGAATACCATCTAGAAGTCGATGTCGATGCCCTGATTCAGGATCTTCCGGTTGGCCTACTTCAAAGGGTTGAAATCCTCAAGGCACTCTATCGAAAAGCGGATATCCTGATTCTCGACGAGCCGACCGGGGTTCTGACTCCACAGGAAGCTGATGATCTTTTCCGGATTTTGGAGGAACTCTCCAAGCAAGGCAAAACCGTCATACTGATTACCCACAAACTACGTGAAATTATGGCCATCACGAGCCATGTTTCGGTGATGCGTAACGGGGAAATGGTGGCCCACCTCAAAACTTCCGAGACCAATCGTGAGGAACTGGCAGAACTCATGGTAGGTCGCAAGGTATTGCTTCGTGTGGATAAAACCAGTTCCAGTCCAAAACATGAAATCCTCAGAATCGAACATTTAAACGTCAAAGATCAAAATGAGGTTTCCAGGGTTAAGGATCTTAGTTTTTCCGTGCATGGTGGAGAGATTCTGGGTATTGCTGGCGTTTCCGGAAATGGCCAGACCGAATTACTGGAAACCTTAACCGGAATCCGTTCCTTTCAGGGAGGTTCGATCCAATTCGGAGCTCAGAAAATCCAATCTGGAGACAAATTCGATGCTTCCTTGATGAGGGATTTAGGTGTGGGTCATGTACCCGAAGACCGTCAGCGAATGGGCTTGGTCACTTCCTTTGTTGCTAAAGAAAATGCCATCCTTGGCTACCATCGTGATAAGGCATACAACAGCACTTTTGAAATGGACGAAACCTTCATGCTCGAAGATTGTTCTTCGAAAATGAAGGATTATGATGTCCGCCCGGCCAATCCGGAATTACAGTCATCTCTTTTTTCAGGAGGAAACCAGCAAAAACTGGTGGTGATGCGCGAGATGTCCAGGAACCCTGAATTACTGATTGTCGGTCAGCCGACAAGGGGTGTAGATATTGGTGCGATTGAATTCATTCATCGTCGTATCATCGCCATGCGTGACGCTGGCAAGGCCGTGCTTCTGGTTTCAGTGGAATTGGATGAAATCCTATCCCTCAGCGATCGTATTCTGGTGATGTTCAGTGGAGAAATGATGGGAGAAATCAGTGCAGATGAGGCCGATGAACGCAGAATTGGGCTGCTGATGGCTGGCATCAGGGAAAAAGCGGCATGAACGAAAAAACAGAAAATCTGCTGCTGGTGACCCTGATCACCACCGTCAACTTACTGCTCGCCTTCATTATTTCCGGATTTGTCATCTGGTCTGTTGGGGAAGATCCTTGGTTTGCCCTAAAGACCATGCTTTATGGTGCTTTTGGTTATGATGAAGGAATCGGGTACACCCTTTACTATACCACCAATTTCATCTTTACCGGTTTGGCTTTTGCGATAGCCTTCCACTGCCGGCTCTTCAACATCGGTGCTGAAGGACAGGCCTACATAGGCGGTCTTGGAGTCGGCCTGATCTGTCTTTGGCTGGAAGACTTGCCTTTTGCCGTGATCCTCCCCACCGCCATTGCCGCCTCAGCCCTCTTCGGAGCAGTCTGGGGTGCCATTCCAGGATACCTCCAGGCGAAACGTGGTAGTCATGTGGTGATCACGACCATCATGTTCAATTTCATTGCCTCCGTTTTAATGGTTTATCTGTTGGTCAACATCCTCATCAAGCCAGGCCAGATGTCCCCTGAAACCCGTGAATTCGGGGAAAATGGCTGGCTTCCTCAGATGCACGAACTGTTTGGGTGGATAGGGATCCAGATCACTCCCACTCCACTCAATCTCTCCCTCTTCTGGGCGTTTATCTCTGCCTTCTTCGTATGGCGTTATATCTGGCACACCCGTTGGGGTTTTGAAATGCGTACGGTCGGAGCCAATGAAAGTGCTGCAATATACGCGGGCATCAACGTTGACCGAAACATCATCATCGCCATGTCTCTAGCCGGAGCTCTTGCAGGATTCGTCGGCATCAATGAAATCATGGGTTTCAACCATCGCATTCTTCTGAATTTCCAGTTCGGCTACGGATTCACAGGCATCGCAGTTTCTCTGATCGGACGCAACCATCCTTTTGGGATCCTGCTGGCTTCACTACTCTTCGGCATCCTCTATCAGGGAGGCGCCGAACTGGCCTTCGAAACCCAGACCATCGACAGACATATGGTCGTACTCATACAGGGCCTGGTAATCCTTTTTGCAGGTGCTCTGGAAAACCTCTTTCGACCCCAGCTTCAGGCATTGGTCCATTCTATTTTCAAATCTTCCAGTCCGGTTACCGCCCATGGTTGATTCATTCTTTCAAGAAATAATGTTTCAGATGTTTCACTTCCTATCGAAAATAGGTCATGTGGTCTGATTTACTTTTGATCCTTGATGCTTCGTTACGGATGGCTGTCCCGATGGTCTTTGCTGCCATGGGAGGGGTATTTGCGGAACGCTCAGGAGTGATTGATTTTGGATTGGAAGGCAAGATGCTCGGAGGTGCTTTTGTAGCAGCAAGTGTTGCCCACCTGACTCAGTCTGCTTGGATTGGACTGTTGGGGGCCATTGCGATAGGCATCGTCTTCTCGATGATGCATGCCTTCGCCAGTGTGACCAAACAGGGAAATCAGGTCGTTTCGTGTGTCGCCATCAACATCTTTGCCATGGGATTAACAACCGTTCTGGGACAAGCCTGGTTCCAGCGCGGAGGGAAAACCCCTCAACTCCCACCAGAGGCAAGATTCACAGCCATCGAACTACCCTTTGCGGAGGAACTTAGAGATGTGCCGATTTTAGGGGAAATCTATTACGAATTGATCAGCGGACACAACATCCTGGTCTACATCGCCTATATCATGGTTCCGGTCACAGCATGGATCGTTTTTCGCAGTCGTTTTGGCCTCAGATTGAGAGCCACTGGGGAAAATCCACTTGCGGTTGATACCGCGGGTATTTCTGTCAACCGAACGCGATACAAAGCATTGGTCATCAACGGCATCCTAGGCGGAATGTCTGGAGCCTACCTTTCCACTGCGCAGCTTGCGTTTTTTGTCAAGGACATGTCTGCCGGTAAAGGGTACCTGGCTTTGGCTGCTATGATTTTTGGAAAATGGAGGCCGTTTCAGGCCATGCTTGCTTGTCTATTGTTTGCCTTTGCTGAAGCCATCCAGAGCCGATTGCAAGGGGTATCTCTGCCGATCGTTGGGGTGGTGCCCGTTCAGTTGATCCAGTCAATTCCTTACATCCTGACCGTGGTTCTGCTTGCGGGATTTGTTGGAAAAGCAGTTGCTCCCAAAGCAATCGGAGAACCCTTCATCAAAGAACACAAATGATGGATTGCTCCTTGCGGCTTCGACCTGCTTTTTTTTAAGATCTGATTCCCTAATAACACTCATGATTGGCATCAAGGGCACGGGCATCTATCTGCCTGACAGGCGTCATTCCAATTTTGACAGGTTGGAAAAGTTTGACATGACCGAACATTTTGTCAGGGATAAGATTGGTTTCACCAACCTGGCATCCAAAGAACCAGGCCAGGAAACTTCCGACCTCTGCATGCTGGCCTGGGGAAACCTGAAACGATCACAACCTATATCTCCCGATGTCATCGACTGTTTGGTGGTCTGCAGCCAAAATCCCGATGGCCACGGGTTACCCCATACCTCAGCAATCGTCCATGAAAAACTTGGAATTTCAGAGAACTGTGCCTCCTTTGACATCTCCCTTGGATGTTCAGGATTCGTCTATGGACTGTCAGTGATCCAGTCTTTCATGGAAACCAATGGACTTAAGAACGGATTGTTTTTCACCGCTGATCCCTATTCGAAAGTCATCGACAATGATGATAAGAAAACTGCGACTCTCTTCGGAGACGGTGCAGCAGTGACTTGGATCGGCCTTGAACCCCGTTTTCGTACAGGACACTTTGTCTTTGGTTCGAAAGGCAAGAAACATGAGGGAATCATCGTCCGGGATAATGGCATTCTGGAAATGAACGGACGTGCCGTCTTCACATTTTCTGTGAGGGTGGTTCCTAAAAACATCCTTGAAATGCTTGAAAAGAACCAGTTGAAGGCAGAGCAGATCGATCTCTTTCTGCTGCATCAGGGCAGCCTCCATATTGTCAATTCGATTGCAGACGCCCTCGGAGTAGCACGTGAAAAATGCCCCTTCCATTCGGCCGAATACGGTAACACTGTCTCTTCCTCAATCCCGATGCTTCTGCACCGTGAATTTGACAACCCAAACATGAAAACCACTGTTATTTCAGGCTTTGGTGTGGGCCTCTCCTGGGCTAGCACAATCTTGTACAGGGTATGAATCCTCCCCCTATAGATTCCATTTCGGGACCTGCCCTCGTTTTGGCACCAGGGCATTTCAATCCAGACCGGGCGAAGACGGCATACGGGTTGATCCGAGGAAGCGAACGTTTTCGTATCTTAACCCTCATTGATTCCCAAACAAAAGGTCGTGATGCAGGGGAAATAGTGGACGGAGTTCATCGAGGTATTCAAATTTTTGGATCGGTCAAACAGGCTCTTGACGAGCTGGAGCAACATCCTGAATATGCCATCATCGGCATTACCACTCCAGGAGGCCTCCTGCCGGATTATCTGATGGCAGAAATAGAACAGTCTCTGGAAGCAGGACTTGATATTGTCAACGGGCTTCATCAACCCCTTTCAGAGATACCCGGAGTTCAGGAAAAAGCTGCGGCAAAAGGTGCCCGGATTCATGACATCCGCCGCCCCAAGCCTTTTAATGAACTGAAATTCTGGAAAGGAAGCATTCTTGAAGTACAAGCCCCAAGAATTGCTCTGCTTGGGACCGATTGTGCGTTAGGGAAACGGACCACCGCCCGCTGGTTGACCGAAGCATGCAACAAAAAGGGAATTCGTTCAGAAATGGTCTATACCGGTCAGACCGGATGGATGCAAGGTCACCGTTACGGATTCATTCTGGATTCCACTCCGAATGACTTCGTCCCTGGGGAGCTTGAAGATGCAGTGGTCCGTTGCGACCGTGAGTGTCGGCCGGAAGTCATTTTTATTGAGGGACAGGCTGCACTCCGACATCCTGCAGGTCCCTGTGGAGCTGAGTTTCTCTGTTCAGCCCAGGCAAAGGGAGTNATCCTTCAACATGCNCCNGGACGCAAACATTTTCATAGNATGGANCACCTGCCATTNNAACCTNCTNCCCTGGAAGAGGAGATGNAACTGATNCGGCACTTTGGCAGNAGGGTGCTAGNCTTGACTCTCAATGGAGNNCATCTCGAAAAAGAAGNATTGTTNCGNANCCGGGATGAATTGGCATCCAGATTTGAGATCCCTGTCGTCTGCCCGCTGGAGGAAGGGGTTGAGGATCTGTTGNCCGCAATAAAAAATTTTCTGGATCAGGAAGGAAATAATTGAAAATCCGAAGCCTGAAGGCCTGGCAGGAGGAAGTTGAACTCAAAGAACCCTTTTCGATTTCCTTCTCCACCGAAGAAGCAGTAGACCTCCATTTCGTCGAAATCAGCACTTCAAATGGCTTAAAAGGATACGGATCGGCAAAACCCTCCTATCATGTCACAGGGGAAAGCAGTGAATCCTGCGCAAAAGCNCTGGCGGAANGCTCATCAGAAGTTTTGACCAATGCGGATGTGAGGCATTTACCCCGACTGGTGAGAATCCTGGAAGAATCCCTTCCCGGGAACCCTGCAGCACGGGCTGCACTGGACATGGCCNTTCATGACCTTTTATCCAAACACCTTGGTGTTCCTTTGGTAGACATGCTGGGACGCTGCCACAGCAGCATGACGACCTCNATCACCATCGGCATCAAGGATGTACCTCAAACCCTGGAAGAGGCAAAAAAATGCCTAATCGACGGTTTCACTGTGCTCAAAGTGAAACTGGGCAGAAACTTCGAAGAAGATCTGGAAAAACTCAGGAAATTACGCGAGGAAATCCCAAACACCACCCAAATCCGTGTTGACCCGAATCAGGGATACCAAGTTCCGGAACTGCTTAAATTTATTAAGGAAACCGTTGACCTGGATCTTGAATTCGTGGAGCAACCTCTTCCTGCAGATGATGTCGAGCAGACCCGTCAACTACCCGATGAGATCCGCCGCCGTCTTGCCGCAGACGAATCCCTCCATCATCCNGAAGACGCATTAAACCTGCTGACACCTCAACCTGCCTGCGGGATCTTCAACATCAAACTGATGAAATGCGGAGGAATACTGCGTGGCCGGCAGATCGCTTCGATTGCCGAGGCCGTTTCGATTCCCTTGATGTGGGGTTGTAACAATGAAAGCCGACTAAGCCTTTCTGCGGCTCTTCATGCTGCCTTCTCCTGCCCGAATACACGTTTTCTGGATCTGGACGGAGACCTCGACCTGGTTCGGGATCCTGCCAAAGGAGGATACCAAATCAAAAACGGAATGATGACCATTGATGACACTCCCGGACTTGGTGTGACCCTCAACCTGACTTGATATTTTTCCAACACCTTCGTTTACAGTAAAACTTAATCCCACTCTTTTTCGACACTCTTTGATAGCAGATGCAGTCGAAGCTGCTTTCGGCTATGATTGGAGCATTCCAGGTTTTGATGGAATTCCGTTTCTTCTGTTTAGATGATTCTGGATGAATTAAAGACTCCCAAAATTCAGCTCGNAAACAATGATATGATTCTGGACTGGTCCAAAGTTTGGCCTTCCACACGAAATTATCTGAGTTTTTTGTATGAGCGCTTTCATCAAGACCGAATCCTCCTGCATTCNGGGCATCTTTCCTTTGTTACGCTGCTCTCGATGGTCCCCCTGGTCACCGTCATCTTTTCTGCATTTTCGATCTTTCCGGTGTTTCAGGACTGGCGTGGTGAAGTCGAGGTATTCGTTTTTAAAAATTTCGTTCCAAGTTTTGGAGAAGCGATCCAAGAGCACTTATTTGGATTTGTTCAAAATGCATCAAAAATGACGCCGATCGGTATTTTAGTGCTGATCTTTGTCGCACTGATGCTTATTGCCTCCATCGACCGCACCCTGAACCACATTTGGAGGGTCAAGAAAAACCGTCGTTTGGTCGTCTCCTTTTCTGTCTATTGGGTGGTCCTCACCCTCGGACCGGTACTGATAGGAACCAGCCTGGTGGTGACCTCCTATCTGATTTCGATTTCTGGGCTGGGTGGCAGTGAATTGATTGAATTCCGCAGCAGGCTCTTGAAGATGCTCCCCCTGATGGCTTCTTTTTTATCGTTTCTGCTGCTCTACATGCTGGTACCAAATACCCATGTTCATTTTCGCAGTGCGTTTGNCGGTGCTCTGGTGGCAGCAATGCTTTTTGAGCTTTCAAAATCCAGCTTTGCCTTTTATTTCACACATTTTCCTGTTTACCAGGCGATTTACGGTGCACTCGCACTGATTCCTTTGCTCTTCATTTGGGTCTTCGTCTCTTGGGTTGTCATCCTTGTGGGGGCAGAAATCGCGTCCAGCCTCGAGGCATTCATGAAACAATTACACGAGGAACCAGGCATCAGTGAAGTATTGGATTCTTCTTCGAGACAATCCTAGTCGCTCTTCCTTAATCCAACTGATCTCAGTGAGCTGGAATGATCAANATGCTTAATCCCATGCTGGCAGCCATCGAAGACCCACCCATCGATGAAGTNCAGGGTTGGGTCCGAGGTCGTTCATTTCCACGNGAAAAACCGTTGATTGACCTTTCTCANGCCCTGCCTTCNTATCCTCCGGCAGCNCAACTNCGCATCCACATGTCGAAACTNGTACTTGATGGATCGATGAGCGGTTATACGGAAATTGGAGGGATTCCCCAACTTCGACAAGCCTATGCCGAGGAAGTCAGTCGATTCTACCAGACCAGAATTGAAGAAAGGGAGGTCTTCATCACTGCTGGCTGCAACCAGGCTTTTTTCCTCAGCATGCTTACTCTGGGACAATCCGGAGGCGAAGTGATCCTACCTGCTCCCTACTATTTCAATCACCGAATGACCCTGGAAATGCTTGGCATGTCCCCGGTACTGCTTCCATGCAGACCTAAGTCCGGCATGCTTCCGGAAGTCAAACTTGCGGAGATGCTGATCACTCCCAAGTCCAAAGCCATCGTCCTCGTTTCTCCCAACAATCCCAGTGGAACCGTATACCCTGCCAGGTTGATCGAAGACTTCTTTCAACTTGCTCAAGACCACGGTATTCGACTTGTTTTAGATGAAACCTATCGTGATTTTCTGAATCCCGAACAAGGACTGCCTCACCATTTGCTGAATCTTTCCTGGCAGGACAACTTGGTACAACTTTACAGTTTCTCCAAAGCCTTTGCCCTGGCCGGGTACCGAATCGGAGCCATCACGGCCTCTCCTGAATTCTTGGATCAATTGGTCAAGGTCATGGATTGCGCCGCCATTTGTGCCCCAAAGCTTGCCCAGAACTCTGCACTTTTTGCTTTGAAGAACCTGGATCACTGGCGTGAAGGAAAACGGAAACTGATGAACCTCCGTGCGGATTCCTTCGGCAAGCTTTTCGAGGAAGAGAACCGTTCCCGCTTTCGTCTGAGCACTCTTGGACCTTGCTTTGCGTACCTCAGACATCCAGAGCTAGGAACGGTTTCATATGAAGTTGCCCAAACATTAGCCTTGAAAGAGAATCTGCTAACCCTGCCTGGCAGCATGTTTGGCCCGGAACAGGAATCCTTCCTGAGAATCGCCTTTGCCAATGTGGAAATTGATTCTTTCCCCGAAATGATGAACCGTTTGAAAAATTTTGCGCCTGAGGTTTGAAAATCTGAAAAGGGCTGGTATAAGGCAGTTGTAGAATTTGATGCATGTAAATATTTTCTTGACCCATTTTGATTAACCTATAACTATCAATGTATTGAGATTGTATTGTTTGGGCTTTGTTTTGGAATTCTCAAAACAATCCTTCTTGTTNTTGAACCCCCTTTGAAAAGGATCCCTATGAGCTTTTCACGAACATCCTGGTTATCCGCCCTATGGCTTACCAGCGTCTTCTTTCTGTTGGCATTCACGTCACTCTCAGCAGCCCCAATCAAGGTTGGCCTGGTNACCGACGTTGGTCGAGTCAATGACCGTAGTTTCAACCAATCTGCCTGGGAAGGAGTGAAACTAGCAAAAAACCAGCTCGGTTTGAAAGATCGGGAAATCAAGTACATTGAAACTCAGGACGCCAAGGACTATGCCGATAATTTGGCACAGTTCATAGAGGCGGAATACGAAGTGATTATTTCCGTTGGGTTTGCATTAGGTGATGCCACAATCCAGGCAGCCAAGGAAAACCCTAATACCNTGTTCATTGGAGTCGACCAATTCCAAGGACAGGCGATTCCCAACCTAGCAGGTTTGATTTTCCATGAAGATCAGTCTGGTTTCCTTGCCGGTGTATTGGCTGCTGGAATGAGCAAAAGCGGAACCATCGCTGCCGTTCTAGGGACGGATTTGGTTCCTCCTGTGGTGGCTTTCAATGAAGGCTACATCTCTGGTGCAAAATCAGTGAATCCGAAAATCAAGATACTTTCCACCTACCACCCAGGAGAAATCAGCCAGGCCTTCGTGGACCCAGAGTGGGGTGCTGCAACCGCGAAACAAGCGATGGATCAAGGTGCTGACGTCATCTTTGGTGCAGGCGGACTTACCGGAAACGGTGCACTGCAGGAAATAGCCTCCCACAAAGGGGTCTACTGCATTGGAGTGGATACTGACCAGTGGAACACTGTCCCAGCAGCTCGGCCCTGCCTGATTTCTAGTGCCATGAAACTCATCACACCTGCAGTTGCAGAATTGATCTCACAGGCCCAGGCAGGAACCTTTAAGGGAGGAAATGTCTTCGGTGCTGCGGGTTTGGCGCCATTCCATGACTTTGACAATTCAGTACCTAAACCATTAAAGGACCTTCTGACTGCCACCAAAGCAGGTCTGGATAGTGGTATCATCCGCACGGGTTACGGAAACTGATCTCTTTATCTTCTTTTGGCCTTTGGGAGACTCAGAAAGGGTCTCCCATTCCCTCCCTCATTTAGGCCTGAACCTTTCCATGGTGAAGGCGAATCCAACCTCCTTCAATTGATCCATCGTTTCTTATGCTTCGTGTTCTGCTGATTCCCTTCTTAGCCCTGGTTACTGCCTTGGCGCTTGGAGCACTGGTCATGCTCCTGTTTGGCGATGACCCCATACTGGCTTATCAGGGTCTTACACAGGGTGCCTTCGGCAGTGGCCGGGCCTGGAGTACAACGATTCGAAAAATGATCCCCTTCATCCTGACAGGACTATCGGTCGCAGTGGCCTTTAAGGCTGGGCTCTTCAATATTGGTGCATCAGGACAGTTTGTGATGGGTTCCGTCTTTTCGGTATCTATAGGNATTCATTTTGAGGGATTACCGATGATCATTCATCTCCCCTTGGCAATTCTTTTCGGCATGTTTGGTGGAATGATCTGGGGTGCGATTCCTGGTTTGTTGAAGGTGACCACTGGGGCCCATGAGGTGATTGTTACGATCATGCTGAACTATGTCGCAGCCCTCTTTGGTGGTTGGACCGTCTATGCGGGTGGGACTCAAGGACAAACGCCTGGACCACTCTGGGATCGAACGGCAAGAGCCATTTCAGAAACTCCAGATGTGTTGTCTTCCGCACAAATACCCTGGATCTTCGGCCCTCCCTACCGGGTTCACTGTGGGGTTTTTCTCGCTTTGCTGGCCGTTGGGATCATCTGGTGGTTGATCTACAAGACAACCATTGGTTTTGAAATCCGTACCGTCGGTCAGAATGCCAAAGCAGCNCGTTATGCAGGCATCCGAGTGGAAAGAACCGTTGTTCTCACAATGGCCCTTGCTGGTGGATTGGCTGGTCTTGCTGGAGCNATTGAAACCTTAGGCCTGAATCACAAATTCGCACCAGAATTTGGAGGTCAGGTCGGNTTTGATGGAATCATAGTCGCACTGTTGGGACAGACGCATCCCATCGGGGTGGTATTTGCCTCCTTCCTCTTTGGTGCTTTGGATGCTGGTGCAGCAAAGATGCAGTTTGAGTCTGGAGTTGCTGCCGACATCATTCAGGTGATTCAGGCTCTGGTCCTGGCATTCGTCGCCGCACCACTGATCATCAAAGCCATCTTTCGCCTTCGATCCAAAGGAGAAGAGGATCATGCCTCCAGTTTGAACACCAACTGGGGAGGTTCCTGAAATGAGTTTCTGGACCAGAACTGCCCGGATTGCTGTTGGAATGGTTTTTTTGATGTTGTTGATGGCCATTCTTGTCGAGATCACTCCTCTGGGAGAAAACCTCTGGATGCGTGTCTTTTTTGGAATCAGTGCCTTGAATTTCACCCTACGGGCCGCCATCCCCCTGGTTCTTGGAGCTTTGAGTGGTATCCTTTGCGANCGTTCCGGCATCATCAACATTGGTATAGAAGGNATGATGTTAGCAGGTGCCTTTGCTGGCTTTGTTGCCAAATCCTCNACNAACGATTGGCCACTCTACCTCAGNCTGTTTTTCAGTGTNNTGGTGTCCTTGGGGGTGGGNGGTTTGATGGGATTGCTCCACGGAACNCTATCGATCCGTTTTCGTATGGATCAGATCATTTCCGGTTCGGTGATCATCATTCTGGCGGCAGGACTTTCTTCCTACCTTTACGATAGGGATGCCATAGCAGTTGGGAAGTTCACTACCCTGCCTATTCCCCTGTTATCAGAAATTCCAGTGATTGGCCCAGTACTTTTCAATAACCCTCCGATCACGTATCTCGCCTTGATGTTGGTTTTTGTGGTACACATTGCAATCTTTTATACCCGCTGGGGCCTTAGAACCATCGCAGTAGGAGAACATCCACGGGCTGCTGACACCGAAGGAATCAACGTCAACCGCCTGCGCTATTTAAATACGATGTTTAGTGGAATGCTTGCCGGTCTTGCCGGAGGTTATCTGGTATTGGAAGCCGTTGGACAGTTTCAGGAGGGGATGACAGCAGGTCGAGGATTCATTTCATTGGCTGCAATGATCTTTGGAAACTGGACGCCATTCGGAGCATTGGGTGCTGCCACCCTCTTCGGCTACACTCAGGCGTTGCAAAATGAATTTCTCATGGCAGGAGTAACCACGATTCCGCGTCAATTTGTCTCCATGTTGCCTTATGTAGTTACAATCGTTGCAGTTTCTGGACTGGTTGGCCGAGTTCGTCCTCCTGCAGCCATTGGGAAACCCTATGAGACCGAAGGAGGCAAGTCATGAACACTCCTGTGCTAGAAGTTCAACAGATCAGCAAATTCTTTCCCGCGGTGGTTGCAAACAAGGATGTTAACCTGAAATTGCAATCCGGTGAAATCCTGGCCCTTCTGGGGGAGAACGGTGCCGGAAAATCGACTTTGATGAACATCATCTATGGCCTCTACCAGCCTTCTTCGGGAGAGATTCTGGTAAGAGGAAAAGAAGTCAGGATGCGCTCGCCGCAGGACGCCATTGGGCTTGGAATCGGAATGGTTCATCAACATTTTCAANTGGTTCCAGTGATGACTGTAGTGGAGAACGTGATGCTTGGTAGTGAGAGCGTCCGCCAAGGGTTGTTGGATCGTGACATGGCTTCTCAACGAGTCCTGGATCTCTCCAGGGATTATCAATTGGAAGTCGATCCCTGTGCTTTGGTGGAAGATCTCCCTGTAGGGATTCAACAACGTGTTGAAATCATCAAGGCTCTCTACAGGAAAGCGGAGATCCTGNTCTTGGATGAACCCACTGCTGTCCTCACTCCACAGGAGATCGAAGGACTTTTTGAGGTGATGGATCTTCTTCGAAAGCAAGGCAAGTCCATCATCTTCATAACCCATAAACTCAAGGAAGTGCTTCGAATTGCCGACCGGATTGCCGTACTGCGTCAGGGTGAACTGGTGGGAGAAGTCCAACCGAAGGAAGCATCAGAAACCAGACTGGCTGCAATGATGGTAGGACGTGAAGTCATGCTTCAAGTTGATAAAACTGATGCCAAACCAGGAGCCCTGATCCTCGAAACTCATGATCTGCAGGCAAAGAACGACTTGGAGGAGACTTGCCTCAATCAAGTCAATTTGAATGTCCATGCCGGGGAAATTGTCGGAGTGGCCGGTGTTCAGGGAAATGGGCAGACCGAACTGGTGGAAGTCCTCACGGGGTTACGCCCCCTNGAGAAAGGACGTATCCACATAGGAGGGAAGGATCTAACCAATGCAACGCCTCGTCAGATAACGGATCAGGGTGGGATCTGTCATGTTCCTGAAGATCGACACTCGTTCGGTATGGTGACCAGTTACTCAGTAGCGGACAATCTTNTTTTGAATTCTTACTATCAGCCCCCATTTGTCAATGGGGTCATGATACAACGTGAATCCATCGAAGAAAATGCCGAATCCCTGATCNAAAAATTTGATGTCCGGACCCCATCGGCCCAGACACCAGTGGGAAGTCTTTCAGGCGGAAATCAGCAGAAGATGATCATCGCCAGAGAAATCAGCCGTCCAATTCAACTGATGATTGCGGCACAACCTACCCGAGGGATTGATGTCGGATCCATCGAATTCATCCATCAGCAGATTGTTGCAAAACGTGATGAAGGAATTGCCGTTCTGCTCGTCAGTTCAGAATTGGATGAAATCATGGCCCTCTCTGATCGAATTGTGGTCATGTACCGCGGAAGTATTTTTGGTGAAGTTTCCAGCAAAGATGCCACTCGACAAAAATTAGGACTCCTGATGGCGGGAGTTCAACCAAATTCAGAAAGCATTCACGAANCATCCCACTGANTTGTGACTTATCTCCAAAGTTNNCAACACTCCTGTTTCAGTCTTCTTCGATTTGTCTTTGATTCAAACATTTGAACAATCTTGATCCTGAGGATTGAAACTCTTCCTTGAGCAGGTGTAGTATTTAAGAGAATGCTCTAAATCATTACCTACAAAATCTGATGCAGGATTATCCGGAATTTNAAAATCCCCAGCAGCGTCCACGTTATACCGGCCTTCCGACTTTCATGAGGAGCCCTTATCGGGAAGATTTGAAAGATCTGGACATCGCCCTCGTGGGCATCCCCTTCGATGGCGGAGTAACCAACCGTACAGGAGCCAGACACGGGCCAAGGGAAATCCGGAACCAGTCCTCGCTGATGAGGATGATCAACCAGGCTACCGGCATCAATCCCTATGAGCTTTGCAGGATTGCCGATGTTGGTGATGCATGGGTTCAGAAACCATTCGAGCTCAGTGGAGCCCTCATAGAAATCGAAGTTTTTTTTCAAAAGGTTCATCAGGCAGGAGTAGTCCCCATCACAGCCGGCGGGGATCATTCGGTGACCCTGCCGATTTTCAGGGCTCTTGCCCGGGAACGTCCTTTGGGAATGGTCCATTTTGACGCACACTGCGATACTGGAGATGATTATCTCGGTTCCAAATTCCACCATGGTGCACCTTTCCGCAGAGCTGTCGAGGAAGGACTACTCGACCCAAANCGTACGATCCAGATTGGTATCCGGGGCCCACTCAACGATCCAGATGTCTGGAAATTCAGTGAGGATACAGGAATGAGGGTCGTCAGTATTGAAGAGTTCTATGATTCCGGCTGGAGAGNNGTGATGGAGGAAGCNCNCANNGTNGTNGGAGAAGGCCCTACTTACATCAGTTTCGATGTGGACGGACTTGATCCTGTCTATGCACCAGGAACTGGAACTCCGGAGGTAGGCGGTTTCACCACTCACGAAGCACAGCGGATGATCCGCAGTCTTCAGGGACTACAGCTATGCGGGGGTGATGTCGTGGAAGTTTCTCCACCCTTTGACCCCAGTGGAACCACTGCCCTGGTCGGCGCAAGCATCATGTTTGAAATCCTCTGTGTCGTTTCAGAATCGGTTGCCTCAAGAAATAAACCATGAGCCAAGAAAACGTACTCGAAGTCTTCACTGATTTTGTTTGACCCTGGTGTTATCTCGTCACGGGTCGTGTCGAACGTCTAAAACGGGAACTGTCCCTTAAGGTCCGCTGGCGTTATTTCCCGCTCCATCCGGACACTCCCCAGGAAGGTTTGATGTTGGAACAACTTTTTGCAGGAACCGGCATGGACATCAAGGCCTCGAATCAGCGAATGAAAGCACTGACTTCCACGGAGGGATTGCCCTTCAACCCCCTGCGCAGTAGAACCTTCAACAGTAGAAAAGCCCAGGAACTGGCAAAATGGTCTGATGTAAATAATACCTCCGAATCCCTTCACCCCCAACTCTATGAGGCCTATTTTGTCAGAGGTGAAAACGTGGCAGAACTCGACGTTCTGATGAACATCGTCGAACTTTCCGGCCTGCAAATCGAGGATGCCCGCTTATCGCTTCAAAGCAGACAGTTCAAGCAGGCGATTGACAAGGATTGGGCCTATGCCAGTAGCATTGAGATTACTGGTGTTCCTACTTTCGTCTATGGAGGCTATGGGCTGGTTGGTGCGCAGCCCTACCAGGAACTACTCAGGTTAGTCCAGTAATTCAGGTCTTAATCACAGATCTCAGGATTAAACCTGTTTTCCAACCCAGAGGATCCTCCCGATCAGTCTGAAGGCGTCCTCATCCTCCTCATTTACCTCCAAAGGCTCATAATTCGGATTGTCTGAAATCANCTGGTAACCATGTCCTGATTTACGCTGGACTCGCTTGGCGAAAAGGGTTTCATGAAGCTGTACACAATATAGGCCATCTCCTGCAAAATGAGGGCTGACGTCCAGCAACAACGAATCTCCATTGCTGATTGTAGGAAGCATGCTATCTCCCACAGCCCGGATCACGACCATCCTTTCCGAACTGGAAGACAAATTGCCGTGAATCCAGGAATTTAAAAATGCCATATGCTGGATCGCCTCATGGGATCCAAAATCGTTATATGCTCCAGGTCCTGCTGAGGCGTTAACGTCATAAACAGGAACAAAAGCATAGTCTTCTGCATCAACCTCAGGGGGGAGAAGGTTGGANGGATNGGAAGCTGACCCAGAAATGAACATCGCCCCTACTCCTCTTAGCAACCAGTCCAGCGAGACCCCTAAACGTTCTCCCATCTGAACCAGAAGGCTACTGTCAGGCAGCTGAACATCCTTTTCGATTCGACTGATTTTTTTTGCGTCCTCCGAAAGACGCTGAGCGAATTCTGTCTGTTTCAAGACGAGTTGTTCCCGAAGCTGTTTGACTCTCAGACCGATTGTGTTTTGCTCTTCCATAAGCACTCCTTCGTTGAAATGAATGAATCATGAGAATACTCATTCATGATTCTTGTAAACTGGGATTTTATAGTAACGGTTCTTATATAGTGAGATACTATTAACAGAATATCGGGATTAATTCAATATTATTATGAATAATTATTAAATTTTTCTTATAATATGGGATTCAACACCTGAAATGACGAAGGAATTCGAACCAATATATTTTTGACTGGGAGGAAAATCCGCCCGGGATCATAAAACCAAACCGAGCCGGCGACGGTAGCTATGACTGAACTCACGTGTCATGGCAAACTCTGTAGGAAGAGAACGTCCGTTTTCGAGCGAAAGCCAAAGCCGGATCATGTGACGCATCGAAGGCCGGGATGCTTCATCTTCAAAAGCAGTCCGGGCATGGAGCATGTCGTAATTGTTGGCTATGACAATGTCCCCGTTTTCCATCACAAAGCTCAAAGCAAGTTCTTCACATACCTCATCCATCAGATCCAAGGCTTCCTTTTGAATTTTGCTCAACTCGGGAACTTCTGGAAAACGCTGAGCCAGTTCTATGTATTCACGCTTATACAGCACATGAAGGTGGTTTCGATAGTGGATGAACACAGGAACTTCTTGAAAAGGAGGGGTGTCCGGAAGCTGCTGTCCCCGGGTATCAAAAAAAAATGGTTTCTGAAGCACTACAGCCAATTCGGGACGACGTTCCAGGATCGTGTTGAAAACACTTACAGCGCTTACGATCTTCGAAAGACCTCCCCGATCAGCAGACCGATAGCACATCAGCATGAAAACATCAGCACCATCGTTATGAAAACTCAAAGGGAGGTTGGTCTGATAAAATCGTATCTCTGAATGGGTCAGATCTTTCCCAGTGTCCTTCACATGATGCATCAGTTTGCCTGAGGCATCCTGGGGTTCTGGATACCCCAGCAGCAGGCCGATTCCCCAGAACATTTGCTTTGCCGTTTCAAGATCGATTCCTTCTATGGAAAGCCCTCGAAGCAACAAAAAGCCAAGGCCTCCCTCAAGCCTTTGCTGGATATGAACGATCTCGTCAGTCCATCGAGGAAGTTCATAATCCTCAAGGACTGAATGTTCCCAGTCTAGACCTTTGCTCTGAAGTTTGGATACTGCCTGGACTAATTCATCGTTCTGCCCCTGGGAAATCTGGACCACCCATTCCTCATCCTTCAAGACTTTTGAATCCCATGCGGCAGGTAAGGAAAGCTTTTTTTTCAGCATCAGGATATTTGCAGAGTTTTGATCAGAAATGGAACCGTTTGGGCTGAAAACTCCTTACTGAGATTCTTTCTCAGCCTCTCAGTTCTCTTTTGATGCATTTTAATTTCGCCCGTATGAAGGGACCAAAATCAGTCTCCTCCATAACCCGGAAATCACCATGACAGGCCTGGATGGACTTCATCTTCAGCACATCTCTTTCCCCTCTTCGGAAAAAGACTTCGGGTTCTTTTTTGGAACATCCTGCCAGAACCATCATCAAGAGTATGTAACAGGTAATAGAAATGTGGAGGCTGTTCAGCATCGAAGCCTCAGGGAACTGAACATCCTTTTCATATCACCCTCTGAAACAAACGCAGAATGAATCATAAGTGAGAGTAAAATAAATAATTTTTATATCCTATTGCTTGGATATGCAGAAAAACAACCAGCAGCTTCGCCAGGATACCAGCCGGCCCGCAACATGACGGCGAAGTACCTGGTGGATGTTTTGGACCGGCTGCGCTCCAATTTGTTCTTCCAGGCGTTTACCATAGCATGGAGAATCCCCATCCTGAACGAACCAGGATTCCAGTAGCCGTACAGGAATTCTGGTTGGAGTTTCAAAGGTCTGCAGCTTCCAGCTTCTGATCTCCCAGTCTTTTTCTAGGAGTTTCTCTCTCAGAGCCGACTCCTCCCATCCAAGTCTGGGATTAGAAGGATCCTCATAAAGCATCGATTCAGCTTCAAGCCAAACCTTAAGGAGTTCCGGGTCCAGTTGTTCCTCTCCAATCAAACCACTTATTCTTTGTCCTCGTGTAGGCATGGTTTCAGCCAGGGCCAGTCTGGATTCATCTTTAAGAAAATCTTTCAGGTTTTCCAATTCTTCCCAGGGTTTTGAAAACCTCTGGAGGAAATTACGCCCAAGCACCCTTTCAAAACGGAGCCCTGGAATTCCAAAGGCGGAAGGGCCCCCATCCTTCCGGGAAACAGCCAGTACCAGTCGGGAAGCTTCAGGACGTCCCTGATGAAAGCGTTCCAGAACCTGCTTCTGTTCCTCATTTTCAACCAAGGAATAGACCGTTTCTTCAGAGACCTTTCTCAACATTTCTCCCAGCAGCAGTCCGTCTCCACCCTGGAGCACCAGACAAAGGTGGTTTTTTTCAGGCTCTGCCAACTGAAACAGACGATCCCTGAGGGCGGCATGCATTTCTCCAGAATCGCCCAGGGTTCGGTTTTCCCAATACTCTCCTTCCAGATTCGATGATCCGTTTGATGCAGCAAGGAAGGACGCCAGTTGGGCTTCACGCTTTCTGGAAACCCCTTCCCTGAGCCCATCTTCATACCCTTGATCTCCCGGTTGATAAAAGACTCTTCCCTGGAGGCTTTCCGGGAGATACTGCTGGGCCACCCAATGATCCCGGAACGCATGGGGATAGAGATATCCTTCTCCATGCCCAAATGCTGCACCATCCCGGTTTCCGTCCTTCAGCGGGTTCGGAACTTCGTCACGGGCTTCTGCTGCCACGGTTTTTACTGCATCGAAAAAAGCAAAGGCACTGTTGCTCTTCGGAGCCGTGCTCAAGTAGAGACAGGCCTGGGCCAAATGGAAACGACCCTCGGGCATACCCACATAATCAAAAGCCTGAGCTGCGGCATGGACCACACCCAGGGCTCCAGGATCTGCAAGGCCCACATCTTCAGATGCAAAAATAATCATCCTACGGAACAGGAATCGAGAATCCTCTCCAGCCTGGACCATCTTCGCCATCCAGTAAAGGGCAGCATCCGGATCTGAACCCCGCATCGATTTAATGAATGCAGAAATCGTATCGAAGTGGGCATCGCCATCCTTATCATAAAGCACCGCCCGCTGTTGGATCGACTCTTCCGCAATTTCAAGGGAGATTTGTAAAATTCCCTCTTCATTCGTTTCCGTCGTTTGCACTGCGAGCTCCAAAGCATTCAAAGCAGCTCGTGCATCTCCGGAGGCGACCTGGGCCAGATGCTTTTTTGCCTCCTCTTCAAGAAGAATATGCATTTTCCCAAATCCACGATCCTCATCTCTCAAAGCCATCTCAAGGATCGCTTCGAGATCCTCGGAACCGAGAGACTTCAATTGAAAAATCCTCGATCTGCTGACCAGGGCCTTGATCACTTCAAAATAGGGATTTTCTGTGGTTGCACCAATCAACACCACCGTCCCGTTTTCTACATGAGGCAGCAATGCATCCTGTTGGGCTTTGTTGAAACGATGAACTTCATCGACAAATAAAATGGTCCGTCTTTGCTGTTCGGAGAGGAACCGTCGTGCACTTTCAATGCATTCTCGAATTGCAGGAATGCCTGCCAGTACTGCATTGATGGAAAGAAAGTGAGAACGGGTCGTGTTGGCAATAATCCTCGCCAGGGTCGTCTTGCCCGTCCCTGGAGGACCAAAAAAAATCAGGCTGGAGAGTTGATCGGCCTGGATCGCACGGCGCAGCAACCTTCCTGGTGCCAATAAATGATTCTGGCCCACAAATTCATCCAATGTCCTCGGACGCATGCGGTCTGCCAACGGTGCGCCCTCTTGGATCGAATGCTCCAATGCATTTTCAAATAGATCCATCAAAACTCAAAGGAAGGAACTGAAACAGCAGCCAAATATAGTCAAATTAGACTTTTTGATGAACAACTTTGGAAACCGAAGTCTAGATCCTGAGCTAAGGAAGGGCAAACTTCTTATACGAAATCAAGCATGGCTCTGGAACAACTCTGAACCGAACTTTGAGCAAGCCTATTCCCAAGGATTTGAGTTGACAAAAAAGAGCATAACTTTTAAATTAAATAGTTTTCTGCGGGAGTAGCTCAGTTGGCTAGAGCATCAGCCTTCCAAGCTGAGGGTCGCCGGTTCGAGTCCGGTTTCCCGCTCCAAAACTTCCTATCTTGATCGCGGGGTGGAGCAGTCAGGTAGCTCATCGGGCTCATAACCCGAAGGTCGAAGGTTCGAATCCTTCCCCCGCTACCAATAATTCATTATTAATATCAATAAATTAAGTAGCTATTTTTAAATTCAATTCTTTCATTTTGGAATTGAATGATTTTATTTCCAACCATATTTCCAACCATTTAGGAATAAATCAGGGGTAATCCTGGTCTAATAAATCATCAAAACTAAACAATTATTGGAATTCCCATGAACCCTGCCCTAACTTAATCGGATAGCTATAGCCTTTGGGCTCTTTTCCAACAGGGTTATGTTTGAATTCATCCACACCACGAACCAGGTAACTCTCAAATTTCGGCCAGACATTCAGATCGCATATAACTTCAGTTGGACAGAATCTCATTGTTTGTCCTGCTCGAATTCTATCTGAAAGATTAGGACCTGAGCCATGAAGCAGTTGATTGTCATGCAAAGATATTTCTCCTGCTTTTAGATCCATTGAAACAATGTCTTCAGTTTTGATTGCCTCTCGATCTACCTCCTGATCTAAGACGAAATGTTCCTTGTCAATTATATGATGTTCAAAAATGTATCGGTGGCTTCCTTTAACAATACGCATTGCTGCATTTTGTTCATCTGTATCATAAATTGCTAACCACACTGAAACAGTTTTTGAAGGTTTCAAAGGCCAATACTGTGCGTCCTGATGCCATGGCACTTCGGTACCATCACCTGGAAATTTTGCAAAACAGTGAGCACCCCATTGTATGATATTGGTGCCAATAAGATCCTCTACATAATCCAATATCGCATGAGTTTGGGATAATTCGTATACCCATCTGTTTGCTTTATGCCAATTGTTGACACGACTCATATGTATATGAGGGGGCAACAATGCCAGCATGTCTTCAAAGCCTTTTTGTAAAATAGGAATTTCGGAATCATCAAAGACGGGAAGATTTTTAACGTAACCCCAATTCTGAAACTGCTCTTTTTCAGCTTCAGTCAAACGACGGGCA
>NYUB01000059.1 GCA_002683785.1 Deltaproteobacteria bacterium
GTTCCGGAAAAAAATGAACATGGTGACGAACTGCGTGAAGAATTCAAAACTGCCTCTGATTCTACAAAAGCAAAATGACGAAACCCAAATCTTCCAATCTCAACTAAATTATGAACGATCCAGTCAATGAGCACATCCGGCCTCGGCGCAGTTTCATCTTCACGCCGGGTTTGAAACCTGAAATGTTCCCAAAAGCTCTGGCTTCCGGTGCAGACATGGTCTGTATCGAACTGGAAGACGGTGTTGCCCCCAAAGACAAAGATGAGGCAAGAAAAAATGGGCTATCCCTCTTTGAGGAACCCCAGGCGGAAGATGGAGTCGAACGGGTCGTCAGAATCAACNGTATGCGCAGTGCNTACGGAATCGATGATTTGCAGGCCATCCTCGCCAGCAAGACCGCACCTCCGGGGCTGATGCTTCCCAAGGTCAACTCACCCGAAGAAGTTCGCTGGATGGATGAATTGCTGGATGAATCGGGACATGCGTGTCGGCTTCATATCATCATCGAAACCAATGCGGGTCTTGAAGCCGCATTCGAAATCGCNCAATCCAGTCCTCGCATCGAAGCCCTTTATTTTGGTGGAGTCGACATGTCTGCTGANNTNCGATGCAGAAACGCATGGGAACCCTTGCTTNATGCGCGCTCAAGGCTGGTCCATGCAGCAGCCCATGCAGGCATCGATGCGATCGACGTTCCCTACCTCGACCTGGAAGACCCCGAAGGCATGAAGCAGGAAGCCATCCTCGCCCGGGATCTTGGATTCAGTGGTAAAGGCTCAATCCATCCCAAACAGATCTCACTCTTGAACGAGGTCTTCACTCCAGANCCTGCAAANGTCNAACATGCCCGTAAAATATTGCAGGCATTTGAAGAAGCAGACACAGGGCTCGTTGTGGTGGATGGAAAACTGATTGAAAAACCTGTCCTGCGTGAGGTTCAAAGAATTCTCGCCATTCACCAAAGAGTTTCCAATCCATGAGCAGGATTGATCCTGATCAGTAATNCTCTCCCGTTTGTGCAGCAAAAATAGAGGTGTAACCTCCTGACCAATCCGGAGGGATGAGGCAGGGTCTTGGGTCATGATCGGCCCAACGGACAGGATTNCCCCNTACCAGGGAAAATGCATGTGAGGAAGGATCCGGATGCGGGGTATAGGGCTTTGCATCTGCAGAAGTGTAACANTTGAGCAANAGCGGTCTTGGCTCAACAGATTGGCTGGGAGGTGAAAAGTGCAGTGTTCTGCAGTTGTGGATGGTGATCGAACCTGCGCCCCCCGTGAGGTATTCCACATCCTTCATGCTCAGTGAATCCGCATCGGCATCATTCAGGCATCCAGTCCAGTCCTCTCCATGATAGAGGTCATAAAGCTTTTCCTGATGACTGCCTGGAATGACACCGAGAGGACCGTTTTTCATTCCTGTATCATTCAAGTAGCAGCCAATCGTGAAGACGTTGTAATTGGTATGGGGGAAAAACTGGACATCCTGATGCCATTTGACAT
Organism: Deltaproteobacteria bacterium; assembly: GCA_002683785.1. Lineage (GTDB taxonomy): Bacteria > SAR324 > SAR324 > SAR324 > NAC60-12 > UBA1014. The sequence goes on from NYUB01000059.1 coordinate 1,503, forward strand.
CGTCATTTCCATCATTCCATTTGAAATTCAATTTGGAATGGTGAAAGACNACATCTGGACCAGCAAGATCAGCGGCCACATCGGCAATCAGCCCCGATGCAAAATTCCAGAAAACTTCATCATAGTCGTCCGGTTTTTTCAGCCTCCGAAGGACTGGTATTTCAGAACTGTGTCCCGGTCCCAGATCAAAGATGGATCCTGATTTAGTTTCCTTCCGGCTTTCATCCAAAACTTTGGCAATCACTCCTTGGAGTTCTATCAAAGTTTCCTCTGGAATCAGGTTTTCCACTTTAATGTATCCATTTTCAAAGTAGTCTTCACGCTGTGCTTGCGTCAGAACTTGGGGAGAATAAGATAGAACCTTTTCAGGAGTCATGCGCTTCCAGGATTATGGTTAAAACTATAGGAAGTTCTCAAGGACATTAATTTTCTGAATTCATATAGGCAATGAACCAACAAACCATTCTGAATTAAACGACTCCGCATACTACAAACTGGAATCTGTTCCTTTGGTATCGTTTGAATAGAAAAGTATTCTCTGTCATTTTCAGATTTCTGAAGGCTCAATTGAGCGTTCCTTCAAAAGATCTGTCAACCAGTTGGGATCCATTTCAGGGACTGAGGACAGTAACAACTGGGTATAATCAGGATAAGGCGGATTAAGAATCTCGGATTTAAGCCCTTGTTCCACGACCTTACCCTGATACATCACAACAATCTCGTCCGAGATCGCACGAACCGTTGCGATATCATGGGTGATAAACATGTAGGTGATGCCCAACCTCGTCTGCAAATCCATCAGCAGGCGTAGGATGCCTTCCTGGACAATCTGATCAAGGGCTGATGTCACCTCATCACAAATGATAAGCTCAGGCTCAGCTGCCAGGGCACGTGCTATACAGATACGCTGTTTCTGTCCACCAGAAAGTTCCGCCGGCAAGCGATCCATGAAGCTTTCATCCAACTCGATCATCTCCAACAATTCTCTGACCCGAGCCTCTTTCACATGTCCCCTGAGTCCAAGATAGAATTCTAGAGGCCGACCAATGATTTCTTCGACTGTTTGCCGCGGGTTCATCGCTGTGTCAGCCATCTGGTAAATCATCTGGATTTTTTGCAGCTGATCCTTTGAACGATCTGAAAGTTTAGTCGGCAGGCCTACTCCGTCAAAGATGATTTTTCCCTCCTCAGGCGGCAGCAGGCCAGTCACCACCCTCGCAGTGGTTGATTTGCCAGAGCCAGATTCACCAACCACAGCCACGGTTGATCCGCGCGGTACGGTAATCGAGACATCATGCAAAACCCTGCTTTTGCCATAGGCCGCGTTAACAGATTTTATATCCAGAAGAATATCATCTCCCTTCTGCACCGGCTTTTGTAATGCGCGCACCGACCACAAGGATTTGGTGTACGACTGTTTCGGAGCGTTCAACATCTCTTCAGTTTCCGCTTCTTCAACCTCCTCTCCATAGCGCAGGACCTTGATCCGGTCAGCCATCTGTGCCACCACGGCCAGATCATGAGTTATGTAAATGGCGGCAGTATCAAAACGTTCCACGATTTCCCGCATCGAGGCCAGCACTTCGACTTGGGTTGTGACATCCAGTGCCGTGGTTGGCTCATCAAAAATGATCAGATCAGGTCTAGGCGATATCGCCATTGCTGTCATCACACGTTGTAATTGACCACCAGAAACCTGATGTGGATAGCGCTCACCAATCGTATCCGCCTGAGGCAATTGAAGCGATCGATACAAATTCACCGCATCCAAACGCGCCTCGGCCTCCCCTTTGATCTTTTCACGCACTGTGGACTCAACAGTCTGATCCATCAACCGGTGTGCTGGATTGAATGCAGCTGCTGCTGACTGAGCGACATAAGCTATGCGCGTTCCCCATATATGCTTTTTTACTGACTGAGTTGCCTTACCCAAATCCAGCCCATCAAATANAATCTCACCACTGGTGATCCTGCAGCCAGGCCGTGCAAATCCCATCGCAGCAAGACCTAGTGTGGATTTTCCTGCTCCTGACTCACCGATCAAACCAAGAATCTCACCACGATTCAGAATGACGTTTACTCCCTTGATGATTTTATGCCAGCGTTCGTCTGAAAAGCCCTCTATCCGGATGTTCCTCATCTCCAAAAGCAAACTTCCAGTGCGACCAACAGGTTGCAACGATGAATGGTCAGGAGGGGTTAATTCAGAACTACTCATCTTTGATGCCACTTGTCTGATGAAGGAACCAGTCAACAATGAAATTGACTGCGATGGTCAACAACGCAATCGTTGTCGCAGGCAACAAAGGGGTCAAGGAAGCTTTGATATCATAAGCAGCAAATTGGATCAAGTTGGCATTTTCACGAACCATCGAGCCCCAATCAGCAGTCGGTGGCTGAATCCCCAACCCTAAAAAGGACAATGCTGCNATGGTCAGGAACACAAAACAAAAACGCAGTCCAAATTCAGCAATCAAGGGTGGCATGATGTTTGGCAGAATCTCACGACGCATTACCCAGCCCAACCCCTCTCCGCGCAGACGAGCAACCTCGACATAATCCATCACTACCACACCCACCGCTACCGATCGTGTCAGGCGGAACACACGGGTCGAATCCAGTACTGCAATGATCAGGATCAGGCTTGTGACCGTCGAGCCAAAAATCGACAACAACATCAGTGCGAATATCAGACTGGGGATCGCCATCAGCACATCCATTGCACGTCCCAGCACCTGATCCAGGTACCGGCGATCAATTGCTGCCACAAGCCCCAGAACCCCGCCGATAAAAAAGGAAAGAATTGTTGTCAACAGCGCAATACCCATCGTATTCCGAGCGCCATAGATCAACCGCGAGAGAATGTCACGACCGATCTGATCAGTACCAAACACATGAGTCTCGTCCCAAGGCGCGAAAGGGACGTTGAACACCTCTGCTTCACCAAATGGGGCCAACCATGGGGCGAAAACCGCTACCACGATGTAACAGCAAAAGACTATCATCCCAAACCAAGCCGTCAATGGGGCCTTTTTCAGGATAATCCAGTTGCGCTCGGCAAAAGTCCGCCGCTTGCGCACTGCGCCTACTTCACCTGCCGCGGAATAAATGACCTCAGTATCGGTTGATTTGCTGGTGCCCATGCTCATCTGTCTATTCCTGAAACTTATCTAGGATGCAGCAATCTGGGGTTGGTAATGATTCCGATGACATCAGCAATGAGGTTCAACAGGATATAAGTCGCTGCAAAAATCAATGCACAGGCCTGAACCACCGGTATGTCACGCGAAGTAACAGAATCCACCATCAGCTGGCCAATGCCAGGATATACAAATACCACCTCCACCACCACTACACCCACCACCAGATAGGCCAAATTAAAGGCGATCACGGTAGCAATCGGTGCCCAGGCGTTTGGAAGGATGTGATGCGTGATCACCTTCAAAGGAGAGGCCCCTTTCAAGCGCGCCATCTCGACGTACGAGCTGGCTAGCAGATTGATGATTGCAGCTCTGGTCATCCGCATCATATGCGCCACAATCACCAGTGTCAGCGTCATCGCCGGCAGNGCAGAGCGATACAACCTTTCGCTATAGCTCATCTGAGGATCAATCGTTGAAAGTGAGGGAAAGACTGGCCAGAGCGAGGCCAACCCCAGAATGAGAATATAAGCCAGAAAGAATTCCGGCATTGAAATGGTCGCCAAAGTCGTGGCATTGACCGTTCGGTCATACGCAGAATTTCGGTACAACGCGGCTGTCATCCCCAGAATCAGCGAAAGAGGAACCGCCACCAATGCTGTCACTGTTGCAAGAAACAGGGTGTTCCACAAACGTGGAGCGATCAAAGTCACCACCGGACGGGAACGGTCTACCCCAGAGGCTGAACGCCCAGAAAACGATGTTCCCAGATCGCCATGCAATACATTGCCAACCCATTCAAGATAGCGTATTGGTGCTGGACGATCCAAACCCAGTTCCTTGCGAAAGGCTGCCACAGTCTCGNNAGTAGCCGACTGACCCAGCACCGCCTGAGTGAAATCTCCAGGAAGCAGGGAAATTGAACTGAAAATTACAACTGAAACCATGAACAGGGTGAACAGACCTAGCCCAAGCCGTTTCAAAATTGTGGTAAGCACCGGATGCATGGATCTTTCNTCAGTTTGTTTTAGTCCTCCTATGAGTGCCGTCCTGCACCGAGCTACAGAATTTGGTGCAGTATTCTCACCTTTGAAAANAACTTGTGACTAGGATGCATCACCAAGCGGACATTTATACTGCACAGAAAATTGTTTTTTGGCAAACTGTGAAGACATACTACATTTGATTTTTCCCCTGATCTTAGTCATTCTAGACTCGCTATCGGGGGAGGGTTTAACTTTATCCAGAGTGGCAAACTCCACATAAATCCCGAGTTATCAGATTTTAATCATTGCCACTGATCCTGGATTTCTAAAGAGGAAGGAACACAAATGAAAAACGCATTTATCAAAAACCATTCACGTAAACTGACCGAAGGTCATATCGACCGTCGTCAATTCATAACCTCAGCCCTGGCAGTAGGTGTAACCTTGCCAACTGCTTTGTCATTAGCTAATTCAGCGGAGGCCGCGACCCCGAAAAAAGGAGGCAAACTTCGCTTGGGTTATGGCTATGGCTCTACTACCGATAGTCTTGATCCAGGTACATCTGAAAACGGAATGACTCAAGGCATTCACAAGTGTTATGGGAACCTGCTGTTCGACACAGAAAATACAGGTGAGCTGGCTGGCGATCTGGTTGAAAGCTATGAAGGCAGTAATGGAGCCAAGACCTGGGTTCTAGACTTGCGTCGAGGGGTGGAATTTCATAACGGCAAAACACTGGATGCAGATGATGTCATTGCAACCATAAACTATCACCGTGGTGAGGCCTCTAAATCAGCTGCCAAAGGACTCCTGACATCAATCAGTGATATCCGCAAGGGCAGTAGAAACCAGGTAATTTTCGATCTGAGTTCGGGTAATGGAGACTTTCCATACCTGCTGTCTGATTATCATCTGGTGATTATGCAGGCAAAGGGAGGAAAAGTAGATCCTCTGGCTGGCATGGGCACAGGTCCCTATGTGCTTAAGNGTTTTGAACCGGGTGTCAAGGGAACCTTTGTCAAGAATAAGAATTANTGGCGCAGTGACCGAGGCCATTTTGATGAAGTGGAAATCATGACTATTTTAGATACCACAGCACGTCAAAATGCCGTGATGAACGGTGAAGTGGATGCAATCAATGAAGTTGACCCAAAAATAGTCAATCTGATGCGACGCAATCCAGGCATCGAAATCCTTCAGACCACCGGCACCAAACACTACACCTTCCCGATGCGTTTGGATACCGAGCCATTTGGAAATTNTGACCTTAGAATGGCCCTCAAGCTGTCGGTCAAACGTCAGGAACTGGTGGACAAAATACTCCTGGGCTTTGGGGCACTAGGAAATGATATCCCAGTCAATNGTGCGATGCCGTTTCATAATGACACCATAACACAACGTGAGTATGATCCTGAGCGAGCGGCATTCCACTATAAGAAATCGGGTCATTCAGGCACTATTCCGTTAAATGCCTCGGATGCAGCTTTTCCAGGTGCAGTCGACGCAGCACAGTTAATCGCTGCCTCTGCCAAAGATGCAGGTATCAATATCGAGGTCATCCGNGAGCCCAAAGATGGCTATTGGTCAAACGTTTGGAATAAAAAGGGCTGGTGTGCCTGCTATTGGGGGGGCCGTCCTACTCCTGATTGGATGTTCAAGGCAGCCTACACCAAAGAGACTGAGTGGAACGATACAGCCTGGCGTGGGACCAAAGCCTCTAAACGATTCAATGAACTGGTCGTAGCAGCTGCTTCTGAAACAGACCAAGCAACCCGCAAAAAACAATATTTCGAGGCTCAGCAGTTGTTGCATGATGATGGAGGCGTAATCCTGCCCATGTTCGCCAACTACATTATGGCACACTCCAAAAAANTGGCNCANGANCCACAGCGTNGCNGCNAATTGGGAAATGGATGGCAACCGCTTGGCTGAACGTTGGTGGTTTGNATAATTTAACCTTCGATATTGGCCATTAATCACCGGTAGGGACAATTCGACCGGCATTATCTTGTCTGATAATGCCGGTTTATTTTTTCTGCAAAACAAAATCATTGAACTCACTGGTGGTTCGTTTTGATGATGGGAATGAAGGCTTAGGCAATATTTCATGTCGTTTGCCAACCTGATGAGTAAGGATTGAGGCTATTGTGNGCTGGCATCTTTGTGGTCTCATTTGATCAAGGTTGATAACAAGCAACTCNTTACATACAAAAATCTCAAATTTATTCATATAAAGTTGTTATTCTGTTGCCAGCATCAGTCACTTTGTTGGTAGTTGTAGATACTGTCATTCCTGTTGAAAAACCTTGGTTTCTCTCCTGCATCAACACCTGAAATTCCCTCTCATCTTTTCTACTATTTTTAGTGCTTTTTCATGCAAGTTCTCAATGACTTCCCCCAACGCATAGAGAAGAAAGACCACGTCTGGATTCCAATGCGTGATGGCTGCAGGCTTTCTGGTCGAATTTGGCTTCCNGATCANGCAGAGCAAATTCCGGTTCCAGCAATTCTGGAATACATCCCCTACCGGAAGAATGACGGGACCGCTCTGAGGGATTCGCTGATTCANCCNTATTTTGCAGGGCATGGCTATGCATCGGTTCGTGTGGACCTTCGAGGCAGCGGTGATTCAGAAGGTATCCTTGAAGATGAATACCTCAAGCAGGAACTGGAGGACGCCATTGAAGTCCTGGAATGGATTTCTGAGCAAAGTTGGTGCAACGGGAATTTGGGGATGATGGGAAAATCCTGGGGAGGGTTCAACTCTCTCCAGATTGCCGCGTTGAAGCCTGCCCCATTGAAAGCAATCATCACCGTTTGTTCCACGGATGATCGTTATGTCGATGATGTCCATTATATGGGAGGATGCGTGCTCGCCACCGACATGCTGGGATGGGCTTCAACAATGCTCGCCTGGAATGCACGTCCTCCCGATCCGGAAGTATGGGGTCATCGATGGCGTGAAGAGTGGCTCAAAAGGATGCATGATACACCAGCCTTCATAGAAACCTGGTTAAAACATCAACCAAGGGATGGGTTTTGGAAACACGGTTCNGTCTGTGAAGATCCCTCAGCCATTGAATGCGCTGTTTTCGCAATAGGTGGCTGGGCAGATCCCTATAGCAACGCCATACCAAGAATNCTGGAAGGATTGAGTTGCCCCCGAAAAGGTCTGATCGGCCCTTGGGCTCATGAATATCCGATGCGTGCTTTGCCGGGACCACAAATAGGCTTCCTCCAAGAATGCCTTCGCTGGTGGGATTACTGGCTCAAGGGAAAAGATACCGGAATCATGAACGAACCCATGCTCCGCGCATGGGTTCATGAATCTGGAACACCTGGAGGAATCCAAAAAGAGCGCAAGGGACGTTGGATTGGAGAAACGAATTGGCCCTCGAAAAATGTAAGTCCTTTCAACTGCTATCTTCATCAGCATGGAATGACACAGCAACCACAAACCGAATCAGAAGTTCTGATTCATCAGAGCCCCTTGGATGCCTGTGCAGAAAACGGAGTATGGTTCCCCATGGGGATAGACGGAGATTTTCCTGAAGATCAGAGGATTGCCGATGGACAATCTTTAGGCTTTGACATGCAACCAGAAGATATACCTGTTGAAATTCTTGGACATCCCCATCTTAAGCTCGAAATTTCAGTGAATCGCCCAAGAGCATTGCTTGCGGGACGGCTTTGCGATGTGTCACCCGATGGATCTTCGCTACTCGTCAGTTGGGGGTTATTCAATCTCTGTCACCGGAATAGCCACGAACATCCGGAAGATATGGAACTGAACCAGAAAACCATTGTTGAGTTTCCTTTGAGAGCCACTGCACATCGTCTTGCTTCCGGACATCACTGGAGGTTATCGCTCTCGACCTCATGCTTTCCTCATGCATGGCCTTCTCCGGAAAAGGTTGAGCTTCGTTTGTATCCAGGCAAAAACACCTTTTTGACTCTGCCAGTCCGAAAAGAAGTTCTTGAAAATGAAAACTTAACGTTTGAGCCAGCAGAATGCTCACCTCCCTTGGAAACAAGATTCCTGAAAAAAGCGAACCGAAACCGAACCGTGCTACGAAATGCCTCCAACGGGAGATGCATCCTTAGGGATGGAAATCATTCGGGCAGAATTTTATTTCAAGATTCGGGTCTGGAAATCGAAGATTCATCTTTGGACAGACTGGAAATTTCCCTGGAAGATCCATTAAGCATGATGACGGAATGTAAGCGAATTTCTGCAGTAGGCAGAGAAAGATGGCAGACCCGAGTAGAAACCAAGAGCAAGATGACCTGTGATGAAAAGAAATTTTATCTGGAAAACCAACTGGAAGCCTTTGAAAATGATCTGCGGGTTTTTCAGAAAACCTGGAAAACCAGCATCCAACGATATTTTGTCTGAAGGCTAAACAATTTCTTTTCATCAAAACCAGGTTCAAGCTGCTGGACTGTTGCGGAGAACTTCTATTAAATGATTCTGCAAGGCTGAACACTTAGGTAACATGGATTAAAGATCCCCATGCAGCCCTGACCTTTCAGCATTTAGAGCAAAGAGTTTTATCACCACACAGTAGAGTTGAATCATGAATAAAAAGGATTGCATACTTTTCAGCGGAGGGGCTAAGGGTTCCGAGGCTGCATTCGGTGCATTTGCCGAGGAACATGGTATTGAAGAGGTCAACTTCAGTTTTGAAGGACACACCATTGAAAGACAAAGGGGGTTGCGCATTCTCAATCACGAAGAGTTGCTCCGCGGAGATGTTAGTCTGGAATACGTTTCCCGCCTGATGAACCGTCGTTACACAGAAACCCCAACCTTGAGGAAACTGCTCCAAAGCATCTGGTTCCAGATCAACAATGGACAAGAGATTTATGTGATTGGAGAAATCCTGGAGGATGGAACCGTGAAGGGAGGCACCGGCTGGGGAGCCGAGTTTGCAAAGCTCTGCAACAAACCCCTTTTTGTTTTTGATCAAAAAAAAGACGGATGGTTCAATTGGGAGCAGACAGAGTGGCAAGCCTGTTCGGAAAAGGCTCCTCCAGTGATTCAACATTCCCACTTCAGCGGTACAGGAACGAGATTTCTTGAAGAAAACGGAAAGATTGCGATTTCCGAACTTTTTCAACGTTCTTTCAATTGATCCAAATCACGATTCTTCATGCATTTTGAATGCATCCGGTTTGAAACCGGAGCGGGAATCGCCCGCATTTCCCTCAATCGCCCTGAGCGTCTAAACGCCTTCAACCAGGAGATGCTCAAGGAACTGAGAGAGGCATTGGAACACTCCGCAGATGATGCACAAACCCGAGTGATTCTGATCACAGGATGCGGACGAGGTTTTTGCGCCGGGCAGGATCTGACCGAACGCAAAACCGATGACGGACAACTTCCACGCGACCTTGGGGAAAGTCTTGAAAAGAACTATCATCCACTGATCCGCAGGTTAC
>NYUB01000060.1 GCA_002683785.1 Deltaproteobacteria bacterium
ATACAATTGAGGTTCATTTGCCCNNCCTTCNGGTCCATTANGNTNGAACCCGAAATTTNAACCNGTNATTCTGGGGCAGNTTTTTTCTTTTTTGAATCCTGATCCATCCTTGAAGCAGCATCCATGGCAGAACCCATCCCTTGAAGGGCTGATTCCATGATCTGCTGTCCAGCTTTCATGGAAGGACCCAGCATTTCCATGATTTTTTCTGGGTCTACAGTTCCTTTTTTGACGTGATCGCTCACCTTCTCCATCAGGGCTTCATGGACATCATGGAGTTCAGGTAGTCCCATGATCCGACGGGCCTCCTCTGGAGTGGCATCGATGGTGATGGTAATCTTCATGGTCTTTTTGATTAATGAATTCTTGGAAAGGATTTCGGGTCTGAACCAGGNCCCTGAAGAAACACAGGAAACGGCTAAAACTGGTTCATTTCCAGTTTAGCCATTCCTNGTGGAATGCAAAGGGTAAAAANTTCCCTTCAGTTGTCCTGNCTAACCGAAGGGAAGACTTTGCATAAAAGGTGATTTAAGCGGAAAGCCTGAGCCAGGGAGTTTGGACTGCAGTATTCTGTTCATAGCTGCTGATGCGGTCTTCAAATTGAAGGGTCCAGCCTATGTCATCCATCCCTTCAAGCAGGCACTGCCGGGCAAAGTCATCCATCTCAAAGGAATAACACAGTCCGGAGGGAGAGCGGATNTCTTTCTGCTCCAGGTCANCCTTGAGNCGGCATCCTTCGTTAGCCATAACTTCTTCAAAAAGGGCCTGCACCTGATCTTCCTCCAACACAACCAGCAGGATTCCGTTCTTGCGGCAGTTATTGAAGAAGATGTCTGCAAANCTCGGTGCAATGATGCATCGGAAACCATAGTCCAGCAAAGCCCAAGGTGCATGCTCACGGCTCGAACCACAGCCAAAATTTTCACGGGCCAATAAGATCTGAGCTCCCTGGTATCGTTGCTCATTCAGTACGAACTCAGGATTCGACCGAGTCCCTTCATCATCAACAAATCGCCAGTCGTGGAAGAGATGTTTCCCGAAACCGGTACGTTCGATTTTTTTAAGAAACTGTTTGGGGATGATCTGGTCAGTATCAACGTTGATGCGGTCCAAAGCCGCAGTCAATGCTTCGAGTTGGGTAAAGGCTTCCATGGTTTCAGAGGGTTCTTGGATCAGCAAAGGTTCCTGCGATGGCGGCAGCGGCAGCCATGATCGGGCTGACCAGATGAGTTCGGCCGCCCTTCCCTTGGCGTCCTTCGAAATTACGGTTGCTGGTGGAGGCACAGCGTTCACCGGGTTTGAGCATATCGTCGTTCATGGCCAGGCACATGGAGCATCCCGGTTCGCGCCAATCGAAACCGGCCTTTTCAAAAACAGAATTCAATCCTTCTGCCTCNGCCTGTTGTTTCACCAGTCCGCTGCCGGGGACGATCATTGCCGAAACCTTATCACTGACTTTACGGCCCTCAACGAATCCGGCNACNGCTCGCAGATCCTCAATGCGGGANTTGGTGCAGGAACCNATGAAGACNCGGTCGATGGGNATNTNCTTAACCTNGGTATTGGGTTTGAGAGCCATGTATTCCAGGGCACGCTCGATCGATTCACGTTCTGCAGGATTTTTGATGCTGGCCGGATCAGGAACCTTGCCATTGATGTCGGTGACCATTCCAGGGTTGGTGCCCCAGGTTACCTGCGGATATACATCCTCAGCAGTCAACCTGACNGTTTCATCAAAGGTTGCTCCTTCATCCGATGGAAGTTGTNTCCAAGCCTTGACTGCTTCCTCGAAAGCATCTCCCTTGGGGGAAAAATCCCGATTCTTGATGTATTCGAAAGTCTTTTCATCAGGAGCCACCATCCCTGCCCGTGCACCAGCTTCGATGGTCATGTTGCANAGCGTCATACGCCCTTCCATCGAAAGGTTACGTATCGCATCACCTGAAAATTCTATGGCATATCCCGTCCCTCCAGCGGTGCCGATACGGCCGATGATCGCAAGGATGATGTCTTTGGCGGTGACATTTTCCGGAAGGCTTCCGGTCACTTCGACAAGCATCGTTTTCGGTCTCTGTTGTTGGAGGGTCTGTGTCGCCAGAACATGTTCCACTTCGGAAGTCCCAATGCCAAATGCCAATGCTCCAAAAGCTCCATGGGTAGCCGTATGGGAATCCCCACAAACAATCGTCGAACCTGGAAGTGTCAACCCCTGTTCTGGCCCCATTACATGAACAATCCCCTGACGGGGATCTCCAAGGTCGAAAAGTGGAACTCCAAAATCTTTACAGTTCTTCCTCAACGTCTCCACCTGCTTTGCAGAAATCGGGTCCTTGATCGGTTGAAGTTGGTTCCTGGTGGGTATGTTGTGATCCGGAACCGCGAAGGTCGCCTGAGGAGCCCTCACTTTTCTTCCTGTCAACCTCAAACCCTCAAATGCCTGGGGTGAGGTCACTTCATGAACCAGATGACGGTCGATGTAGAGGATGCAGTTTNCATCCTGTTCATGAACCAAGTGGGCGTCCCAAATTTTTTCAAATAATGTTTTGCTCATCAACTACCTTAGAGAATCGTGAAATATTTTTAGACAGGTCATCATAGCACTTCACACTTTTGATTCAAGTATACAAAACACAATGAATCATCTTTTTACGAGTTAGAATCAGAGAACTTGCCACAATATTTTACAATGAAAAAATAAATCCCCAAGCTGCACATATGATGAAATTAGCGAGATAGATGCGCAAGCATCCCATGCAAAGTAGACGTAGCTTGTAGAAGAGCAGCCAAGCGTAATAACCTGTAACTGGAAGACTGAATAGGATCAACGGTGTAAGTATAGCCATAGGGTTGTCTCCCCCAAGCAGCATACGAAGAAGAAGGATCAACACGAGGGCATAATAAAATGAAGCAACTAAGGCTACAGGAATGGGCCCAATGTAAGCTTCTGGACTCCCAAGCAGACGGTCACAAGCCGAGCGTCGGGATTGGTTTCTAAAAAGGTAATGTCTCATCGCCATGGCAAGAGAACCCTGGAGNCCGAATAACGCCGCTCCACCCAGAATCAGGAGGGAAAGGATTTCAGCAGTCATGATAAATCCGGAAAACCTGGCAGGATGATCGGATGCAGAAACGTTTCCAAAATTTGATTCATAACTTTTTCCATAAAATTTATTCATTGAATCCCTAACACTTTCCTTGAATGAAAACCGAATGACAAGCAAAGGAGGTTGGTGAAGACAGAAGCTCTGACTGAGTTGGTTTTGGAAAAGCTAGAGCATGTGGAAATTTCCCATATTTTTCGAAATGAGTCTCTGGACTGGTTTCCGGAAGAATTGGATGCTTCCGAAAAAGCCCAAGTCCTGGAACAACCTTCGCTGATGCCATGGGTGGTTCAGTCTCAGGAGGGAGGAAACAGATTCATGCTCGTGGATGGTTACCGGAGGCTGAGAAGCCTCAAAGCCATGGGAATTAAGCAAGGGATGATTTTAGAATGCCGTATCATCCCTGCTCAAATTTCGTTGGGAGAAATNTTNTTTTTTCGTCTACAGAACCTCCCNGCTTCCAAACGTAAAGGGCTTTCCGGAAACCAATCGACAAAGATTCTTTCCCGTTTCCATCAATCCGGATTCAGCGTTCAGGAACTTTCAGAGAAGGTTCTGCCTTGGCTTGGGGAGCCTGCTTCGCAGCATCGGGCTAACCGTATGCTCCAACTTGGAAATATGCTTGGTGCACTGAAACTTCCAGAATCTATGCAGAAGATGACTCTTCAGGAATTGATGCCTCTGCTCCGATTTTCCGCNGAAGATCTTCCANCACTGNTGGAACTCGCCAGGTTGATGACCCCAGGAGGAAACAAATGGAAAACGATGCTTCAATTGATCGATGAAAACTGCCGCATCCGTCGAGTCAAGGCTCATGAATTCCTTAAGGNTGGCGACTGTCGAACACTTTTGAATAAGCCAGATCTGCAGGGCCCTGTACNCTACCGGCGATTCAAACAACTCCTCGAACGGCAAAGAAATCCGGAACTGGAAAGGCTTCGTGAGCAATTCGAAGAATTCTCCCGTGAATTGAAACTTCCGGAACGAGTTGTGATGNAAACGGATGCTTTTTTTGAAAAAGAAGAAATGACACTGACCATGAAAGCTTCTTCACTGGAAGAACTTTCGCTTCAGTTGGAAAAACTTAGGAACCTTTTGGAAAAACCGGAGCTGAAACAGATTTTTCAGTTGCTGAAAGGATGATCCTGGAAACAGCTAGGATTATGTGACTTTGAGGACTTCGACTTTGAAGATCAGATCCGCGTTTTCTGGAATTCCCAAGGATGGAACTCCTGCTGCCCCGTAGGCCATTTTCGCAGGAATGATGAGTTGAATTTTACTCCCGGCACGAACGCCTTCCAGTCCTTCTTCCCAGCCCTGAATGACCTTGCCTGCACCTAATTCGAACTCGAAGGGACGACGTTTGTCGCGGCTGCTGTCGAACTTCGAATAATCTTCCACAAGCCANCCGTCATAGTGGACCTTGACCTGGCTTCCTTTCTCCACCTTGGGCCCCTCTCCGGAACGTTCCACATAGAGTTTGAGACCCGAGCGAAGGGTTTTGAAAACCTGGTCGATCGCNAGTTGAGGGCGTTTGTTTTTAACCCCCTCAGTTTTAGGCGGCGGGACTGCAGTTCCTATTTTCATCGGCANCTGAAGGCCGGAGTGAATTCTCCTCCCATTTTCATCGTCATCTGAATCGGAGCATTGCCATCTCCTTGAGCCACGCCACGGTTCACGTCGAGGAAGAGGTTGATTTGAGAACCCTGCAGGTTGTATTGACCTGAATCCACTTCCGCGTTGCCTTCCAGCCGGATGGTTTGTTTCAATTCATCGACGCGTGCCAAATCGGCACGTGCTACTCTTCCGGGCTGTTCAATGCATACACTTTGCCTGGCATTGGCCTCNGTCAGCATTTGTTCTTCGTCATACAAAAGCTGGAGAATCCCCGAGGAAAGAAAGAAGTCCTCAGGCATTCGCTGCATTTCCACCGCTCCTTCCAGGATGATCCTTCGTTTTTTGTTTTCGAGGCTGGCACGGGCAGCCTGAACCACGATTTCACGNGCTGGAGAAGTGGATGGATCTGTTGTAGTTTGTCCTTCTGCACCTTTGGACAGCCGATCTGGATAGGCCTCGATTCTGACGCGTTCTGAACCTTTTGCAGATTTCCCCTCAAGCACCGCTTCCTGATTCAGCAGATCCAAAAAAAGTGTGCTGCTGCGTGCCTTTCCCTGGGCGGCACTGATCTGGACGCTTCCTTCCAGCTTGAGGGTCTCATCAACAGGTGTTGGGTTTTGCATATCTTGGGAATTATTGTCGAAGACACGTGTGTAGTTCAGGTAATCCCCACGAACCTCACGGTCCCATTGTTCCACCCGGATTCCACCCTCGCCGATTAGCCGTTCGTACGAATTAAACTCACCGATCAACATCCGGAGTTTTGCTGTGGAGAACAGGATGTTTTCCCGTGGGATTTTACCCTGGACGTTCCCCTTGAAAATTGATTCACGTGAGATCTGGTCACTGGAAAAGGTTTCCGCCTGGATGGTGATCTGGTCCATTGCGGAATAACGCAGAATGATATCAGTTTCCAATGGAGCACGTGGTGGTACCTCCAATTCGCCCAAGACCTTGAGGAAGGCTTCCCGGCTGGGAAAGACCTTTTCCAGCAAAGGGGCCATGGATTGGACCAACTTCTCTGGCAATCCTTCCCGATTCAGGTGGTCCAGTGTGTTGCGGTTGATCAGGTAACGCGACTTGGCATAAACTGCCGGCGCTTCCATGAAAAAAAGAGTAACTCCATTCAGGAAAATGGCCAGGATCGCCAGAAGAAAGATTCGAGAAATGCTGAAAAACAAAAATCGACGTTCAGCCATGACTGGCCCGGGCCTTTTCCACCTGACGCCGTTCCTGGCCCAAACGGAACTTTCGATGTTCATGGGCTGCATGAATGTAGGATGCAAACAAAGGATGAGGGAGAAGAGGCTTGGATTTGAGTTCAGGATGGAACTGGCAGGCGATGAACCAGGGATGATCTGCACGTTCAATGGTTTCTACCAGATCGAGTTCAGGATTCCTACCGCTTATCTGCATCCCGCATTTCTCAAGCATCGGGATGAAATGGTTCATCACCTCATAACGGTGACGATGNCGTTCTGAGATTTCTGTGGNCTGGTAAATGGACGCAATTTTCGATCCCTTAAGCAAATGTGCAGGATAACTCCCAAGCCGCATCGAACCACCAGTTTCAAGACGGCCTTCCTGACCGGGCATCAGATCAACCACGTTGTTTTTATGATCAGGACGAAACTCGGCGGAATGGGCATCCGTAAGTCCTCCCAAATTCCTGGCACACTCGATAATGGCCATCTGCAGTCCAAGACAAATACCGAAAAAGGGAATGTTATGGGTACGAGCGTATTCGACCGCAACGATCTTGCCTTCCATTCCACGTTCCCCAAACCCCGGAGCAACCAAAATCCCATCCATACCCGAGAGATGCTCGGCGATTTTTTCGTTTTCTAGGAGTTCGGAATCCACATAATGCACCCGGGTTTTCAGTTGGTTTGCAAGTCCTCCGTGCATTAGTGCTTCATTCAGGCTTTCATAGGAATCCCGTTGCTGAACGTATTTTCCGACAAAGGCGATGTCGACTGCATCTTTAGGATTTTTCAGTTTGTTCACCAGTTCGATCCAGGGCTGAAGCATGGGACGTCGGGTCCACATTTTCAGATAATTGGCAATCGTGTTGTCCAGCCCCTGCTGCTGGAGCATCAACGGCGCTTCATATACCGACTCCACATCGAGGCCATCTACCACTGCGTCTTCCTGAACGTTGGTAAACAGCGATATTTTCTTCCTCAGATGATCCGACAGGCTTTTCGTAGTCCGACAGATGAGGATATCGGGTTGGATCCCAATTTCACGTAATTTGCCAACACTGTGCTGAGTCGGTTTGGTCTTCATCTCGGTGGTCTCGACAATCAGCGTCAGGTGCACGAATATTGTGTTTTCCCTACCGTGATCATGACGGTACTGACGGATGGCTTCCAGAAAAGGTAGTGATTCGATGTCCCCCACCGTCCCACCGATTTCGATGATGCTGATGTCCACACCTGCCGAGGCTTCGGCAATCTGTGCTTTGATTTCATCAATCACATGCGGTACCACCTGGACGGTGGCACCAAGGTATTCCCCGGCGCGTTCCTTACGGATGATCGCATCGTAAATCTGACCTGTGGTGGTGTTGTGCTTACGACCCAGAACTGCACTGGAGAATCGCTCATAGTGTCCCAGATCAAGATCTGTTTCCGCTCCATCCTCTGTGACAAATACCTCCCCATGCTGGAAAGGATTCATGGTTCCCGCATCGACATTGATGTACGGATCGAGCTTCATCAGGCTGATGCTCAGCCCACGGGTCTCCAGTAGAGCTCCAATTGAAGCAGCAGCGATTCCCTTCCCTAATCCGGAAACGACACCGCCAGTGATGAAAATGTATTTGGTTTGCAAAAGACTTCCTGTCTGAATGGGAGAGATTTTAAAGGATCAGGGTTTCCGATCAGAAACTCTATTTCCAAATAATTGTTTGAATCTAAAGAAGCACTCGTTTGAACTCAAGCAAAATTTCAGTTTTCTTTGTTGCCGAAGAGGTTCACTACCACCTTTCTCTGTCTTCCTCGGAACCGATGTTCCCAAAGAAAGATTCCTTGCCAGGTCCCAAGCATCAGCCTTTTTTCAGAAAAAGGAATCTGTTCTGAAACCTGAGTCAGAGCACTTCGGATGTGAGCAGGCATATCGTCCGGCCCTTCAAAGGTATGATGGTAATCCGGGTCATCTTCAGGAACCAGTTTATTCATGAAATGTTCCAGGTCCATTAGCACCGTGGGATCCGCATTTTCCTGAATCGTCAAACTGGCAGAAGTGTGCCTAACAAAAAGGTGACAGATTCCATTGATCAACCTGGATTCCGAAACCAGTCGCTGCACCTCGGATGTGATCTCAAACAGTCGGCCCCCCTGGGTCTGGATGTGGAGTTCCCCCTGAAACTGCATCAAACTCATCGGTTTTTTCTTGCTTAAGGAAAACAGTACTGACCAGGATTACATCACCGGTAGCTCGATGGTAAACACCGCACCACCTCCATCACTACTGCCAAAACGTACAAACCCTTGATGATCCGTCACCGTCTGACTGACAATCGTCAGGCCCAGCCCGGTGCCATGATCCTTGGTGGTCGTGTAGGGATCGAACAATTGCGAACTTTTTTCGGCATCGATCCCGACTCCGTTATCCTGGACTTCTGCCTGGACAATGCCCAAATCGGGGAGAAAAGTGCTGCGAACCAGGATTTCTCCCTGGCGGAAGATTCTCGACAGATGTCCTTTTTTCTCTATCGCGTCGATGGCATTGTCGAAAAGGTTGATGAAAACCCGTTTCATCTGCTCACGATCGATAGGGATCCGAGGTATGTCGTCTGCCAGTTCGGTCTTCAACTGAATCCTAGAGGGAAGGTTGTCGTGATAGAGTTTCAGGGTTTCTTCGATCACCTCATTCAGATTATCGGGCTGAGGATTGGATTCTGGAATCCGGGCGAATTTCGAAAATTCACTGACCATCATCTTTAACTGCTGTACTTCTTTGATGATGGTTTCTGTGGACTGAATCAAAGCCTCCTGATCAGACACCTGAGGGGAATATTTTCTACGTATGCGTTCCGCTGAAAGCTGGATCGGGGTCAGAGGATTTTTGATTTCATGGGCAATCCTGCGGGCTACCTCCCGCCAGGCACGAGCCCTTTCAAGCCGTTGCATTTCAGTGATATTGTTAAATATCGAGACCATACCGACTGGCTTACCATCCCGGTTTTTGAGTACCAGTAGATTCGCTGTAACCATCACTGGCGAAGTGTTTTTCACCAGATTCAGATTTCGAGAGACGAATTGTTTATTCTCTTCGTGAAGTTCTTCTGTCATTTCCTGCAAAACCCTGAGGGAATCCTGGGTCAGAACTTCACGAAAATGCTTCCCGGAAAAATTCGTGGTTTGAAGTTGAAGTAGTTCCTTGGCAGAACGGTTGATGCCCTCGACCCTGCCGTTGATGTCCATCGAAATAACCCCGGTGGTGATGTTTTCGAGAACCAGTTCGACAAATCTGGTGTGTTCCTCGAGTACTTTTTTGCTGTGTTTGAGAAAATCGGTGGTCTTGATCAATGCCATCCGGTTTTCCTTGAGATCCCGGCTCATGGCGTTGAAGGAATTGACGAGCAGGGCAAAGTCCTTGTCTAACGGTCCTTTCAATTCCACTTGATATCCCAGTTGCCCTTCAGAAACACGCTGGGTCGCCTGGGAAAGATCCTCGATCGGTTGTACAAATCCCTGGGCCAGATAAAAGGCAATCCAGGTTGCCACAAATATGATGAATAGGAGCATCAACAGGAAAATGACAAGGAAATAGCGTTGCACCAGTTCTCGGGATTCAGAGAAAAAGAGGGCATTCAACTGCATTTCAGCCATCTCACCCACCGTGCCTGGGACATACTTGAGGGAAGGCTGAGAAATTTCCAGAACCACTTCTTGCCCCCCTAAATCAACCCTGCGGAGGTGTCTGAAAAAGTTCTGTGCCATCCTCTCTTCGGCCACCCAAAGCTGTTCCTGGTCTTGAAAACGGAGCCATTGCTCCTGGGAAAGTGGAGACCAAATTTCTGGACCAAATTTCGAAGAAAAGCGTTGAAAAACAACTTGGTCCGGATTCTCATAAATTGTGACCCCAGCTTCCTTATCCGGCAGTTGAAAAGCCTCAGGTGCCACGGAAGGGTTTCGGAGAAGTTCCGATTGCCAGATCCATCCCTGGAGTTCGAGGTTTTTCCTGAGGTTGCTGTGTAAGGCATCGGAAACGCTTCTTGCCTGATGGAGGACGGCTTGGTGCTGCCCTTCCAGCCATGATTCCAGGTTATTTGCAATGAAGATGCTGGCAAACAGGTGAAAACCCATCGCAGGCAGAGAGAGGATGATGAAGGAAATGATCAGTTTGGTCTTAAGATTGACGCCGAGAACATGCTGTTTGCGCTCATAGACCAATTTGAGCAGGTTACGGGCAATCAGGTAAAATACGATTGCCAGCAAGACGATGTTGATGTTGACGGCAATGAAAAGGATCAGTCGGGACTGCCCTTCCTCGAAGCCTGCAAAACCTTGCTGGATATTAAATACGATCAGGATGCTCAGCAGTCCTAGCAGAATCAAAATCGCAAGCAGCCTATTGCGGATGCGTGGATCGGAGCGCAGCAGTTCCCGGTATTGATTACGGAAACTGTAAAAGCGTGATTTCAGGGATTCGCTCATGAAATGGATCCAAACTGGAGAGGATGCCGGAGTTGACCGGCAGGGTATGAAGGAAGGTTACTGGTTGAGGATCGACTTGTAATAGTCTTCCTTGTTTTTTTGGTGCCCTGATTCCAAGGTGTATTCTTCGCTGTGTTTTACCAGCAATTGATCGGCATGGAAACTTCCATTCTGCATTCTACCTTCGACCACCACTCCCTGGCCTTCGCGGAACATGTCCGGTTTGACACCCTCATAGACAACCGGGATGAATTTATTCCCGTCTTCTGTAATGTCGAAGGAAAGTTTGATTGCATCAGCATCCCAAACCACGCTACCACTTTGAACAAGAGCCCCAATTCGTATCGTCTGGTCTTGAAATTCTGAGGGACTGGCCAGGACTTCTGAAGGAGTATAGAAGAAAACCGTCATTTCCTGTATCCCGCGAAAGGAGAGAATGCTGAGAGCAGCAAGAATCACGATGCCGCCTATGACGAACTTGGTGCGTTGTTTCATCTCAATCGGTGATTCCGGAATCCCGGTTTCGAAGGGCATCTATGTTTTGCTGTAATATCCTTGCTTTACGTTTCATCAAGGGCACATAGAGCAGGAATACTCCCGTCCAGATTCCATAGGCGGCTACAACGTATTCGAAACTCTCCGGCATCAATCCTCCCGGTTCTGAGCCAAAAGCAAATTCAATTCATCCTGCGATGCTTCAACACGGTAACGCAGTTGAAGGAGAAACAAATAAAACAACAGCATCACCAGCATTGTGGCTAACAGTGGATAAAGCAATTCGTCTGGGATCGAGGGTTTTGCGATACCTTCCTCCGCCTTGAAGAGTGTGGTCGGCTGATGCAGGGTTCGCCACCACTCCACCGATTTATGAATGATGGGAATGTCGAGAAAACCGATGATCCCGATAACAGCAGCCAGCCGGGATTCTTTGTCCCGGTCGTCCGTTGACATTCGCAGCAGGAAATAGCCCATGAAAATCAGAAACAAAAGAAGCGTGGTCGTCAACCTCGCATCCCAAACCCAATAGGTGCCCCAGATTGGCCGGCCCCATACGGCCCCGGTAATCAGTACCAATGCACAAAAGAGGAGCCCGACTTCGGCCGATGCTTTCGCAATCCGGTCGAACATCAGATCCCGTTTCCAAAGGTATGCGATGCTGAAGGCGAAAACGATGAAGAAGGCCAAGTAGGCGATGATCACCGTGGGAACATGCAGGTACATGATTTTCTGGGCAAAACCCTGGCTTGTTTCAACTGGAGTCCATTCAAAAATCCAATAACCACACCCGAGTAACCCAAGTATGGTGCCCCACTCCAGCAGTAATTTCCCATGCGATGAGTTCATCCGTCCAACCTAGATTTGATCAGTTTGTTGGCCAAACCTGGATTTGCTTTTCCCTGGGTTTGTTTCATCAACTGCCCCANAAAAAAACCAAGCACTTTGGTNTTNCCTGCACGGNATTCTTCAACCTGGNCCGNATGCTGTTGAATGAGCACATCAATCATCGAGAGCAGTTCCTTTTCATCAGAAACCTGAACCAANCCTTTTGCATCAACCAATTCCTGAACAGATTTTGTGTTGTTTTGTATTTCAGGAAGCAAACCTTTTGCAATTTTACCACTGATGGTACCCTTCTGAATCAATGATATCAGTTCGGAAAGCCTTGGTGGATCAATTCCGAGTTCCCTCAGNCCTTGATCCTTTTCGTTCATCATTCGTGTCAATTCCCCAAGNATCCAATTACAAGCCTGTTTGGGATCCCCTCCTGCAGCAAGAACATCTTCAAAATAATCCGAGTATTCTCCTGACATGCTCAGCACCTCGGCATCATAATCACTCAAGCCTAGTTTTTCCTGATATCGCATCCTCCGTGCATCGGGGAGTTCTGGTAGTTGCTGTTGTAATTCGTTGATCCAGTTTTTATCAAGTTCAACCANAGGCAAATCCGGATCAGGAAAATATCGGTACTCCTCGGCCTCTTCCTTGGAACGCATGGAAAAGGTCAGTTTACGCTCTGAATCCCATAGTCTCGTTTCCTGGACAAGTTCCCTTCCATCCAAAATTTCCTCACGATGCCGCTCAATTTCATAATCCAGGGCCTGTTTGACAAAACGGAATGAATTCAGGTTCTTGATTTCAGTTCTTGTTCCAAATTCCTGCTGCCCTTTGGGACGAATGGAAATGTTGGCATCACAGCGCATATGACCTTTTTCCATGTCTCCGCTACAAATGTGAAGGGCGGTCAGGATCGCATGCATTTTCTCCATGTAAACCTTAGCTTCTTCAGAACTCGACAANTCCGGTTCACTGACNATTTCAACTAANGGGATCCCNGCCCGGTTGAGATCGACCATACTTGAATCNCCANNTTCCTGNTGCATCAGTTTTCCNGCATCCTCCTCAAGATGAATGCGGGTGATCCCAACCCGTTTTGCACCTTCTCCAGTGTTGATATCCANATACCCATTTTCGCAAATTGGACGTTCAAACTGTGAAATCTGGTAGGCTTTGGGCAGATCCGGATAGAAATAATTTTTCCGTGCAAACTGGGAATCACATCGGATGCTGCAATTCGTAGCAAGCCCCAACTGGACTGCATATTCGATCACCATACGGTTCAAAACAGGTAGNGCCCCTGGTAGGCCNAGACATACCGGGCAGGTATTGGCGTTGGGAGGACATCCAAATTCCGTCGAGCAGGAACAGAAAATTTTGGATTCTGTTGCCAACTGTGCATGGATTTCCAGTCCAATCACCGTTTCAAATTCCAAAACTGCTCCTCTTTAATTTGCTATGCTCAGTTCACTCTNGNGGGGACTTGGGATGCATCAGATTCAGTCTTTCCTCTAGCTCCCTGAGTCGGTCTTTCAATTCCTCGACTTCCTCTTTTTGATTCGATTCTGCGTTGGAGGGTGGGGTCTCTGCTGTTGTTTCTGAGGATGCCTGAAAAGGAGCAAATGGATTAAAAACGGGAACTTTCATCTCCCGTGAGGCGTCCATCCACTGAGTTGGAACGGAAAAAGCCTCCATCTGTTTTCTCACCGAGTCCTGGGTATCGAGGTAGGAATCGAGCATCTTTGGTACTAAATCCGTGAAAAACTCTCCCAGCATCCCATCCCGGTTNCGGATCAACTGGTGCAGGAAAGGAACTGAAAATAGATGTGTCCCCTTATCCTCGAGCAGAATCTGCATCAAAAGGCTTTGAGTGAGATCCTCCTTGCTTTTGGAGTCAATCACTTCCACGTCATGGCCTTCCTTGATCAGTTCCACCAGTTGATCCAGTGTCAGATGTCGACTATTAGCAGCATCATAAAGCCTTCTGTTGCTGTATTTGGTGATCCGGATAGGATCGTGCGAAGCCATATTTAGTCAATGATGCCTGGATGTAGGAATTCTGTAACTATCTGAAAATACAAAATAGCTTTGATCTGCCTTGATCTCAAGCTTATTGGAGGCTCTGAAAACAGCTGATAAACANAGGNTGGAAGGAAGCCANCCTTCTCANGTGATTGTTTGAGAATGACTCAAACCTTGATGCTTGAAATGATTTTTTTATAAGTTCCTATATTGAATTTCTGCCTTTGTTTATGTGTTCTGCAACAAAAGTTAAATCATAACTTGATATTTTTGTTGAGAAAATATTCTGATTCAATGCATAATCAATCGGTTCCATTAGCCAGAGTGGGAACCTGAGTATTTGGACTCAAAAAATATATCATTTCTCTGGCAAACCCTTTTGGAGAAGTATAATGAAAACTTCCATGTTCTTGTTCAAATTGGCGGGAGCTGGGCTTTTGTCAATAGGTCTTTTGTTTTCAGCAGGAAATACGGCACTCGCCAGTTGTCCCGCGGCTACCGTGGCTGACATGAAAGGCGTTAAATCGGGGAAATATCCTCAGCAATTCGAATTGAGCGAATTCGAAAGTAATGCTGGATGTAAAATGACCTTTCAGGGAAATCCTGATATTGCCAAATTGAATGCAAAAATTCGGGGAAATCCAAGTTCCTTACCTGCCGTTGCAGACCGTCTGCCATCAGAACCACAAGTCGTTGTACCTTACGATTCAATCGGGCGTTACGGAGGAACTTATCATAATCTGTCCAATGCTCCGGAAGCAGGAACGGCTGGTTTTATGTCGGTTCGACACGTTAACTTAGTTCGTTATTCGGACGATTTGCAAACCATTGTGCCAATGATAGCAAAAGACTGGAAGTGGAATGCTGATTTCACGCAGTTGACTTTTTATTTGAGAAAAGGCCATAGATGGTCCGACGGTCATCCCTTCACCGCGGAAGATGTAAAGTATTGGTACGATAATTTGGCACTCAACAAAGACGTAATTGAGAAAACCAAAGACTATGCTCTGGTTGCCGGAAAACGCATGATCGTAGAGGTGATTGATCCACAGACCGTGAGGTTCAACCTTCCTGCTCCAAAGCCCGGATTGTTGGCCCACTTTGCATCATCGTTTGCACAAGGCTTCCAGCCGAAACATTTTTTAAGCAAATGGGATCCCAAACTGAATCCGGATGCGGATAAAATGGCTCAGGCCGCAGGATATAAAAACGGTTTGGATGTTTTATCGGCTTATTTCGGAAATTCCGACTGGATGGACACACCAACACCGATGTTGAAAACGCCTAAATTGGCAGGCCGTTTACCGGCTGATACCACTCCGACTCTAGAGTCTCACATTTATATAGCAGATTCTCCAGATGGACGCCATTTGGTCGCAAATCCGTATTTCTTTCAAGTTGATACTCAAGGTCAGCAATTGCCATACATCAACGAGCAAGATGAAATTTATGTCAGTGATAATGAAGTTCGTATGCTGAAATTGGTCAACGGTGAGGTAACATTTAAGTCGCAAACTTTGCAACTCGCAATGGCTCCTCTTTTGTTGGAAAAACAAGATGCTGGTAAATACAGTATTCAGCTAAAACCGGAAATCGCCGCACCGACTTTCACCTTTAACGTAACTTCCGAAAACTTGGAAAAGCGTAAAGTGTTCGGTGATTTGCGTTTTCGTCAAGCTATGTCTTTGGCCATGAACCGAGATGAAATCAATGAAGTTGCTTTCTTTGGTCAGGGTGTGCCGCAACAGTATGTGGGATTTTCTCCTTCGCCTGATTTTATTTCTAAAAAATGGTTAAATCACATGACCACTTTTAACCCGGCTAAAGCAAATGCTTTGCTGGATGAAGTAGGGTTGAAAGATATTGACGGAGATGGATTCCGTGAACTTCCGAATGGTGAAAAACTGATTTTGAATCTTCAGTTTGCAACTCAGGGTATTGCCGGAGAAGTTGTCGAACTGGTGGGGCAACACTGGTCTAATGTTGGTGTTAAATGTACCGTTAAAGAGGTGACATCGGATGAATTTCGCTCTGCGCAGTCATCCAACCAATTGGATGTCGGAATGTGGCGCAAAGGCCTTCCTCTGCCAATCGTTCAAGGCAACAACGCACCGTTTGTTCCTCCGTTTGAAACCTATTTCTTCCTACGAACTGGGATGTTATGGGCCGAATACATTGATACAAAGGGCGCAAAAGGGGTTAAGCCTCCTGCGTATGTCTATCAAATGATGGATGACATCAATGGTTTCCAGTCCGAACCTGCGGGTACAGCACAATCCAATAAAATTGGTGCTCGTTTGGTCGAGAATATGACCGGCAATCTATTGTTTATCGGTACCGTCTTAGCAACAGGGCCTATTTATCATCACAGCAGCCTCAAAAACGTTACAGATTTCAAGACTCATTCGTATGAGTATTATTGGAATTTTCCGTATAGGGGAACTCAGTGGTATTTAGATAATTAATACCGGAGTCATTTTTAGAAAGCCGGGTGATTTTTTACCCGGCTTTTTTGAAATTCAAACAAACAATCCTTCCGCGTAACTCAGATTCTCAGATGCTGAAGTTCGCTCAATTCACAATAACAAGGGCTTTTCTGTCGCTCTTCACATTGTTGGCGGTGTCCCTGATTGTCTTTTCATTGATGGAGTTTGTTCCAGCAAACTGTGCGGAACGCTATCTGGCTTTTAAAAATACACAAGGTCAGAATATAACGACGCAAGACATTGCTGCGGAAGAAAAACGCCTGGGGTTGGATAAACCTTTTCCTGTCCGCTGGGTAAATTGGGTGGGTAATGTTTTTTTCAGGGGTGATTTTGGTGACAGCTGCATTCTTCGTCTCAACATTAACGAACTTCTCAGCGAAAAATTTTGGATCAGTCTCGGCATTTGTCTGTCCGCACTGATTTTTTCTTACATTCTGGCTATTCCCATTGGTATTTATTCTGCCACTACAACAAATGCAATCAGCAATAACTTGATCCGTTTTTTAAGTTATCTTGGACTAGCCCTGCCCAATTTCTTGCTGGCACTGATAATTATGTTGTTTTCAACCATCTTTTTTCAAGAATCATTGACTGGTTTGTTTTCAAAAGAGTACCGCGATGCGGCCTGGTCAATGGCAAAATTCATGGATTTTCTGTCTCGTGCATGGTTGCCAATTTTCGTACTCGGATGGTCGGCAACTGCTTTTGCGATGCAAACCGTGCGGGCTTTGATGCTGGATGAAATCGGCAAACTCTATGTTACCGCTGCCTTAGCACGGGGTATTTCCGGTCGTACTTTGCTGTGGCGTTATCCGGCACGACACTCTCTCGGTCCGGTGGTCAATTCGCTTGGCTTCGATCTCAACCGCATTTTTAACGATTTGCCGGTAGTCGCCTTGATTTTAACACTCACCGAAGCAGGAGCATTGTTGATAGAAGCACTTGCGCGTTCAAACGACCAACAGCTAGCAGGAGCTATTATTTTTCTGTTAACCGCAAGTATTGTAATTGTGAATTTTGTTACAGACATTATGTTGGCGTTGATGGACCCACGTGTCAGACAAGGATTGGTGGGGTAAATTTATGGGATTCTTTTCCAAAGAAAAAACAGCTGAAAAAAGCCAAAAGCTCAAAGAACGTTATTTTACAGCCTCACAAGGCCAGTTGATTCGAGCGCGTTTCAAAAGCAACCGCACCGCAATGGTGGCGGGTTGGGCTTTGACCACAATGATTTTGATTGGACTTTTTGCGCCGTTTCTTTCTCCGCATGCACCGAATATGTCCGGGCGCGACAAACAGTATGAAAACGGCCCCCCGCAGATTCCTAAATTTTGGGATGAAAACGGGTTTTCAGTCCGGCCATTTTTATACACCACCGAACGGGAACGCTCGATCAAAACCAACTTCAGATGGGTAATAACCGAAAACCGCGAAAAACGACGATATGTGGAATTCTGGGTGGACGGATGGGAATATAGTTTTATCGATCTCAAGCTGGATTTACCCGGGACTGCATTAGATTTTGATCTAAAAACGCTTACTTTTAATAAACATCTTTTTGGAATGGATAAAGGTGGAATCCATTTATTCGGTACAGAAAAATCCGGAAAAGATATTTTTTCCAGGACTTTACACGCCATTTACACCTCACTGGCAGTCGGTTTGCTCGGTGTGATTATTTCCTTTGTTTTGGCTCTGATAATCGGAGGAGTAGCAGGTTATTTCGGAGGTTGGACCGATTCCATTTTGCAAATGATTACAGACGCAATCCGGACAGTTCCACCCATTCCTCTTTTTATGGCACTTGCCGCCTTTATGCCGGACGAGTGGAGTGCGGAAACAAGATTTTTCTTCATTGCTACGATTCTTGGCTTAATCGGTTGGCCGACTTTAGCACGACGAATCCGGACTCATTTGTTGAGTGAACGGAGTCAAGAGTATGTTTTAGCTGCTGAACTGAGCGGCGCTTCGGCAGGTCATATCATACGCAAACACCTTTTGCCCAGCTTCACCAGTTACATCATTGTCGATTTAATGATTACTTTTCCATATGTAGTCCGGTCTGAAACTGCCTTGAGTTTTATCGGTCTGGGTTTAACTGATCCGGTTAACTCATTAGGCTCATTGATGCAGAATGTATCCAAAGCGGATGTCCTGTTGAATTATCAATGGTATTTTATTCCGGTCATCTTTTTTGTTGCCTTTGTGCTAGCTTTCGTTTTTGTTGGAGACGGCTTACGCGATGCTTCTGATCCTTATTCTCACACTATAAAATGAGCCTTCTGACTGTAGAAAATCTAAATCTGCAATTTGATACGGACGAAGGCCGCATCACTGCGNTTGAGAATGTATCGTTCAACATTGATGCAGGCGAAGTTTTGGGATTGGTCGGAGAATCCGGTTCAGG
Source organism: Deltaproteobacteria bacterium (assembly GCA_002683785.1). Classification (GTDB taxonomy): domain Bacteria; phylum SAR324; class SAR324; order SAR324; family NAC60-12; genus UBA1014. The sequence continues at coordinate 18,635 of NYUB01000060.1, forward strand.
AAAATCCGTTACGGCTAAATCTTTGATGCAACTCAATCCGTCCAATTCCGTTTACGATCCGGAAAGTAAAATTCAATTAGAACTTGAAGACCGAGTGGTTGATGTATTGTCTCTTAAAAATTCCCTAGAAATGGTTGTTGTTCGCGGTGGTGCGATTTCAATGATTTTTCAAGAACCGATGGCCAGTTTTGCACCTGCAATAACAATTGGGAGCCAAATGGTAGAGCAGTTATTAATCCATACTTCAATGTCAAAAAAACAAGCCGCCACTTTGTCGGTTGAGATGTTGGAGCGCGTTGGTATCAATGAAGCAGGAAAACGCTTTCAACAATATGCTTTTGAGCTATCCGGAGGAATGCGTCAACGGGCGATGATTGCAATGGCCCTCTCAACAAAACCGAAATTATTAATAGCCGATGAGCCGACAACTGCACTGGATGTCACGATTCAAGCACAGGTTTTAGATTTAATGAAAGATTTGGTGAAAGAATTTGGTATGGCAATTCTTTTTATTACACACGATTTAGGTGTGATCGCTCAAGTTGCTGATCAAGTTGCTGTGATGTACTTAGGAAATATTGTGGAAAGTGGACCGGTGCGTGAGGTTTTGCGCTCACCGGCGCATCCGTACACACAAGGACTCATCCATGCTCTGCCGAAACTTGATGCTCTGGATGAACCTTTGACTCCGGTTGCCGGTGATATTCCAAGTCCTTTGGAACGTCCGCCCGGCTGTGTTTTCCACACTCGATGCCCGCAGGTATTGGCGGACCGTTGTCATCTTTCAGTTCCGCAAAACAGAGAAGTCAGCCAGAATCATACGTCTTCGTGTTTTGTACTTGAGACGAAAAAGGACGCGGCATGACAACACCGCTCATTCACATCGAAAATCTCAAAGTGGAATTTCAACTCGGTCGGGCACTATTTGGCAAGCCGCCGATGTTGCGGGCAGTCAACAATGTTTCGCTGAACATCATGCCTGGACAGTTCTTTGGTCTTGTTGGTGAGTCAGGTTCAGGCAAAACAACTTTGGGACGCGCTATCCTACGGGCAGTGCCAATCAGTTCCGGGAAGATTAATTTTGATGATGGTAAGGTGAGCTATGATGTCGGTAAAATTTCGCAGACTGAGCTGAAAAACTACCGTAAACTGGCACAGCTGATTTTTCAGGATCCCTATGCCGCACTAAGTCCACGCATGACCGTCCGAGACATCATCGCCGAGCCGCTGGAAGTGATGGAACTGACCAAAACACGTGAAGAAACGGACCAGAAAGTTAGGGAAATCGCATCAAAATGCCGGCTCAACCTCGAACACCTGAGGCGTTTCCCCCATGCTTTTTCAGGCGGACAAAGACAGCGTATTTCAATTGCACGCACACTGGTGTGTAGTCCAGACTTTGTTGTTGCGGACGAAAGTGTTGCCGCCCTTGATGTCTCCATTCAGGCGGATATCCTCAATCTGCTGAAGTCCCTTCAGAGTCAGATGGGATTGACGTTCCTGTTCATCAGCCATGACCTCAGTGTGGTCGCACACATCTGTGATCACGTTGCCGTGATGTATCTCGGAACACTGGTTGAATCCGCTCCCACCAAGAAGCTTTTTGCTAACCCTCGTCATCCCTACACAAAGGCTTTATTGTCATCCATCCCCTCTCTAGATCCAGATGATAGCGGGAAAGCGCAAAAACTGGAGGGTGAAATTCCAAGTCCAGTGAATCCGCCGAACGGCTGCAACTTCCACACGCGCTGCCCGATGGCTGAAGCCCGCTGCCGCACCGAGGTCCCGGAGTGGCGCCAACTCAGCGAAGGACACTCCGTCGCTTGCCACTTTTCCAATAATTTGCCAAATCCGTGAGGGCCGGAGGTTTTAAGATCATTCAGCCATGCTCATCGCACAAATCAGTGATACTCACATCCCCCTGAAAGGCAAGAAAACTTACGGAATTGCGCCAATGGCAGAAAATTTGGTCCAATGTATCGCTGACATCAACCAACAAAACCCCAAACCGGACCTTGTTTTGGTCACGGGAGATATTACCCATTCTGGGCAATCCGAAGAATTCAATCATGCTGCCTATTTGCTCAATCAGATCAAAACACCTTTTTATGTTATCCCAGGTAACCACGACGACCGCAACCTACTGCGCTCAACTTTTGACAAGCGTTCATGCCCCGTTGAAGCGGATAAGAAAATTGACTATGTGATTGAAAATAAAGAACTCCGATTGATTGCTTTAGACAGTACAATGCTTGGCAAGCCCGGAGGTGAAATCACCAAAGTACAAGCGCAGTGGCTCAATGAGAAACTGACCGAGAAGCCGAAACAGCCAACTCTGATTTTCATGCATCACCCGCCGGTAAATTGCGGTGTTCTTGAAACAAATGCAGACGGTTTTATCGGGAAAGAACTCTTAGGCGATGTTGTCAGCAGTCATGATCACATTGAAAAAATTCTTTGCGGTCATATTCATTTGCCAATCAATACGCGCTGGTGTGGAACAGTAATCAGCACTGCTCCAAGCTTGGGAATGCAATTGGCACTTGATTTGACACTTAAGCGTGAATCCGAATTTTTTCTAGAAGCTCCTGCCTATCAACTGCATTATTGGACTCAGGATAAGAATCTTATCACACACACTGTTGTCGTCAAACCGGTTGACGGACCTTATTTGTTTGAAAACCTGTAACTGGTGCAAATGATAAACACCCTCATGTATTCAAAGTCGTGTGTAACCAAAAAAGCACTCAATCTATGCTTGCAGAAGCTGATATTGCTGTTATAGGAGGGGGCGTGGTTGGATGCGCAGTTGCTCGTCGGTTGAGCCTAGAAGGTACTTCCGTTGTTTTGCTTGAAAAGGCGGGGGACATTCTGGACGGTGCGAGCAAAGGAAACAGTGCCATTTTGCACACTGGCTTTGATGCGCCAGAAGGTTCGTTGGAATTGGAATGTGTCAGGAATGGCTACGCCGAATATCTTGAAATCCGGGAAAGCCTTAATTTGCCGCTTCTCAAAACCGGAGCATTGGTAACCGCATGGACAGCAGAGGAAGAAGAGCGGTTTGCAGGAATTTTAGCGACGGCACAAAACAACGGTATTGACGATTTGCGTTTGTTGAATCAGCAAGAAATTCTTGCAATGGAACCTCATCTTTCAGGGAGTGTTCGGGCTGCAATTTCGGTTCCGAGTGAGTTTGTGATCGATCCGTGGTCTGCTCCGTTGGCTTATTTGTCGCAAGCTGTTGCAAATGGAGGAAAGGCGTTTTTTAACGTGGAAGTAATGGGCGGTGAATTTACCAATAACCATTGGTTTCTTGAAACCAAGCGCGGAATGGTCAAAACAACATACGTCATAAATTGTGCTGGGCTTTATGGAGATCTTCTGGATGACACGGTTTTGGGAAAAAGGGAATTCACTATTAAGCCGCGCAAAGGTCAATTCGTGGTGTTTGACAAAGCGGCGAGTGCTTTGATTCAGTCAATTATTTTGCCCGTTCCAACAGAACGCACCAAAGGTATCGTCATTTTTCCAACCATCTTCGGAAACCTTGCCGTAGGACCGACCGCTGAAGAACAGGAAAGCCGAGACGATGCTTCCGTTGACCAAGCAAATTTGCATGCACTTCACGCACAAGCCGTCAAAAAAATTCCGGCTCTCGCTGACATACCGGTTACGGCTACTTACGCCGGAATTCGACCCGCCAGCGAAAAAAAAGAATATCGGATTGTTAAAGATTCAGACCACAACTGGGTCACCCTCGGCGGAATCCGCTCCACCGGACTGACTGCAGCACTCGGTTTGGCGCAGTACGTCCTTCGATTGCTTGCAAAACAAGGAACCACATTTGTACCGCTCGTCAATCCTGCCTTACCACAAGTTCCCAATCTTGCGGAGCACCTCGAACGAGACTGGCAAAATTCCGGATACGGCGAAATCGTTTGTCATTGTGAAATGGTCACCCAACGAGAAATTTGTGCGGCATTCGTAGGTCTTGTTCCTGCCGGAAATTTTGACGGCTTGAAGCGACGAACCCGAGCCACCATGGGACGTTGCCAAGGATTTTATTGTTCCGCACGTCTTGCCGAATTGACCGAAGGCAAATTCACCGAACCCCTTGCCATCGGAACTTGCCATGACTGAAAACTTCAAAAAAGAACATTGCGATGTTGCCGTGATTGGGGCAGGCCCTTCTGGGCTTTCAGCGGCAATAACCTTGAAAAAATCCAAAATTCAAGGGGTTGTTGTTTTGGAACGCGAAGCGGAGGCTGGAGGCATTCCACGCCATTGCGGGCATCCGCCGTTTGGAATCCGTGAATTTCAACGAGTCTTGACCGGACCGAAATACGCAAAAAAACTAGTGGAAACGGCGCAAAATGCCGGAGTGATCATAGCGCTGAAAACTTCCGTTACAATGCTGAACCCAGAGGGGGGTCTCAACCTTACCTCGCCTGAAGGAACAAAGCAATTGACCGCAAAACGTGTTTTGCTGGCCACCGGAATCCGGGAGACTCCACGCTCCGCCAGACTGGTTTCTGGAAGCAGGGCTTTGGGCATATGCACCACTGGGGTACTTCAATCAATGGTTTATCTGAAAAACCGGATTCCGTTCCGCCGCCCGATTGTCATTGGTACTGAAATTGTTAGTTTTTCCGCACTACTCACTTGCCGCTCTGCTGGTATCCAACCCGTTGCGATGTTGGAAGAAAAAGTTCGCCCAAATGTACGATGGCCGATTTTTCAGCTAACCCGTTGGTTGGGCGTGCCGTTATTATTGCAAACGAAGATCGTCACAATTCTTGGCAAGGAGCGTGTTGAAGCGGTTGAAGTTTCAGATGAAAACGGACAAGTTCACAAAATTATTTGTGATGGCGTTTTGTTCACGGGGCAATACACTCCGGAATCCAGCTTGGCGCGAATCAGCCACCTTGAGCTGGATCCGAAAACAAACAGTCCGGTTGTCGATCAATTTGGACGCTGTTCTGATCCGGCTTATTATGCGGCAGGAAATATGGTGCAACCTCACCTCGATCAAGCGAAAGTTCCCATTTTTTATAGCGCTGAAAATCTGCCAAACCCAGTGGAAGATGCTGGAAAATGTTGGTTTCAGGGCCGCTCCGTTGCAAAAAATATCGTTAAAGATTTATGCTGAAATCTTCTACACCAAGGCTCTGCTGTCGGGGTTCCAACCCTAAATCCAGACGATCGTGGCAAGGCCCAGAAGTTGGAAGGAGAAATCCCCAGCCCGGTCAACCCTCCTTCTGGCTGCCGCTTTCATACCCGTTGTCCGGATGCTGAATCAAGATGCCGCAATGAGATCCCGAAATGGCACGAAACCCAATCTGGTCATTCGGTGGCCTGTCACCTGATCGACTGACAGGAAAGAATATTTTCTTGTTTCGACTTCTCTCTATCCCCTATAGCAATTTCGTCGACGAGGACAGACAGTTCCCCGGGAACAAATCAACCTGGCTTCACTTTCGAGGCCGCGTTCGATCCAGGAAATGTTTAAAATTTTCGCTATGCTCATTAAACCGGTTTTGATATGT
>NYUB01000061.1 GCA_002683785.1 Deltaproteobacteria bacterium
GAACTTATCACCTCGATGGGGTAGTCCTTCGAAAGCCATCAGAAGATGTTTCTCCAGATAGACGAGTAGGATTTTGTATCTAGGTTCATGTGCCAAGATCGAGGAAATCAATAAAACCTTTGAGTCACAGTCAGCCCATTTTTCAATGAAGATCTGAGGGGGTGGGAGGACGCCGGATATAACTTTGTTATTCGAGTGAGTCGGAGGGATCCCATAAGGAATATCCTGAACAAATCGAAGCAGAAACTCCACCCTCTCCCTTGGTGAAGAATCCCTTCCAAGAGTTTTGATTGTCAATGCATAAAGAGGAGCGGTAAATCCCATATAATAAGGCACCATTTGGCTGAAATCTGGGGAGATGATTTGCCCTTCTGCCTTGTAAAGGGATTTCTTAAGGACTTTGCGCCTTAAATTGATATTTCTCTTATTGGCCTGAAAAGGTTCAAAAATCGACTTAGGTACACCAAACCTTCTTATCATCTCATCGGTCTCAAAGCGCTTGTACTTCCATGACCACTCATAACGCTCATTGCTGGGTGAGGAGAATTGATATTTGAATCCATATTTTTTCCTGGTGATCTCTACATCCTGATTCGTAGAGGGTGATTTATAGTATTCTGATGGAGTCAGTTGCTCTAATGGGTTTATCTGCTTCTTGAGATTTAATGTTTGGCACGATGTTAAACTTAGGCATGAAACACCTAGCAGAAGCAAAGAAAGAAATTTTTTTTCGCTGTAAAGTGGCAATTCTTTTTTAGTGGGCTGTAATTTGGTGGATCTGAGTCGATTCTGATACATTTTGGATCTGCTGTATCTGTTTTATAAAAAATTGATATTATTATCAATAATTAACAATGGTATGTGTTTCCTTATCATTTTCAGAATGAAAAGGCCTGAGGTTCAAAAGCTCTAGCTTCGATCAGTGTTTCTATGACTTCAGGCATTTCAAACAAAGCATCTTTCTTGTTTAAGTATTCGGATTTTGATCGCTTTTTTTGGCCCAAGTGCCTAAATTGGATAAGGTCCTGCTCCCCTCAAGATCAATGATGAATTAGGAGAAATTATGCGTGTCATCCTATTCGGCCCTCCGGGGGCCGGCAAAGGGACCCAGGCGAACTTTCTGACCCGTGACTATGGTTTGGTGCAGCTTTCCACTGGGGACATGCTCCGGGCTGCGATCAAATCCGGTTCGGAGATCGGGAAGAAAGCCAAGGCGGTGATGGATGCCGGAGAGCTGGTCTCCGACGAAATTGTGGTCACGATCGTTGAGGAACGCATCGCGCAGCCCGATTGTGAAAATGGGTATCTGCTCGATGGTTTTCCAAGAAATCGCAAACAGGCAGAGAAACTGGATGAAATGCTCCAGCGGAGTGGGCAGCATATCGATTGTGTGATTGAAATCCAGGTCGACGAAGAAGCGGTGGTACGGCGTATAGGCGGACGACGGTTCCACCTGGCCAGTGGCCGCAGTTACCATGTCGAATTCAATCCACCCAAAGTTGCCAACCGTGACGATAAAACCGGTGAAGAACTCGTCCAACGTGACGACGACAACGAAGAAACCGTTCGGGCTCGTCTCAAAACCTATGCCGAACAGACCGCACCGCTTTCAGACCATTACCGCAAGCAGAACCTGTTGAAAACCATCGACGGCATGGGCAACCCGAAAGAGGTCTATCAGCGATTGCGTGAATCGTTGATGGAATTCAAACCAGCCTGAGGTATTTTCTCCAACCTTCCGGGGCCAAGATAAAAGTTCCGGAAGGTTTCTTTCCAAAAATATTCCAAGGAATCTTGAAGGAAAAGGGCTTATCCTGCTCGGCTTCTCATCCAGTCTATGAATTTTTAGAATGCTTTAATCGGAATCCCAATTACATTTTCCAGCCAGCTTATTCCTGTATCCATATCCCTTTCCTTCATTTTAAAAAAATCAGTTCTTGAACAGAGAGGCACAAGAAGAATATTCAAATCAGGTTAAAATCTGGCATGATGTCTGTTTTTGAAATGGAAAAACTCGAAAAAATTTTAAGTTAGAGATGAATTTACTGGTGATGGGTCTGGTACTTGGGGCGGCGTTTTCCCATGCTTTGTGGAACATGCTGCTGAAGAAAACCGAGAACCGGCTTTTGATGATGACCGCGATGCATTCTATGACGGGGATCATGGGAATGATATTCCTGCCGTTTTTGGGAACGATTCATACGGAAGCATGGAATCTGCTTCTGGTCTCGGTAGCCATTCACGGCGGTTATTATGTATTTCTCACATACTCCTATCGACACATCGAATTGGGGCAGGCTTACCCCATCATGCGTGGATCGGGCCCACTGATTGTTTTTCTGGCATCCTGGTTTTTTCTTGATGAAGCGGTACCAGATCACCAGATTTTGGCCTTCTTCCTGGTAGCTGGAGGCATTCTCAGCTTAGGCCTGCGATCCATGAGATCCTTCCTACGCCATCCNCAATCACTGTTCTTTGCTGTTGGTACAGGAATTTTCATTGGCAGCTACACAATGATAGACGGAATGGGAGTAAGAAGCTCTGGAAACGTCTGGGCCTACATCTGCTGGCTTTTCATTCTGGAGATGGTGATGGTCCAGATCTACTGTGTTTACCAATATCGGGGCCGAACCCTGGCCGGTTTGAGATCTCTGGGTTCAAGTGGGATTTGGGCAGGAATCCTCTCGGCCTATGCATACGGTTCGGTGCTTTGGGCTTATACGAGTTCTCCGATCATGCTGGTTTCCGCCCTTCGTGAAACGAGTGTGGTGATGGCATCTTTACTGGGCATCGTTTTCCTGAAAGAAAACAAGGATCTCTTCAAAATCTTTGCAGCGGTTCTGGTCACCGCAGGAATCATTCTCCTCAAAAACTGATCTCCATTTCATCTCTGAAGCATCCTTCTTCAGATTCATGGACAATAACGACCTGCATGCTATAGTCTCGTCAACTTTTCTCCCCCGAAAAGTTTTTATCCTGGATACTCGGTTTTGAAATGAATGAACGATCCTACTGCAGTGAATTGACCCGTTCCTCTGGAGAACCGATTGGAGGCACAGCACCATTTGCCGATCAATTCATCTTCATCACCTGGCCAAAAAAAATGTGGAATCATGAAGCCCTGGAATCCCGAGGGGGCTTCCCTATGGGNCTCAAGCAATGGTCCAAATCGAACAGCCAACCAGGAAACAANATCTCCATCCGGCTCCTCAGTCGATCCGGCATCGGAACCGATGGGCTAAGTCTGTTCTTTTNNCCNCAGGCNAAAAAACTCTCCCACGTCAAACCAGATCAGATAACGGGAATCCTCAGGCGTTGGCTGAGATTCCCTGAAGATCCGAACCTCGAATGGGAACCGGTCGATAAGGAACAGTTGTTCGTCTGCACCCACGGCCGTCATGACCTTTGCTGTGCCAAGTACGGACAGGTGGTCTACCAGAGGCTCAGGGATGAGATCGATTCAAGAGGGCTCGAACTTGAGGTTTGGGAAGCTTCACATCTAGGCGGACATCGTTTCGCCGCCAACCTGATGCATTTTCCAGGAGGCCATTCCCATGGGCATCTTGAAGAAGACANGGTTCCTGCATTCCTTGATACATGNCAGGNAGGAAGGATNCATGCGCCTACTTACCGGGGATGTTCTTTCCTTGAGGGAAAAGAACAGACAGCNTCCGCACAGCTGATCCAATATTGTGCGGATTCAGGATGGGACGCNGAATTGGACTTCAACGAAATCGGAGAAGGTACGGAATCTGAATTCCACATTGAAGCACGCCTCCAACCGAGGAAACTACTGAAAGAAAGTGTAACAGGAAATACCATGCCGCAACGCGTCCGAGCCTGCTTTCACTCAAAAGAATTTCAAAATCCCGGCGCGTGTGATGCATTAAATGAGATCAAGATCCGAAAAAGCTGGGTCATCCATCAGGTCCAAATACTGGAGTAAATTATGGCAGACGAGGAAATCGTAGAAGAAGAACAGGCGGAAGAAGAACTCGAAGACNGTGACGCAGAAGGTGANCTCGATTCANTGATGTCTGAAGTCGAGGCCAAGGAATCCGTTGANGATTCTGGAGTCAGTGGCGATCTCAGTTCCCTCGTCAGTGAATCTTCGGAAGAGAAAGGGCAGGACCTCGACTCGATGCTCAGCAGTGCCCAACAGGTGAGCATCAGCGAAGACCAGGAGGAAGAGGGCATGAGTCTCGACCTGCTCCTGGAAATGCCACTGGCCGTGACTTTCGAGGTAGGACGGGCAAAGATGGCCATCAGCGACCTGCTTTCCCTCGGACAGGGTTCGGTGCTCGACNTGCACCGACTGGTCGGCGAACCCCTGGACCTCTTTGTCAACAACCGCCTCATTGCCCGCGGAGAAGTGGTGGTGATCAATGAAAAATTCGGGGCGAGGCTCACGGAAATCGTTGCCCCTGAAGAACGCATCAAACGTATGGGAGGGATGGACCACGTCGGCTGATCCTCCAAAGAAAGCCCTCCCGGAACCCACTCCATGACAAATGAGGACTGGAGACTCGAGTCCTACGATTTTGACCTTCCTCCGGAACTGATCGCCCAGCATCCAGCCAGTCGGCGTGATGCGTCCAGACTGCTCCGTCTATCCCAGACAGATGGAAAATTCAGCCACCATCAATTTCCTGAAATTCTCGATCTGCTTCCTCANAATTGCTGCCTGGTATTGAACAACACGCGTGTGCTCCCTGCGAGGTTGCTCGGTCACCGTGCTGGAGGAGGGGAGATCGAAGCCNTACTGGTGACTGAGGAATTCCCTGGAACCTGGTCTGCTCTCGTCCGCAAGGCCGGACGCATCAAACCCGGGGAAAGGCTTCAGTTTTTTGAAGGGAAGCTTTTTGCCCGAGCGTTGGAACGAAATGAAGAAGGACATTGGTTGCTGGAATTCGTGGAAGCTGAAAGACTTTCCGAAAACCTCGAACAATTTGGCCTTCCNCCCCTGCCTCCCTACATCAAACGCAAAAAACCAAAGGAAGAGCAGATCCTCCAGGACCGGGAACGTTACCAAACCTGTTATGCNAGCGTCCCCGGAGCGATCGCTGCTCCTACTGCAGGACTGCACTTCACTCNGGAAGTGTTGAATGCCATCCAAAATCGAGGAATCCGGATTTTCGAACTGACCCTGCATGTTGGTTTGGGAACCTTTACCGGAGTCGAAGACCCGGATTTGCGGAAACATCACATGCACTCCGAACATTTCCAGATTTCGGAGGAAGTGCTTCAGGAGCTTCTGGAGATGAAGAAGCAGGGAAACCCTGTGATTGCTGTCGGCACGACCGTGGTGAGGGTTTTGGAAAGCCTTGCCCAGGAAGGGTTTCAGCGGTTTTCAGGATGGACCGATATCTTCATCTATCCACCATACGAATTCCAGATGGTAGACGGACTGCTGACCAACTTTCACCTCCCTAAATCCACCTTGTTGATGCTCGTTTCTTCTTTCAGTGGTCGAACACCCCTACTGCAAGCCTACTCAGAAGCGATTAAGCAACGCTATCGATTCTTCAGNTATGGCGACTGCATGTTGCTACTCTGAACTCCTTTCCTCTGGAATTCGGAAACCGAAAGAGTAGAATAGGACAAATGACTCACCCTGAGCCGTTGTAAATCAGAAGTATTTGATTGGGGTTGGGTGTTCTTCCCGGAATGAAATCAGCTGAAGTTTTTTCATATTTTACTTTNCCCCNGANTGTTTCATATACTTTTTCTTAGAAAATCTTGAGTGAAATTTTTAGATAAGATACGTTAACATTAAATTTTACTCTTTATTATGAATTACTTAACCACATTCATTACACTCTTGGCCCTGCTGACTTTCCAAGGAGCAAGTGCCAAAGAAGCATGTTTCCTGTTCATCAATGGCGAGAAAGAAGGCCAAGAGTTTGCCATTGACCAGTTGATAAGACCCATCATCTCGACTCATATCCATCCTATCAAACCAGTCCCGGCTGAAGGTATCACATCCAGGCAAGAGGAATTGGAATGTTTATTTGAAGTATCATTGGTCTACTCAGAAAAAACATTGAATATGAGTCTAGATACCAAAAGAACAGAATCCAAAATAAGTGGATTCGCATCATCTGGTAATTCTTTTCCTGATAACATACGTGAAACAATCTTAACGATTCTCTTTCATAATTTTTCAGCATCATCGAAAAAATTGATTTGTTCACAAAATGCAGATTTATTTCTGGAGGAATGTCCACAATTTCTAAAAACTTTACTGATTCATCAGTACAATCCCGATAAGGATTTTTCCGAATCATCTTCCCAAGCAGTCACAGTCTTAGCTGAAGAACTTCAAACCCTGATTCAAGAGCATCAAGGCCTTGAATTCATTGGAATGGCGGGGAGTTTCCAAGAAGATCAAATCTTGGATCAGGGGCCATTACTTTTAAAAAAATATGAAGCCAATTTAGCTATGGTGTTTCATTTGGAAGGAGATATCATCCCAAGCAAAAGCAGTATGTGGAAAGCCCTGGCATCGATCAATGTCACCTTGAATGCCTTCAAAGAAAAGGAAGGGAGTTTCATTAAACTTGGTAGTTTCGATATTAAACCTGAAAGAATTCCGGTAAGAACATTTCAAAAGAAAAAAAGTTTTAGAGAAAAACACTACGGCAGGGCTGCTCGAAAACTGATCAAAAAATGGTCTGAAACTGAACTCAATCAATATCTTGAAG
>NYUB01000062.1 GCA_002683785.1 Deltaproteobacteria bacterium
CCGACCTTGACTTCCGGATGGAGCAGGACGAGGTCTACAGCGGTTTCAGAGGGTTCGAGGGTGGTGTCGTCTTCTGCATTGAGGTACTCGGGGTTGGAGAAAAATACTGTACCGGTACTGTTTTCGATTTCAACACGGGCATATTCGAGGTCTGCCTTTCCAGTTTTGAGGATTTCTTCCTGGAGTCCAAGGGCTCTTGCTGTAGGTCGACGCATGCTCCGGATCATCCTCTGGCCATGTTCGGGATCCGAAAACCACTGGGCGAAAAGCATCCCCTGGTGCAATTCCAGTCCATCCTTGTCACGCAGTAGTTTGTTTTGTTCTACCTGAAGTTCCTGCTGTGAAGGATAGACCCCGGGACAGAGTTTGGATGCAGATTCTGCAAGCGTCTCCAGACGTGGAAAGGACCCGGCTATCCGCTCTGATTCGACAAAAAGCTCCTTCCGCCAGGCACGGGTGAAACGCCAGCAAAGACCAGCAGTTTCACGTACCAGCAATGAACCAGCCTGTTCCTGTTTGAGATCCCGTTCCGATTTCAGAGGCAGTCCCTCGAGCCAGTCCCGGGCTGTTTTGCAAAGCCTTCCGCAATCACGTGCTTCCGTCGAGAGTTCAGAATTTCCAAAAACGCGTGTTTGGGTTTCTTCAAGCCATTGGAATGCTTCTTCNNCTCCNAGNCCNGCTCCACGGAGCAGAGCGNTNCCATCATNGCGATTGATTTGATCGAGCATTTTTTAATTCATCAAGTTTGAAAGGGTTTTCTTGAAGGATCGCTGAGGTTGAATTATTTGGTGCATCACCGTGCCATTCAGAAGCTTGAAAATCAAGCTTGAGCCCTTCAATATCCAGCTTGTCGATCCTGATTCAAGGTATGAAAGAGGTCCTCAACTCGAAAAATGGTTTTGAATTATTAGAGTTTTTGATGAGAATTCGTAAAAAGCTGGAAAATATGGTAAAAATTACGGNTAAAGAAAAATTAGGTTGAATACTTGATTCCCATTGATTTAGGCATTCTGTGAAAGTCCAGGAAGAAAAAGACGCCATCCTTCTGCAAGAAAGTGCAGNATACCAGCAGGAAATGCAGGTGGAAATGCTTCAAGGACAAGGATCCTTCGATTTCCCGGACGGAGCCCACTATGAGGGGGAATTCGACACGGGGCAAATGCANGGTCAGGGGACTTTCAGTTGGCCGAGTGGGGAACTTTACCAGGGAGAATTCCTAAACGGCAAACGTCAGGGGCAGGGGCGCTACCTCACTGGGGCAAAGGGTGAGGAGGAGGAATATTNCCAGGGTGCATGGGACCAGGACCGATATCATGGCAAAGGAGTCTTCGTCTGGAAAGACGGTTCCCGTTACGAAGGGGATTTCCACAAAGGCATCATCCAAGGCCGAGGGAATTACCTCTGGAGCAATGGGGATCATTACAGCGGAGAATTCCTGGAAGGACATAAGCAAGGTCAGGGCAGTTACCAATGGGACAACGGAGAACGTTACAGCGGCGAATTCGCTGAAGGGGATTTAAACGGTCAGGGAACCTATCAGTGGCCCACAGGGCAACAGTACATTGGAGAATACCGAAACGGCATCAAACACGGCCAGGGTACCTACTGGGAATCTGACGGTTCGCAGTATTCAGGAACCTTCAACAATGGTTTGAAAGACGGACAGGGAACTTATGTCTGGCTTGATGGTTCGAAATACGTCGGTGAGTTCAATCAGGGAAAGATGCACGGGCATGGGACCTATACCTATGCCGAGGGAGACAAATTTTTCGGTGACACTTACGTGGGTGAATACGTGAATGGAGAAAAAGACGGAAAGGGAATTTTCACTTGGCTCGACGGCTCCAAATACGTTGGGGATTTCCTGCATGGGAAAAAACACGGCAGTGGGACCTACACAAGAAGAGACGGTTCCCGTTATGCTGGTGAGTGGCGCAATGATATGGCTTGGGAAGGAGTAGAATACGATCCCAAGTTGAAGGTCGTCCGCAAAGCCCATGAGGGTCGGTTTTTCCATATCAAGGAATAGAAACCGAGAGAACTTTCATGAACCGGCAGCTAATCCCAGCCAGGTGGTCAGGCTCTCTCCAAAAATCATCAGCAGAAAGATCATTAATTGTAGGCCCAGACTGCAGCCCAGCATCATCTTCAAAAGCTGCATGTCTCCCACTGCATTGCTCTTCAACTCCTGTAGACTTTGTCCGAGTTCCCTGAATTTTCTTTCAAGTTGTTGTTCTTCCATCTTTTCTCCAGGAAAGTTTNATATCAAATTCGTTCAGCATGCCTCGGATGAACTCAAGCTGCAATTTCACCNAAAATCTNTNATGAATTTTGAAATCGATCTGAGAGNCTTGCATTTCTCATGGACCTCAGTATGATATCTCACACTTTAAAAAAATAATTGTCTTAAAGTTTAAAGAATTTTCTAAAGCTGATTGAACACTAGCATGATTCCCGAAGAAATTTGGTACTTGTTTGTATTTCCNTGGATTCTTTTCATTGCCACTATTCCAGGGACAGTGATCACGTATATGGCATTAGGAGCGCTTGCGACCTTTTCTGTATACATTCCCGGTTTGGGTAGTAAGCAGGAATCTTAAAGCACGGTACGCGGTTTTGGATCCCAGGATATCCTGTTAAATTTTCCTGGAGGGATTGATTTCCTATACCGGAAAATTTTCCTCTTCCCNTTTTTATTCTTCCTTATTTCAGCCTCACGTTCGATNCGGATTCCCTAGGTTCGGATCTCATCATTTTCAGTTGTTCCATTTCAGTAGATTTGCGGGTTTCAAAAAATGGTTTGGTTGAAACAATGTAAGCAGATGCCGTTGCCTACCCGTTATTTTCGGAAGGTTTTGGGGCATTATCGGTGACGGCATGATCCTTCCANCAAAGCCCCGGCCTTNCTCAAACNTGGCAAGGAGGGGNAATGAAAAAAATATTCGTTTCCTTCACATTGATGGCGGTCATCGGCCTGATTGCATATTTCATCGTGACACCGGATGAGGGTGGGAATTTCACCGTTCCTTCCCAACGTGCCCAGGGGGTTCAGTGTGCGGGATGTATCGATATCTGGGACGGCAAGGGGCAGTTTGTCGACATGATCTGGAACGCCAGTCCCTGATCCAGATCTTTCTGGGCCTCAATTTTTCATTCTTGAATAATACCGTTCCACCTTCCGGAAATGGGTCTTNCATCCATGATCCATTGATCCTTCCTCCAAACTCAAAAACCTGGTTCNGGTCCTGNANTCCCTCATCGCCTATTCCAAATCAGCAAGCGTTCCCTGATTGAAAAGATGGAACTGGAGAGTCATACTCATCTCTTTTCAACCTCCATCTGNNGGAACTTGCTTGATTATCTTTTACGATTTTGAATGCACTCGACTGCATCTAGAAACAACTCCCATGAGCCTTGGCATGGTTTCCTATGATGGAAAACGGGAGTTTTATGCGGAGTTCACTGACTATGATTCNTCCCAGATTGATGAATGGCTCGAGGAAAACGTGTTAGAAAACTTTATCCTTTCGGAGATGGAGGATCGTTCGTATTTGGAAAAGGAAAAGACGCGCTTTTTGAGAGGCGATGTGGACTGGGTCGTCTCACACCCCAAAGGCTTGAGGGAATGGTTGCAGTCCTTCGGCGAAAAGATCATCTGCGCCTCCTGTGGGAATACCTACGACTGGGTGCTCTTCCGTTCCCTGTTAGGAGTCAAGTACAAAGAAGATCTTCCGGATTATCTTGACGGTTGGGCGATGGACGTGATCAGTCTTTTCCGCTGGGAGGGTCATACTCCTGGAGGAGAAGATTTCAAGGAAGATTTTCTCGAGATGCGGGACCGTTCATCCAAGCACAACGCACTGGTGGACGCGCATGTTGCACGCGAACTCTACCTGAAACTGGAAGCCAATCGCAGGCTCTCAAATTAATTATCATCTTATTCCAAAAGGAAAGTATGTCAGCTATCGAAGACCGGCTCAGTTCCCTGGGCATTCAACTGCCTCAAGCTCCTCCTCCAGCTGGAAATTATGTGGGCGCAGTACGTTTTGGAAACCTGGTCTATCTCTCCGGCCATGGACCGTTGCAGGCCGATGGGACTTACCTCAGCGGAAAAGTCCCGGATGAAATCTCCAGCGACGATGCCTACCAGGCCGCACGGCTTACGGGCCTGAACCTGCTGGCCACACTGAAGGCGGAGATCGGTGACCTCGACCAAGTCAAAAGGGTGGTCAAGGTACTTGGGATGGTCAATGCCTCTCCTGATTTCAAAGGACATCCCCAGGTGATCAATGGCTTTTCCGACTTGATGGTCGAGGTTTTCGGGGAGCCCGGACGGGGAGCCAGATCGGCAGTCGGCATGGGCTCCCTTCCGAACCAAATCCCTGTTGAAGTTGAAATGATTGTGGAAGTTCAGTGATTCTTTTTTTTTCAAAATCATGAATTGACTCTGTTGTTGTCTACAAAGATGAATTTCGTCACCCCGCCGCCGCAGGATTCAGATAATGGTCTGTATGCCCTACGTTTCAAAAATTCTTTTTTAGACGAACTTCCTGCAGATCCACTGGAAGAGAATTATTGCAGGCAAGTNAAAGGTGNCTGCTATACACGNGTGAAGCCCAAGCNGATGGAAAAGCCCCGAATGCTTGCCTTTTCTAGTGAAACTGCACAACTGATCGGTTTGTCTGAGGATCAGTGCCTGAGTCAGGAATTCGCAGAGATCTTTACCGGAAATGCCTTACTTCCGGGAATGGATCCTCATGCAATGTGCTATGGAGGACATCANTTTGGAAACTGGGCAGGGCAGTTGGGAGATGGTCGGGCGATCAACCTTGGAGATGTGATCAACGAAAAGGGTGAACGTTGGGCCTTGCAGCTCAAGGGGGCAGGGCCGACTCCATATGCACGCGGCGCCGATGGACTGGCTGTCCTGCGTTCCTCAATCCGCGAATTCCTTTGCAGCGAAGCCATGCATCATCTGGGGGTTCCNACAACCCGGGCACTGTGTGTCAATCTCACCGGCGAAGAGGTTTTGCGCGACATGTTCTACAACGGCAACAGCCTAATGGAGCCAGGAGCGGTTGTATGTCGGGTTGCACCGAGTTTCCTGAGATTCGGCAGTTTCCAGATCCTGACTGCACAACAGGATATTGATCTTTTGCGGAGGCTCGTGGATTTCACACTCAAGCATTTCTATCCTGAACTTGGCCCCCCTGGGAAGGAATCNTACCTCGCGTGGTTCAGGGTAATCTGCCAGCGTACTGCGAAGATGATTGCGGACTGGATGCGGGTCGGATTCGTTCACGGGGTNATGAATACAGACAACATGTCAATATTGGGNCTGACCATCGATTACGGGCCCTATGGCTGGCTTGAAGATTATGATCCGGACTGGACGCCCAACACCACCGATGCCGGCGGAAGACGCTACCGATATTCCCACCAGCCCCAGATTGCTCACTGGAACCTTTGGCANTTGGCAAATGCGATTCAACCTCTTTTCAAAAATACCCAGGGCTTGGAGGAGGTGCTCAACGAATTTCCAGTTTTCTACCAGGATCATTGGAGCCGGATGATGGCNTCCAAACTTGGTTTTTCTGAATTCCGTATGGAACCGGATCAAATGCTTTGGGATGAACTGCTGGTATTATTTTCCGAGGTCGAAACCGACATGACGATGTTCTTCCGNCTNCTTTCAAGGATNTCGANCACTTTTTCTGAAGATTCCGATCCTCTGGAAATTCTAGGCAAAGCCTTTTACCGTCCTGATGATATTCGCCCTGAACAGCAGGAGAAGTTTCAACAATGGATCATCAAATACCAGGAAAGACTGGCCGAAGATGGAATGGACCCGGAACAGCNGGTTGAATCCATGAACCTTGCAAATCCCAAATATGTGCTTCGCAATTATATGGCTCAGATTGCCATCGACCAGGCAACGGAAGGGGATCCGTCCCTCATCAAAGAAATGCTCGAACTGCTGCGCAGACCCTATGACGAACAACCCGAACAGGAAAAGTACTTTGCCTTGCGTCCCGAGTGGGCCAGGCACCGTCCAGGCTGTTCGATGCTTTCCTGCAGTTCCTGAATTTTTTCCATTTCGGTCTTCAATCCGATTTTTGTCGTTTCTGACGAAAGCGTTACCGTTCTAGACGTTTCTATTCAAGCCTTCATCCTCGATGTGTTTGAGTCACTTCAAAATAAAGGAAAGATTTTTTAGGAGTCTGAACGTTTTTCCTCGTGTTTGAGTAACTCCATTGCTGCTTTGGCAACCTTTGCTGCTTGAGAGTCAGATATTTCACTGATCATCGGCTGAATGGGGCCTGTATCCGCCAATTGTGTCAGTCGGACTGCCGCATGAAGTACCCTTACCGGATTGATTTCATTCCTCAAGCCCTCCAATCCTTCAAACTGCTTTCGAATGTCTTCCGCTTTGGTCATGTCATCCATTTGAAGCGCTTGAAGCATGTCCATGGATAATCCAGGGGCAACACAGACACAGCCTGAAGTGTAGCTCTTCAAATTGAATTGCTTCATATGCACCGGAGCAGGCTGTTCTCCCATTCCACTCACGATTCGATCACTTCCCAAAGTCTGAACCAATTCTCTCAGAAAGGGATCCATAGAAGGGTCTTTCCGGACGATGGCGTACTTGATCCAGGACAGACAGCCCTCCTCCATCAATTTCGCAGCGTCTTTGACCTCGATATACCCTTCGTGCTTGAGATATAATACGACTGGTTTGCCCATGGAATCTACAAATCGCCGAATGCCTTCGACGATTCCGGCTGAGGTGACCATGTCCCGTGTAGGCAGTACCATCGCCGTCGGAAAGTCCAATTCACGAAGGACCTTTGCCTGGTCCATCATCGTTCCATAAAACGGTCCGACTGAGGGAATCATCANGCAATCGTCTGAACCGAACTGTGGCATCATTTCCAGCAGAACCTGGAATTCTCTTGAAGAAAGATGATAGAGGGCAGCATTTCCACCGTAGAGGAAAGTGGTCACCCCACCTTTTTTCAAGTGATTGACGATTTTCCGGTTCTCGGACAATGAAATTTCCCCGCCAGTGGTCCGGGCTAGGGGCGGCACCGAAATCACTGAAGCCTCAAGGCGTTCCGGAGTGATTGTTTGAGTTTCCATGATGTTTTATGTGAGATGCATCAACGTTTCATCCATCTGCGTTTCACCAGTTCCACATCGTCCCATCCTCCAGGCGATTGACAGGCAGATAGGCTCTCTGGTAAGGATACTTGGCCGCTAGTTTTTCATCAAGATCGACACCATGCCCGGGAGTTTCACCAGGATGCAGGAATCCGTTGGAGAAGTGATAGGCATGAGGAAAAACCTCATCCGTGATTTCAGCATGGCGCATATACTCCTGAATCCCGAAATTAGGCACCCAAAGATCNAAATTCAATGCCGCCCCCATGCAAACNGGCGAGAGATCCGTGGCGCCATGGCATCCGGTTCTCACATGATAAAGTGCTGCCAGATCTGCAATCCGCCTAAGATGCGTTATTCCACCAGCATGGACTACGGTAGCACGTATGTAATCGATGAGTTGTTCTTCGATCAGGTTTTTGCAGTCCCAAACAGTATTGAACACTTCCCCAACTGCAAGCGGGGTCGTGGTGTGCTGCCGGATGATCCTGAATCCTTCCTGATTTTCTGCGGGTATTGTGTCTTCAAGCCAGAAAAGCCTCGANGGTTCCAAGGACTGTCCAAGGCGGGCTGCCTCAATTGGAGTTAGGCGATGGTGAACATCATGGAGCAGATGGACATCCCACCCATGAACCTGACGAAGCTNTTCAAATAATTTCGGCACATGATCCAGATAACGACTGGTGGACCATACATTTTCCGAAGGTAAATCCGCATCTGCGGGTTCATAAAATAATTTGTCTGCGGAAACNCCATAGGTGCTTGGCAGTCCCGGGACACCGCATTGGGCCCGGACCGCCTGATATCCCATCTCGATATAACGGCCAACTTCCTCGACCGCCTCATCGATGTCTCTGCCATTGGCGTGACCATAGACCATCACCCCGGTTCTGCTTTTTCCTCCGAGCAACTGGTATAGAGGTAACCCAGAAGTCTTGGCNTTGATGTCCCATAGAGCGGTATCCACCGCCGCAATAGCCGACATCGTTACCGGGCCTCTGCGCCAATAGGCGCCTCGATAGAGAAATTGCCAAATGTCCTCGATTTGATGNGGGTCCCTTCCGATTAGACAAGGGATGACATGATCTTCCAGATAACTCGCCACGGCTAGTTCGCGTCCGTTCAAAGTCGCATCACCCAAGCCGTAAACTCCTTCATTGGTGATGATCTTTAATGTCACAAAGTTCCTACCAGGACAACAGACGATCACCCGAATTTCTTTAATTGTTAATGACATGTTTTTTGATAGGAAAAAGTGTTTTAAGTTCTCAATTCATGATGACTTTTTGATTTTAGCAAGAAAACATCTTCAATGCTCTTGACTCATTTCCATAAATTAATATATTAAAATATTATTTNGATTCACAATGAAAATTCAAGATCCCAGCCTGAACTGGCTTAACGAGTTTAGCCTCAACCGACAAAAACTGATCACACCACAAATTTACCAATTCCTTCAATCGGCTATCGTCTCGGTTCATTTAATTCCAGGAGCAGGCCTTAAGGAAAAGGAGATCATTGAACGGTTTGGGGTTTCACGTACTCCAATCCGGGAGGCAATGTTGAGGCTCGAAGATGAAGGTTTGATTGAGATTTATCCACAATCAGGAACCTATGTTTCAAAAATCAAAATTGAAGCAGTCAGGGAAAGCCAGTTCATCCGTGAGGCTATGGAATGTGCCGTGGTTCGCCATGCAGCAAAAAATAAAAATGATGAACTGCTCAAAACACTGACTAGAAAATTGGATGGTTACCAGGATGCGGTTAATACCGGAGATCAGGAACTGATGTTCTTGATGGACGAGGAATTTCATCGAACCCTTGCGGATTTCTGCTTTAAACCACGACTCTGGAGGATTACCAATTTAGCCAAATCCCACATGGACCGTGTTCGACATCTATCCTTGACCATACCTGAAAGGCAGCCGAAGGTCTTGGAGGAACATAAGATCATTTTCAGAAAAATAGCAGCTTCCGAAGAAACCGGAGCAGAGAGGGCTATGCGGGATCATTTGAATTACTTCATTCATGACTTGAAACGTATCCAAAGCGAAAAACCAGAATATTTCACAAATTAATTCTATTTCTTTGAAAACCAAATATTGAATGGATAAATACACAATAGACGAATTACATCCGGATAGGCTTTTCCCTTCGGATCCTTCAATTCGTTCCGTTTCAAGAGAAATTTATCAGGAGGTCAAAGACTTACCCATCATCAGCCCTCACGGTCATACGAATCCAGAATGGTTTGCTGAGAATGAAAATTTCAGCAATGCCACAGACCTCTTTTTAATTCCAGATCATTATCTCTTTCGCATGCTCTACAGCCAGGGGATTCCTCTCGAATCTTTGGGAATCGCAAGACTGGATGGGATTGAAGTGGAAAAGGATCATCGCAAGACCTGGAAAACCTTTGCCGAGAATTATTTTCTCTTCCGGGGTACACCTTCACGCATCTGGTTTGAACACGCACTCCATGAAGTGTTGGGAATCGAACTTCATTTAAATCCCAAAACCGCTGATAAAATTTACGACGAAATCAATGACAAACTTGCGCAGGAATNCTTCCAACCAAGAACACTNTTCGANCGTTTCAATATCGAGGTTTTGGCGACGACGGAATCACCGTTGGAAGACCTCAGTCATCACCNGATCATCAGGGATTCGGAATGGAAGGGAAGGGTCATCACTGCTTTTCGTCCGGACNCTGTGGTGGATCCTGAATTCGAAGGGTTTTTGGAAAATATCGAAAAACTTGCAGACCTTACTGGCGAGGATACTTCAAATTGGGAAGGCTACCTCAAAGCACTCATGCAGCGAAGAGCATTTTTCAAATCCATGGGGGCAACTTCAACAGATCACGGTCATCCCAGCGCAGTAACCGCTAANCTGGGGCTAAGAGAATGTGAAGAGCTTTATTCTCAAGCATTAAAACAAGGACTGAACGGGAAAAAAGCAGAAATGTTTCGAGGTCAGATGTTGACTGAGATGGCCCGTATGAGCATGGATGACGGCCTGGTGATGCAGATACACCCNGGNTCNTTTCGAAATCACAACCAACAGATNTTTCAAAGTTTTGGACGGGATATGGGCGCAGATATTCCCATGCAGACAGATTACGTCCATGCTCTGCAACCTTTGCTCAACCGTTTCGGCAACGAAACAAGTCTGAGCGTCATTTTGTTTACACTGGATGAAACGAGTTATGGCCGTGAACTCGCCCCCTTGGCAGGACATTATCCTATTCTCAAACTGGGGCCTCCCTGGTGGTTTTTTGACAGCCCNGAAGGGATGTTACGCTTCCGNAGACTGACTACTGAAACAGCAGGNTTTTACAACACCGTTGGTTTTAACGACGACACGAGAGCATTCCTGTCGATACCGGCCCGTCATGATATGGCACGCCGCATCGATTGCAGATACCTTGCGGAACTGGTGTGTGAACATCAACTTAGCATTGAAGAAGCTCGAGAAACCGCNATGGACCTTGCCTATCGGCTGGTCAAAAAAGCTTATCGGCTTTAATTGATTTTTTAGATCTNGAAACATTGAGATTTCTTTCCAAAGCTTNATCAAAATATGAATATGCTTAATTTTTCGAATCCTTGCCATAGCGTTTAATTCCATGACACTTTTGAGCAAAAACCAGGAAGAGGAATTTCAAGATCAGGGTTTTTTGATTTTTCCTAAATTATTTAACAATGAAGAAATTCAACTTCTCAAACAGACTGCAGCCGATGATAGAGAACTTGAAAAACAAAGTTTTGGCCGCAAAGACGCAAATGGAACAACTGTTCGTCTGGCTCTATGGAATCAACCAGGCGATGGAATTTATGGAATGTTCGCAAGATGTAACAAATTAGTGGACAAAATGGAACAACTCTTGGGAGGTGAAGTTTATCACTACCACAGCAAAATGATTCTAAAAGATCCTGAAATTGGAGGAGCCTGGGAATGGCATCAAGATTACGGTTATTGGTACAACTTTGGCTGCCTTCAACCACTGATGGCAAGTGCCATGATTGCCTTGGATGCTGCGACAAAAGAAAATGGCTGTTTACAAGTACTAAAAGGTTCTCATCACTGGGGTCGGATTGATCATACTCTGACTGGAGATCAGGCTGGTGCCGACCAAGAAAGGATTGATGTTGCCCTCCAACGTTTTGATCGAATTCATGTCAAACTAGAACCAGGTGACGCAGTAATTTTTCATTGTAATTTGCTGCATCGATCGGATCAGAACCGTTCTAAAAAAGCGCGTTGGGCTTTGGTCTGCTGCTATAACGCTGCCAGAAACAATCCCTACAAGGAATCCCTCCATCCAACATATACCCCTTTAATTAAAGTGCCTGACAGTTCTATCAAGGAAGTGGGTATTCGTCGATTTGCAGAAAGTGGAGATGTGGGCTGGATGGGAAAAAATCAGGGACGAAATATTCAAAAAAGTATAGACGTCAAACAAGTAGATGTTTGATCCAGATTCAGGGGATATACATTTCGATGAATTACTCGAATTCTTTTTGCAGCACCTTCATCATCAGATCCTGCCATTCTGGATGAATCATTGCGTAGATCATATTCATGGAGGAATTAACAATTGTGTAAGAGATGACGGCAAAGTGATTTCAACCGAAAAATATTTATGGTCTCAGGGAAGAGCACTTTGGGTCTTCAGTCATCTTTTCAATGCCCATGACAAAGATCCAAAATGGTTGGAACTTGCAAAACCAATAGCCCAAATGCTGTTGGAACATGGTCGAAATGATAAGGGAGAGTGGTTTTTTAGTCTCCAAGCAGATGGCTCCCCCGGCATTCAACCTCAAAGTATTTATGTTGATGGCTTTTGTATCTATGGCCTGACTGAATATGCCCGAGCCACCGGAGATACTAAGGCTCTTCAAGCAGCTTTAGACAGTTATTTGAGAGTGAATCCCCTCCTAGATGACCACTCCTCCTTCCAGACTTTACCCCATCCCATCCCGGAGGGTTATCAAGCGCATGGTCCAATAATGATGTTTGCCTTGGTTTTCCATGAACTTGGAATCTACTCTAACAACATAGATGTTATTGACAGGGCTCTTCAATTAGCAGATCAGGTCATGACCAGACACTTGGATCAGGAAAGGCAGGTTCTACTCGAATTCATTCGTCCTGAAGGAAAAAAAGCTGATGGAGACATAGGAAAGACTTTTATCCCTGGTCATGCCATTGAAAGCATGTGGTTCATGGAAAAGATCTATCGCTACCATGGCATTCAGGAGCGTATTCATCTGGCAATGGAGGTGATCAAGTGGCATCTCGAAAAAGGATGGGATTCAAAATATGGAGGACTTTACCTGGCATGCCATATGGAAGGTGGTATTCCTGCCTGGCATAGTCCAGAATCAAAAATCTGGTGGCCACATACTGAAAGCCTTCAATCCCTTCTATTGGCTTATCTTGTTACCGGTGCGAATTGGACTCTTGAGTGGTATCGAAAGATTCATGATTATACTTTTTCGCATTTTCCTAATTCTAAAGAAGGAGAATGGTTTCACAACCTTGACCGAAAAGGGAACCCGATATCCCCTTACTTAAAAACCCTTCCAGTCAAGGATCCTTTCCATCTGCCTAGAGCTTTAATTTATTCCATCAACCTCCTTAAACAAATTTCTTTAGAACATTCATGAACCGACCCGAACCTTTGAAAACCTTTCAGGTGGAACAACTTCCTATAAACATCTACCAAGATGTCGATTCACTTGGAAAAGCTGCGGCCTTGGATGCTAAGAGCATTATTGAAGAAGCACTAAAAAACCGAGGAGAAGCTAGTATCATCCTAGCAACAGGAAATTCCCAACTCAGTTTCCTTTATGCTCTCAGGCATTTGGAGGATATTGAGTGGTCAAAAGTTCGTGTCTTTCATATGGATGAATACCTTGGTATTGAACCAACCCATCCTGCCAGTTTCCCCCTTTTCCTGGAAGAGCACTTCTTAAGTCATGTAGAAGTAGGAAATTTTCATCCGGTTCCAAATCAACCTGATGATATAGAGCAGGCCTGCCAAGCCTACACGGAACTCCTGAAAAAATATCCTGCAGATTTAGTTGCTATGGGATGGGGAGAGAACGGTCATATTGCATTCAACGATCCACCCTATGCAGAATTTAATGATCCCAAATGGGTTAAGCTTATTGAATTGGCTGAAGCCAGCAGGAAACAACAAGTTGGAGAAGGTCATTTCAGCAACATGGATCAAGTCCCCACACATGCGATTACTTTGACCATTCCAGCACTACTTGCTCCTCAACGAATACTCTGCATTGTGCCTGAAGTCCGCAAAGCAAATGCGGTTCGGGAATGTCTTGAAAAACCGGTTGGGGAGGAACGACCCGGATCCATACTCCGAACCGTTTCAAATGCGCAACTGTACCTGGATCCTGAATCCAGTTCCCAACTTGAACCAACCCAAGGAACTGCCTATGGAATGAAAAATATTGGTTGATGCCCTTAACAATAAGACCGTCAATTGAGTAACGGTTCTTATACATTTTCTCTTATTGAAATTAATTCATTAAGGATAACACTATGAAATCATTATTAAAAATTATAAATGTTCTTGCTTCCTTCGGTATTGCTTACCTGATTGGAGTAGCAAGTCTATCAGCAGGAGAAGCCCCTCAACTTGCTTCTCAAGTGAAGGCCGGGAGTCTTCCACCCCTGAATGAACGTCTTCCGGAAGTTCCATTGATCCTTCCAGTTGTGGATGAGATTGGAAAATACGGCGGAACGTTACGCCGCGCATTTTTAGGCCCTGGCGATCACAACAATTATACCCGTGCTGTTTATGATGCATTAGTCCGTTATGCGCCTGACGGCAGCCAAATTGTCCCGCATATTGCTGCAGGATGGGAATCCAACTCGAACTTTACCGAATGGATCATACGCCTTCGACCTGGAGCAAAGTGGTCGGATGGCCAACCTTTTACGGCTGATGACATCCTTTTCTGGTACCGGGACATGCTCCTGAACAAAGAATTGATGCCGGGTGGTGTGAACTGGATGAAAAACGAGGACGGATCACTTGCCTCGGTGGAGAAGATGACTGATTTCCTTGTTAAATGGACCTTCAAACAACCAAACACTGCATTTTTGCTGAATATGGCAAACCTGGATGGTGCCGACAAATCAATCAGTAACCTGGTGTTTGTCCCAGCACACTATCTCAAGCAGTTTCATCCGAAATACACTTCCAAATCCAAATTGGATAAAAAGATTAAAGCAGCAGGATTTGATACTTGGACCCAATTATTCGCTGTTGAGGCACTTCCTCATCTGAGCGGACATCGTCCGGGAATGGCTGGTTGGGTACCAAATGGAACAACAGTTTCAGACAAGGTATTCACGATAAAGCGTAATCCCTACTTTGTTGGTGTTGATTCGAAAGGAAACCAATTGCCCTACATTGATGCAATCCGTTTCACTTTCTACGCAGACAAAGAAGCCCTGAACCTAGCTGCTGTTGCTGGCGAAATCGACTTCCAGGGCCGGCATATCAATATGAGCAGCTACCCTGTTCTCAAGGAAAACGAGGGAAGCGCCAATTATCGCGTCGTAACTTGGCCTACTTTTGGAGGATCTGATGCGGTAGTAATGCTGAATCAGACTTGGACAGGAGCTGAAGGAGAGTTCTTCAGAAATAAGCAATTCCGGATTGCCCTCTCTCATGCGATAGACAGGGATGCGATTAAGGAATTGGCATTCTTTGGGCTTGGAGAAGCTCGACAAGGTGTTCCTGCACCTTTTCACCCCTACTACCCCGGGGATGAATATGCTTTCCGTTACACCCAACTAAATCCTTCCAAATCCAATCAGATTTTAGATGGAATTCTTCCCAAGAAAAATTCGCAAGGATTCCGACTCATGCCCAATGGCAAGGTATTGGATATTGAGATTGGTGTCGTTCCCCAATTTGGAGCATGGGGTGATATAGCTCAATTGATTGTTGAGAACTGGGCTGAAATTGGGGTTAAGGCTCATGTTGAGATCCGTGAAAGAAGTCAACACTTTGCCATGCGCCCTGCCAATGAACTGATGGCAGAAATTTGGAATGAAGATACCACAGGATTTCCGTTCAGTGGTCAGCCCAAATTTGACCCGCGCAGTGACCCTGCTTTGACTTTTGCTCCCTTGGTTGCAAAGTGGTATGCGTCAGGCGGTTCAGATGGACAGGCTCCTCCTCCACAAATCAAACGCCTTGTTGAGATCATTGATGAAGCAAAAACTTCTTCTCGGAACCGACAGGTAGCTCTGGCCAAAGAGCTTTTCAAAATCTGGGCAGACAATGTCTGGGAAATTGGAACTGTCGGCATGACTCCAATGATTCAGGGGGTTCTTGTTGCCAATGACAATCTAAGGAATGTCCCCGTAGTAGCCGGAAATGACTGGCCTCTGAGGACACCAGGTGATACTAGACTTGAGCAATATTTCTACGCCAAGTAGGTCCTTTATTTCTTTTCTTTGGTAAAAAGAAAGTCCTCCATAAATTTTATAAGGAATTCCCATCTTTCGTAAAGATTCTTCTAAAGCTCTTGACTGAGCATTTGTTCGATACAAAATTGCGAAATCAGAAAAATTATCTTCTGATAATAAGTTATTAATTGTATTTGCAACTAATCTTCCTTCATCATTGTCAG
>NYUB01000063.1 GCA_002683785.1 Deltaproteobacteria bacterium
AAATAATTCAAATTTAATCAAAAGTTTCGACAATTTAAAGGATTTAAGAAAAAGAATCATTTTTAAAATAAGAGCAAAACGAGGATTGGATACTTCTTCTGAAGAACATAATGAATTCATGAAAAAAATCAGAGGAGGTGGTTGTATGGAGGATGGAGACCGTGGTTGGTTCAAAGATATTTCATTATCTACGTGCGAATTAGAAGTAGTTACAACACAAGGTTCAAGAAAAACAGATAAAGATTTTTTGAATTCATCTGAACATCCTAATTTTTTAGAGGTTAACATCTTTTTTCAGTTGTTTAAATTAACTTCTACAATGGATGAAATATTAAGCTCTAAGGCAATATACCAAAATAAATCCGGGAGAAATTTATCAGTTATCTTTGCCTCAGGATCTTCTGGTACTGCTTTAAATTCCACAGTGTATTTGAAAGAAATATTAAAAGAATATGATATCCAATTCCAGGAATTGGAGCAGATCATACAGGAGTCTAATTCTTCAGATATGGAAGACATTCTTTATGATTATGATGATTTTTTTCGTAATACTCTAAAAAGTATCACTGACATAGGAAATGAATATATTACGAGTCAACAATCTGCAGAAAAATTCTCAGACAACAACCTCCGTATATTTAAAACATTGGATGACATTAATTCTTTAATATTTAAGGATCTGAATGATGTCAACCAGATTGTGAGTGGAAAGGCCAGTAATTTCATGTCTATTGTCATGATCATTTCATCAATTGGCTTGTTGGTCGGGTTGTTTTTCTGGCTTTTGATCAGGAGGTTGATCACCCGACCCGTTAATGAGCTTGTTCTCACTTCAATGGATATTGCACAGGGTGAGGCTGATTTGACCAAAAGAATTGCGGTGAGAGGAAAAGACGAACTCAGTGAACTTTCCAACTGGTTCAATATGTTTTTAGAACGACTCAATAAACTGGTTTTGGANATCAAGGAAAATGCNTCCAGTATTTCNAATTCTACCNACAACATCGTTCAAGGAACGGAGGATTTATCNAANAGAACGCTTCAACAAAGTACNTCCATTGAAGAAACAGCGGCTTCTATGGAGGAGATCAACAGTATTGTCCAAAACACNGCCAAGGAAACCAACCATGCNCATGAAATTGCAAAAACTGCTGAAGAATCGGTAGGCAATTACCGTGAGCAATTGTTGGAAGCGGTGGAAAAGACNGTAGANGCCAATCAATCCTTAGTNAAAAACTTGGAAGAAACGAATTTGTCGATTGTTGATAAAACNCAAGGTGCCCAGGACACTGCCACGAACAGTAAAAATCAATTGCTTGTAACCATTGAAAATACAATCAATCTGAACAAACAAATGCTCGACAGTTTTGAACTNACCAANCAAAANGTTTCNGATGCCATGGAGCGTATCACCGAGAGTTCCAACAAAATTGTAGGTATCACATCTCTGATGAACGATATCGCATTTCAGACCAATTTGTTGGCTTTGAATGCCTCAGTAGAAGCTGCACGGGCAGGCGATCATGGGAAAGGATTCGCAGTCGTTGCTACGGAAGTTAGGAAACTGGCCCATCGATCNGCTAAAGCTGCCAAGGAGATCAATAACCTGATCGGTGTAAGTCTCGAAGACATTCAAACCGGACAAAAAACAGTTTCTGATGGGAAAGTTGGTTTGGACCAATCAAAACTTCAAATTGACAACATGCTGCAAAAACTGCAGACCGACAGTAATGTCAATCTTGATGAAATTACCGAGGCCTTCAAAGCGGTCAGCCAGTTAATTCAGGAGGGAGAGGGGCAGATGAATGAGATCAAGAACGATATTGAATCGATGCTNAATAATTTACAGTCGAACAGNGANTANAANCTNCANCANATTNTATTGTCCTTTAAAAATGTNTCNGAAGTGATGAACAANATCAACATTGCGTCGGAAGAACAAGCCTCAGGCGTTCAGCAGATCAACAGCACGATCAATGAAATGGATCAAATCACACAGGAAAATGCTCAATATGCCGAAAACAACATCAAGATCAGTCAGACCACCGCTGAACAGGCCATTCACCTGGAGAACCTCATGAAGGTTTTCAAGGTCGATCAAGAACAGGAACAGATTCCCCAGCAGGGTAACAACCAAATCGAAATGCTTGCTGAAAAAAGACAGGCTCTGACCAGTCAGGAAAAAGAGATAAATCGTGAGGGTTTGGGAGAAAAGGATGTTTTCAAGTAAATTGCTTGATTCACTTTTCGTTTAACAAGATCTGATCATGACGACCGCCTAGGGAATAGGTTTCAGCACCACTCCAGCAGGCGTTTGACGATCTGGTCTGGAGGGAGGCTCTCATCTACCGCACCACTTTCCACGGCCACTCTTGGCATTCCGAAAACAACACAGGACTCCTGATCTTGAGCCAAGGTCAGGGCCCCTTCGTCATGCATCTCGCCCATCCCTTGAGCTCCATCATTTCCCATACCCGTTAAAATCACTCCGACAGCAGCTGAACCGGCGATGGAAGCTACCGAACGAAAGAGGACATCGACAGCAGGCCTATGGCGGTTGACCAGTTCGCCTGTATCCAGTTTGACTTGGTATGAAGAGCCTTTGGTTTTCAGGATCATGTGTGCGTCTCCTGGGGCCAGCAAGGCCTTTCCGCTTTCGACCATGTCTCCGTCTTCCGCTTCCTTGATACTCAGTTCAGAGACACGGTCAAGGCTGTTTGCAAAAGAACCCGTGAAAGCTTTCGGCATGTGTTGAACGATGACGATGCCTGGGATTTGTGCCGGCAGGGTACTGAGGATTTCCCTCAACACTTCCGTCCCACCCGTAGAAGCTCCTATGGCAATGATGGGCTCCTGAGCGGATNTTTTACGTTTTCTGCTGGTTTTGGGAAGTACATCATCGGCAGTTAATTTAGGAGATGTTTTTAAGAACATCTGCCTCGCCGTTTTCATTCTTGCCTGTGCCGCGGCTTTCACCTTGTCCGTGATCACAATGGCTATTTCATTCAAACCTTCACGGACTTCGAATTTCGGTTTTTCGATGATATCGACCGCTCCAAGTTCCAGACTGCGCATGGCCGTTTCCGAGCCTTCCTGGGTATAGGAACTGACCATCACCACCGGCATCGGGCGGGATTTCATCAGTCTTTCCAGAAAGGTCAGCCCATCCATTTTAGGCATCTGGACATCCAGGGTGAGGACATCCGGATTGAGTTCTGAAATCTTCTTCAGCGCGATCAAGGCGTCTGGGGCGGTACCCACCACTTCGAGTTCCGGGTCTTCGGAAAGGATGTTTTTCAAGGTCTGACGGGCCACCGCGGAATCGTCGATGATCAGGACTTTGGCAGGCTTGCTCATGGGGAGTAAAGCATTAGGATTTTAATTGTTCAATTGGATCAATTCCTGTTCTGAAAGCAGGTGGTCGACATCCAGCAGGATCACCATATCATCCCGGATGTTGGCCACCCCCTGGATGAACTGGGTATCAATATTAGTGGAAATGTCTGCACTGGCCTGGGTTTTATCATCTTCCAAGTACACCACGTCGGCCACCGAATCTACAATCATTCCAATCATCTTATTTTCCACTTGGACGATGATGATCACGGTGTACTTATCGTATTCTCCGATTTCCATCTCAAAACGCAACCTGAGGTCGATGACAGGAATCACCAGACCACGGAGGTTGATCATGCCAACAATAAAATCAGGCATGCCGGGGATTCGTGTCATCACTTCAGGATAGCTGATCAATTCCCTGACCTTCAGGATCTTCAATCCGTATTTCTCAGATCCCAAAATGAAGGTGATCAACTGGGTCCCTTCCCGGTGGCTCACTTCCAGTTCGATGTCTTCCATTTCAGCATCGAAACTGTTCAGCATTGAATTGGCTTGTGATGCATCCATATTTTTTCCTTTTAAGAATTGACCAACGAAGAAACATCCAGAATGAATGAGATCGAACCGTCTCCCATGATGGTTGCTCCAGCCAAGCCGGGAACCTGGATGAAATGATCTTCCAGGTTTTTGATCACCACCGGACGCTGGTCGATGATTTCATCCACCAGTAAACAATGTTTTTGGTTGCTCTGTTGAACCACGACCACCAGCCCTTCTTTTGGATCTTCAAGGGCATCCTTCAGTTGTAATTTTTTGTGAAGACGGATCAGGGGGATGAACTCACCTCGGATGTCTATCAGTTCTCCGGAGCGTTTCATATGTTTTACCTGACGATCAAGAGGTTTTAGTGCCTCCACCACAGAGAGCAGGGGAAGAGTAAAAACCTGTTGTCCCACCTTGACGATCATCCCTTCGATAATGGCCAGCGTTAATGGGAGTTTCAAGCGAACCAGGGTTCCCTGATTGACTTTGCTCTGGATTTCGATATTTCCCAAAAGGGATTCGATCTGTTTTTTTACTGAATCCATTCCGACACCCCTCCCAGAGGTGCTGGTGACCTCAGTGGTGGTGGTGAATCCAGGCTGGAAAATCAATTGAAATGCCTCCATGTCGGAAAGCTGTTCTCCTTCTGCAACAATCCCCTTGCGAACCCCTGCTTCATAGATTTTCTGGGGATCCATACCCTTTCCATCATCTTCGATTTCGACAATGACAAAACCCTCCTGATGGGATGCGCGAAGGGTGATGGTTCCAGTACGATCTTTACCTTTATTGTTGCGTTCATCAGGTTTTTCAATGCCGTGGTCCATGGCATTCCGGATGAGATGAACCAGAGGGCCATGGAGTTGTTCGGTCACGGTTTTATCCAGTTCTGTATCTGCACCATGAATATCCAGATTGATCTGTTTCTGATTCTTGACTGCAAAATCCCTTACGATCCGTTTCATGGGTGTGAATATGCTGCCCATTTCAATCATCCGAACCTGTTGAATCTGATCCTGGAGTTCTCTGACCGAAGTTTCATTGTCTTCGACAAACTGGAGCACCATTTCTCCGAGGTTTTCGTCAATGGCTGTAATTTCTTCACTGAGACGCATCAACCTCGCTTGGTTGATCACGGTTTCTCCTACTAGGTTCTGGAGTTTGTCAAGTTTGTCGACCTGAACCCTTATGGACTGAACGACTTGGGTTTCCTCCGTTTTCTCAACCGGTTTTTGAGGTGGTTGAGAGGAATTGTCGGTGGTTGATGATAAAGCATCTTCTTCACCTGTTGCTTGGCTCTGAGTGGTTTCTTCTTCTTTTTCTTCTTTTTCTTGAACCCCATCCTTTTCGATGACTTCTGTATCTTTGTCAGGAACTTCAGATGACTCTGCTTCCTGGATCATCTGCTGGTGTGCGTTTCGAACCTGGGTCTGTTCTTCATCGGGTGTGTCGATATTTTCGATTTTTAGTTGATTCCCCTCCTGGAAAAAAATCAGGACATTCTCAATATCCGTGATGGATTGCTCGGTCGTTAATTTGATGCTCCACCAGAGATAAAGTTTTTCAGGATCGAAAACCTTATAATCAGGTAATTCACTGAGATGGGGGATCACAGAAATTTCACCAAGTTCTTTCAATTGGGACAAAACCAACAGTGGATCACTTCCCTGCGTGAGAAAATCTTCATTGAACTTCAGCGTAATCAGATAAGTTTGCTGTCCCGTTTGGTGAACTTCCTCTGCATTCTTTTGCGGGACAGGGACTTCTTTTTTTTCTTCAACGACTGGTTGAGGACTTTGGTTGGAAAAACTTTTTAGCTCCTTAAGGGTTGTTTCTTTGAGTTCTTCATCAACTTCCCCTTCACCACGAATCTTTTGGATAAAACTGATGATGCAGTCATTCGCCTTTAAAAGAGTGGATACCAGTTCACTGGTGCATTCCACCCCGCCTGAGCGTACCTGATCTAAGAGGGTTTCAAGATGATGCGCATAATCAGAAAGTTCGCTTTGCATCACCATACCAGCTCCACCCTTGATGGTGTGCATGGCCCTGAAAATCTTGTCGATGATGGAGCGGTCTTTTAGATTGGATTCCAGCTCGAGCAGTGATGATTCGAGATCCTGAACCAGTTCATCCGCTTCTTCCAGGAATTCTTCTATGGGCAGTTGATCAGGGGTCATTTCTCTTTGAATTCATAAACTCCATTCCATTTTTTGGGAGGAGGTTGGTCCATGAAGGTTTTACATCGTTCAACATAAATTCTGTAGACAAGGTCTTGGGGCGCGACTTTCAGGCATTCATTAAATTTACCCAGGCTTTTCTTCCACTGACGCTTGCGGTATGAAGCCAAACCCTCGAGGAAGGGATCCAGAGCTTGGAGCTTGACCGATTTGATTCTTTCATCGTCACAGTCAAACACTTCATGAATCTTCAAAGGGGCTTTGCGCCCCTTGACCATGACAAGGTCTAACTCCCGGGTCTGATATTTTTTTTGATTTTCAAGAAGTTTCAGGGTGTCTTCAGAAATGATCAAACTGCAGCCGTAATACTTGGTCAATCCCTCCAAACGTGAAGCAAGATTGACAGCATCCCCAAGTACCGTTGAATCCATTCTTTCTTCAAAACCTACCGTTCCAATAATCACATTCCCACTATGAATCCCGATTCCCATAGCCACCGGATCCAGTTTCAGTTTGCGGCGTTTTATATTGAGTTGTTCTAAAACTTTCTGCATTCCCAAAGCTGCTTCGACTGCACTGCGAGCCTCATCTGCATCAGACATGTCCGGTCGGTCAAAGACTGCCATGATCGCATCACCAATGAATTTATCGACAAAGCCATGATTTTCCATGATCGGAGGATTCATTTCTCTCAAATATCCGTTGAGAAAATCCATCAGTTCCTGCGGAGATAGATTTTCGGAGATTTCGGTAAATGCACGGATGTCTGAAAAAAGGATGGTGACAAAATCGCTTTCTGCATGCCCAAAAAGAAGGTTTTCTAAACCATCTGGAGCGATTCGATTAAGAAATTCTTTGGGAACGAATTTTTCGAAAACCCCTGTCAATTTTGCTGCAGCCTCTGTTTCGGCAAGACGGATTTTAGTGCTTTTCAACTCCTCGTAGGCTTTTTTCTGAAGTACCAGAGAGTCCTCCAAATCCAAATTCAGTTGATGGGTCAAGTCTTCTGCCTTCTTGATCCTGATCAGGACTTTTATCCGAGCCAAAAATTCGCGCGGGTCAAAAGGTTTAGGCAGGTAATCCTCTGCTTCCAGTTCCGAAAGGCCTCTGACCAGTTCACTCATTTCCACCTGGGCCGTTAAAAACAAAACCGGGATTCTTTTCCATGCAGGATCGCTTTTCAGGATTCTGATGCAATCATCTCCACTCATGTTCGGCATGTTCCGATCGAGAATCACAATATCCGGAAGGGTTTTTCCTGTTTGGACTGACAACCATTTTAAGGCTTGGTATCCATCTTCTTTGTCAACAACTTGATAATCTTCATCTGAATTTTGAAGGATGTTCCTCACATGGGACCGGATCGTCCTGGAATCATCAACTAAAAGAATGATGGAACTCATCTTAGGCTTAGTGTGTTTTTTTGAAGATATTTGGACGAATTTTAGTTGCTGACTTGATTCGATGCCCCGTTTCGGTGCCGCTTAGGATCAAATATCCTCCAGGAGACAAATAATCGATGAGTTTTTCAAAAATTTTCTCTCTTACATCATCCTTGAAATAATAAAGGACGTTTCTGCACAAAATAATGTCAAAATTAGTGGCAATTGGATAATTCTTGTCTAAAAAATTCAATATACGGAATTGGATAAGATTTTTGATCAAATCCTTAATCATGTAGGTTGTGATCATATTTCCTGATGAAGGAGTATGTATAAAATATTTATTCAAAATAGGATGAGATACATTTTTAATATCTTCTTGATTGTAAATCCCTTTATGGGCTGCAACAAGTGCTTGGGTATTGATGTCTGTTGCAAGAATTTTGTAACCATTGGAAACATCAGATAACATCCCTGCCAAAGCCTGTGTTTCGAATGATAAAGAATAGGCTTCCTCGCCTGTGGAACATCCTGCTGACCAAAATCTGATTTTTTCCCTGAGCCCATTAACAATTTCCTCCCTGAGAGCGGGTATGATGTTTTCTCTAATCCAATTGAATACGGCTGGTTCCCGATAAAATTCTGTTTTATTGGTGGTGACGAAATTATAAAATAATTCGATTTCTCGGTTCGATCTGTCCTTGATTAAAAGTTCATAATATTCATCATAATTGATTCCTAATTCAAATAGTCTCGTATTCAATCTTCCATGCAATAGATATTTTTTCTCTTTACTCCAATCAAGCCCTAATTGGTTTTCAACAAGAGCTTTAAATTTGGCATATTGTTCATCTGTAGGTTTCCTGACAGACGATTGCATATAATTGGAGTTTTCAACTACAGGGTTTGAAAAGCTCAAAACTATTTGAAAGGTGGTAATTTTGTTAATTTATCAATTTCATTTTGATCATTTCTCATAATTTGATTAGGTGAATTATCATCTGGATATTCTTGATCCTGATTTGCTTTAGATTCGAGCAGGAGTTTGTCTTTCCCTTTATTTTCAATCGCTTGTGTGGTTATTTCATCACCAACAATGAAACCATTTAGTAAATTTTCTAAATGCTTTGTGTTATTAGCCATACTCGAACTGGCTCTAGCATTTTCCTCCACCAGTGTGGCGTTTTCCTGGGTAATTCTCTGCATATCAGCAATGGTTGTATTGATTTGCCCAACTCCATCGGCTTGTTCCAGTGAGGCAACTTTAATATTTTCCATGACTTCAGAGACCTGTAGGAAAGCTTGTGTTATATCGTTGAGATTGGCATCACTTTCAGATTTTAAATGGTTCAACATCGTTTCAACTTTCTTTCTCATTTCCTGCATCCCTTTTTCACCTTCAGTAACCAAATTTCGGCCGGTTTCGATGCTTTCCAAACTATTTTCAATCAGAACTCCTATTTCTTTAGAAGCTTTTGCAGAACGATGAGCCAGTTTTCTGACTTCGGTAGCCACAACCGCAAAACCCTTCCCGTGTTCACCTGCACGAGCTGCTTCCACCGAGGCATTCAAAGCCAATAAATTGGTCTGAAAAGCAACATCATTGATCAGTGTAATAATACCTGCGATTTTCTTTGAACCTAACATGATATCTTCCATGGCATCCACAACTTTGGAATTGGTTTCCTGAAGACTGGAAAGCATCTCATGATTATTCGTGATTGAATCATCCACGGTGTCTAAAAGTTGTTTTCGACTTTTTTCTACAGATTGCTGTGCATTCTTGGTTAGTGTATTTGCATTTTTAGATTCTTCGGCACTGTTTTGTACAATGCTGTTGATTTCCTCCATCGAACTCGCAGTTTCTTCTAATGAGGCACTTTGTTGGTGAGTCCTCGATGATAGATCCATATTTCCTGCAGCCATTTCCTGAGAAACCTGATTGATTTGATGAGCATCTTGTTTCACTTGAATGATGATATCATTCAATTTCCTTAAGAAGGTATTGAACCAATTGGAGAGGATTCCTAGTTCATCTTCATCCACAACTTGAATCCTTTTAGTTAAGTCCCCTTCTCCCTCAGCGATGTCCTTTGCAGTATCTACCAGCTTGTCTACAGGATTGGTAATCGAACGCCTTACAAGAAATCCAAACAATAAACTGATGATCAGGCCGATAACGGAAACAACCAAAACAACCCATATGAAATTTCCTGCATCAGAGATTACATTTTCATTAACTGAATCAGATTCTTTCTTTAATGAAAGATTGATGTCATCCAATACTTTTGACAAAATCAGATTCAATTCCGAAAATTTGTTTGCTAAATTCTCTGATTCAATGATGAGCTGATCGCTTAGCTTAACCTGATCCAAAGTTTCACGAAATGAACTGTCAAATTTATTGAATGAATCAATGTTATTTTGAGCTGCTGTTTCGGTTACAATTGCTAATAGTTCATGATGAATTAATTCATATTCTTTAACAAATTCAGATAGGCTATTATTTTTTTCATTAGTCAGATTGCTATTTTTCTTTTTCGATTGACTGATTATTTCATCTAATCCTTCAATCATTGATTGAAGTTTTAGGAAAAGATTATCTTTTAAAAATTTTGCATTACCATAATCATCATCTTTGCCTTGACCTACCAAACTATCCTCACCACCATACATTTTGGCCATAAAATCAGTATATTCTTTTCTACCTGCAATGAGACTACGTTTTGATCTAATTTTAAAAACGATTCTCTTTCTTTTATCTTTAAAATCGTTGTATGTATTGATTAAATTGGAGATACTTTTTTTTGATTTTGGCGTGGCCTCCATTTTTTCAAGAGAATTCCGTGAAATATTTTTCACCAAAATTTTTAAATTTATGATTTCTTTCTGAATTAATTGAATGTCATTTTGTATCTTTGAATCATAAGGGGTGTTTTTAAAGATTTGATCTTCATCCTGATTCTCAATTGGATCTGTTAAATTGATTTGGAAATCATAAAGATAGTTATTTGTTTCATGATATTTTAGCAGTGCATTTCGATCTTCTTCATTTTTAATTTTTTCTTGCAGGATATCAGTGATTTCATTTCCAAAGGTGAATCTGACCATACTGGGGTACTCAATCTTGTTGATCGACTTATTTGTTTCAGAATTGAGTAATCCTATTGTTTCTTCGATCCTGTTCAAGGATGTGTTGAGATAATTAATCCCATTTTGAACAGTATTTTTTGTTACATTAAGATAAAAAGACTGTGTATGACCTTTGAGTTTTGATTGCTCAATACGAATTGAATCCAAATTTGTTTTATACTCGGATAATATTTCAGAACTATATTGAAGATTGCTGGATAAACCCAAAAAGGAATTAATCACAAGACCTGAAATAAATATAGTGATCAGGGAATTGATTAGAAAAATGAGAAATAATTTACCTCGGATCGTGATTAGTGGTAATTTCATTTTACTCCTGGATGAGATGTTTCATCAAAAAAACCTTCAAGGCTAAGAAGGTCGATATCTTTTTTCAGCGATTCTGATAAATTAATGAAATGAACGCTTTTTTCTTGTTTTTCAAGATTAATTTTGAAATTTATGAAAAATTGGACTACTGCGGTATCGATTGACTCGATCTCTTTCAAATCCACTACCAATTTCTTTGATTTGGGGGGTAGTTCCTCATTAAACATTTTTATCAATTCCCCAACATTCTCTAGGGAAAGAGAATCATGGAGTTTTAGACAGTTTTTAGAAATATTATATTTCATGGTTTGCCCAATTAAGGAGAAGGATAAAAGAATGTATTGTTTGTTAAGGAAATACTATGGATCAAAAAATAATAATTTAAGATAAGTTGCTCAGCATAAGATTCATATGATGTCTTTACGGCGGATGGGAAGCTTTCGAATTCGATGCCCTGTGGCGGCAAAGACTGCATTCGCCACCGCAGG
>NYUB01000064.1 GCA_002683785.1 Deltaproteobacteria bacterium
AAACACGGAACCTGATTTGGAGACTCTTTCAAAACTAAATTCTTGGGTCAGTTCCTTCAGACTCAAAAGTTCCCGGTCATCTCCAGGGTTCCATCCCAGCAGGGCAATGAAATTCAGCAGTGCTTCCGGTAGATAACCTTTGCTGCGGAAATCTTCGACGGCCACAGCACCATGACGTTTGCTGAGTTTTGCACGTTCTTCGTTGAGGATCAGAGGCAGGTGGACAAATTCCGGAGTCTCCCAGCCCAGATAACGATACAAGAGAAGGTGTTTAGGAAATGAGGGAAGCCATTCTTCTCCTCGAACGACATGACTGATCTGCATCAGGTGATCGTCGATCACAACTGCAAGATGGTAGGTCGGAAATCCGTCGCTTTTGAGGATCACTTGATCTTCAATCTGCCCACTTTCGATGGCAACCGTTCCTCGCACTAGGTCTTTGAGACGAAAGGTTTCCTCTTTTTCAGGAATTTTCATGCGGATCACATGGGCTTCCTGTGATTGGATCCTGCTCAGGATTTCTTCTTTATTCAGCTTTCGACAGTGGTTGTCATATTGAGGAGTTTCTCCCTGGGATCGCTGGTTCGATTTAAGTTGTTCTAGTCTTTCTTCAGTGCAGAAGCATGGATAAGCATCCCCCTGTTCCAGTAACAGATCCACATGCTCACGATAAAGTTGCAGTCGTTCTGATTGCCGGTAGGGTCCATAATCCCCGCCGATTCCAGGGCCTTCGTCGATGTCGATTCCTGCCCAGTCCAGCATCCGGATCAGGTTTTCTTCTGCTTCTTCAACAAGCCTGTTTCTATCTGTGTCTTCAAGCCGGAAAATAAAACTACCCTTATTTTTTTTGGTGAAAAGCCAACTAAAAAGAGCGGTCCTTAGACCGCCGATATGAAGAAATCCTGTAGGACTAGGTGCAAATCGTAAACGAACCATCAATTGTTTTTGAGAGGAATCTGGTTAGCACAAATTTTTTTAATGAAATGAATAAAAGACCAAATAAAAGAAAATCGATCAGCTTCCTTCAAAACGTCTCATCCTCATGTTGAGTAAAAGCCCGATTCCAAACATCATTGAAATCATAGAAGAACCTCCATAACTAAAAAAAGGAAGAGGAACTCCGACAACAGGCATCAATCCGAGAGTCATGCCGATATTAATCAACACATGTGAAGTAATGATTGCAACCACTCCAACCGTTTGTATCATGCTGACCCGATTCTTGCTTTTGTATAATCCGCCTAAAGCCCAAAGTGTAAGGACGAGGAATAGGATGAGAACCACCATCGATCCCATAAATCCCCACTCTTCTGATAATACGGAAAAAATAAAATCAGTGTGATCCGCTGGAAGGAAATTGAGTTGTCCCTGAGTTCCTTTTCCATAACCTTTGCCCCAAATTTCACCACTTCCAACAGCGATTTTTGACTGGATCACATGATAACCGGTTCCAAGAGGGTCCCGATCTGGATTGAGAAAAGTCAGGATGCGTTCCTGCTGGTAAGGTTTAAGCAGGTAAATCCAGACTAGAGGGAGTGAAACTAAAATCAGTCCGATCAGAGACAGGATTGTCCTGAATCGGATGCCCATCATGAAGGCAATGGGAGCAAAAATAACAATCAACAGGAGGGCCGTCCCTAGATCCGGTTGGCGGATGATGAGTACGACTGGCACCAGCATCAATAATGTCGGCCAGGCCATCCAGATCCACCTCTGCTGCAGGAAACGGTTGTCTTCCCTAAAATAATGGGAGACTGCAAGCACTAAAGTAAATTTGCTGAATTCCGAGGGTTGGATGAAAAAAGGACCTATCCTCAACCAACGTTGAACGCTGGTGCCTGGCCCCCCGGTTCCATAAAACAACACAAGCACCAACAGCACGATGACCAAAAGATGAAGAACAAACCCAAGACGGGCCCAATCACGGTAATGGATGAACTGAGTCAGGAAGGCCAAAAAGATTCCGGCAGAAAACCAGTAGCCCTGACGAGCCAGATAGGCTTCTTTGGCAGGAGATCCTCCTGCCACCGAAGACATGGCTATGAATCCTAAAATGCAAAGTAGCAGGACCAGAAAACAGAGGAACCAGTCGATATTGATCAGCAGCCTTCGGTCAAACACGTCTTTTGAGAGGTTCTGTTAAAGTCGGAAAACACTATGTATGATGAGTGTCAGCGCCATGAGAAAACAAGCCAAAAGCTTGTGTCAGTTCATGTTTTTCAACCCGAATAGATGGACTTTGTTAGTATAAAAAAATAAGAGTTTTTCGAATATTAGAATGACGATCATCACTTCCTTCAACTCCTTTTACTTTTGACATGAAGCGTCTTTCTCGTATTCAAAAGCAATTCTTTGATAATTTTAGAATTGCAGAGCAAAATTTAAATGGTGTTCATGGGAAAGCAGTGCTTGGGGTACTATTTCAGGAAGAAGAATATTATCAAGAATTACAACATCATCTTGAAACAGTTGGAGTGGAAATCGAGTTTGAATCCGAATCATTGAGGTTTGACTCCACCGATTATTACGAAAAAGAAATGGGAACTGAACTTCGCCGGATTTTTCTATCTTTGAAAGGCATTTTTCCTGTTGAAGAGTCCGTGTTGTTCAAGCTTGAAACAACTGAATGGGAACACAGATGGAGAGAGTCGGGATTGAGAAGCCTTAATCTTGATCCTGGTTATCTTGACCTCCACAAACTGGTGCTATTGTCAGCAAAAGAAGGTCCTCAGAAAATATATCTCGGACAAGGAGTCTGGGCAGATCTTAGCTTGTTACGCAAGTCTGGGCATTTTGACACTTTGCCCTGGACCTTTCCAGATATTCGCGATGGACGCTATCATTCATTTTTCGAAAAGGTTCGTGATGCCTTCAAACAGGATCTTAAAGCAGCACGTAAAAGTTGAGGGGTATGAGGAACATAAGAAATGACTTCGTTTCGGGTTTTCATGTTTTAAATATTTTCAGTCTTCCTGATTCAACAAATTCATTCTATTTGAAATCTCCGTTTTGAACCCAGCAAACATCCCTTTTCTGGTTGCAGTGACTGGACCCACCTCCAGTGGGAAAAGCAGCCTTGCCCTGTGGCTTGCAGAGATGCTTGGGGGAGAACTGATTTGCTGTGATTCGATGCAGGTTTATCGTGGATTGGATATCGGAACCGCTAAGCCGACACCAGCCGAGAGGATCCGTATTGCTCATCATTTGCTCGATATCGTCAACATTGATGAAATATTCTCTGCAGGTGATTTTGTTCGTGAAACTGAAAGAATCATCAAGGAACTCCAATCACGGAATAAGGTACCCATCCTGGTTGGAGGAACAGGTTTGTACTTAAGATCACTGCTATTTGGATTAAGTCAGATCCCCGAGATTTCTCCAGAAACCAAGATTCAAGTGAATGAATTAAAATCTGGGGGAGGAACTCGAGCCTGCTGGCAGAGGCTGAAAGAACTGGACCCTTCCGGAGCCGAGAAACTCCATCCCAATGATTCTTCAAGAATCATGCGTGCCCTGGAAGTGATTCTCTCGACAGGCAAACCTCTGTCCAGTTTTCAGCAAATCGAGGTTCCCAGCAATCAACGATACTCTTTTTACGGAATGGTCTGTGACCGCCCAAGGGAGGAACTTTATGAACGGATCAACAATAAAACCTTAGAGATGCTGGAACAGGGCTGGATCGATGAAGTCCGGTCATTACTTGACGATTATCCTGATCACCTCAAGCCTCTGCAGTCCATAGGTTATCGTGAAATCATCCTACACCTGAAAGGAGAACTGACAGAATCAGAGTTAATCCCTTTGATCCAGCAACGTACGAGGCAGTATGCCAAGAGGCAGTTGACATGGTTCCGTAAAGAAAGCCACCTAATTT
Source organism: Deltaproteobacteria bacterium (assembly GCA_002683785.1). Lineage (GTDB taxonomy): Bacteria > SAR324 > SAR324 > SAR324 > NAC60-12 > UBA1014. The sequence goes on from NYUB01000064.1 coordinate 3,875, forward strand.
GGAAACATCCTGATGACAAACAACGCATTCTAGAGGAATGCAGGGTTTGCCTTGAAAAAATAGGCCAAAACCTAGCATAGTCTTGTCTTAAACCAGCTTTAACCTAAAGGAGTTGCAGTGAAAAACTACAGCGTCGACCGACAGAATTACAGGATCTTTAAAACTGATAATACCCCTGATTCACCCTATGTGCATTTCTTCTGGGGAAAATTCGATTTCCGTATGAGTTTTGAAGTGTATTCCGATTCTTCCAGCGAAATGAATTCTAAGCTCTTGTTCAGTGGTCAAGGGAAAAAATACAAAACTGGAACCCTTGAATTGCTCCACCATCATCAATGGTATCAATTCATCAAACCAACCGGGCATGGTCTTGTTTTAGAAGAAACCCTTTGGGAAAAAGGCGAGGAAAAGCATTATGTCGAATTTCCACGTGACCTGTCCAGGATTTGTCGTGATATTTGTGCAGAAGAACTGGGTTTCAAACCTATAATTCCTGCAGCGAATTCTTAATAATTTGGATTAGGATTCCTGTTCCTCAGATTTAGTTTAATCCTCCAAAAAGTTTTCAATATTTTCAATAAAAAGAGTGGCTTGAGTAAAGTTTTCATCCAGACCTATGGTTGCCAGATGAACGAGTATGATACGGACAAAATGTTCGAACTTCTCAGGGCTCAGGACTTCACACCTGCCATCTCGATGGAAGATGCTGACTTAGTTCTGCTTAACACCTGTTCGGTTCGTGAAAAAGCAGAGCAGAAAGTTTATAGTGAGCTGGGCAGGATGCGACGACTGAAAAAGTTGAACCCTACAATGAAAATAGGGGTGGGTGGTTGTGTGGCTCAACAAGAAGGCGCAAAAATTCTGAAACGTGCACAAAACGTCGATTTTGTGTTTGGCACAGACAACCTCATTGAACTTCCAGAAATCCTGCGTGAATCGGAGAACGGGAACCGTACGGTTCATATAAACCGACTGGCACCAAGACAAAAAGTCAGGGATTTCATTCCGGAATTTCCTTCTTCGGCTTCTCATGTTCCAACTCTCAAGGCCCATCTTGCCATCACTAAAGGCTGCAATAATTACTGTTCTTTTTGTGTGGTTCCTCTGACCCGAGGGACAGAAGTGAGTCGCAGTCCACAAAATATCCTTGAAGAAGCAATCAAACTTTGCAGAAACGGAACACGGGAATTATGCCTCTTAGGACAGAATGTGAATTCATACCAGGCGGATGGTGTGGATTTTGTGGAACTACTGAAAAATCTGGATGACATCACGGGACTGCAACGTATCCGCTTCATCTCCCCACATCCCAAAGATTTTCATCCTCAACTTGCTGATGCAATGGCGGATCTCCCATCTGTTTGTGAACAGTTGCACCTCCCTTTGCAATCCGGATCCAATTCTGTATTGAAGCGGATGAGGCGATGGTATACCACGCAAACTTATTTGGAGAAGGTGGAGATGTTTTGCAGACGAATGCCTGGGGGTACAATCAGTACCGATTTAATTGTTGGGTACCCTGGGGAAACCGAAGAGGATTTCCAGAATACTCTGGAAATGATGCAACGGGTGAGGTTCGACCTGATTTATGCGTTTAAATATTCCATCAGACCTGGAACTCGTGCCGCTGATGAGGAAAATCATTTGAGTGAAGAAATTAAAACAGAGAGGTTGAGGATCCTTCTTGAGGCCCATGAACTGATTCTAAAAGAAAAACATGAGGAATTGTTAGGAAGCCAGCAGGAAATTCTGGTCGAAGGTCCACACCCCCGAGAAACAGATAGCATGAGCGGACGAACCCGTGGGAATCATTCCGTGGTGATACGTAATACGGATGCCCCTTCTGGAAGTCTCCTGCCTGTCCGTATCACCGGATACCGAACTCATCTCCTTGAAGCTGAAGCAATCTAAAACTGAACTCGGATTATAGCTTTCCTCAGTCCTTTAGAGAAAAGGCTTTAGTGACATTATTTTTTTCGAATTTTAGCGATGCAGGCTTTATAAGCTTGATTCAATCCTGCATCATGGAACTGTTTCGAACACGGGGGAATGGAGGCGTCCGTGCTGCCGGTTTGCGATTGCAAAGGTCGTGGTCACGATAATTGACCACCCTTCGCAGAGGAGGCTCAGAAGCCGTGAAGACACAACTGTCTCCCTGATTTTCCCAGGTTTGAGTCGTACATCCGAATGCAAAAGAGATGCTGAATATCATCACCCCTGCAATCCGTATAGCCTTGAAGATGTTATTTAATGATTCCACAGAAATACATGTCAAAACATATGCATCAACGATTCAAAGTCATTCAGGATGGGAGCAAAGTAAGTGCCATCCTGTTGGTTAGCTTCCACTGAAAAACTATAGTGAATCGCATTGGAGTAGGTATGTCCCGTTTGCATGATTCGGGAGAAGCCGTTCACGAAGCCCTGAATCAGGCTTTTCAAAGTTCCGGTCTTGAAAATGCTGATTGGCTGCTTGTTTTTTTTACTCCACAGCATATTGCTCAATCTACAGAGATTTATGAAACCTTGCGTGTAAAAAGCGGTTCCGAATGTATCGCGGGATGCAGTGGTTTGGGAGTCCTTTCCGGAATGGGTGAAATCTTCAACGATCCAGGGATGGTGGTGATGCTTGGTCAAACTCCGGGTCTGGAGATCATNGCGACCTGTAAATACCAGGAACTTCAGGACAGTGCTGGAGTGAATCAACAACTCAAAGAAGAATTGGAACGGTTTGGGGGACAAAATCCGCTTTTTCTTTTTTTCCCGGATGTTTACCAGCATCAACCCTATAATTTCATCAATACCTTGAATTATGTCCAGTCTGGACCGATGGTTTATGGTGCGGGCTCATGCGATGACGGATCAGACAGGATATCGGTCCAATTCGGTTCTGAGGGTGTTGTAGCCAACGGCGCAGGAGGGCTGGGTTTCAAAGGAATCCCTCAATATGTCGCAGGGGTGACACAATCATGTAAGACGATTGGAGATCCGATGTTTGTTACCGACTTTGAGGATGATTTAGTCCTCACCTTGGACGGCACACCGGCACTGGAGGTTTTCAGCAAAGTGGCTGCAGAACTTGAATTCGATGATATTGAAGCCGCAGCAAGACAGCTACTCATTAGTTTCCCCCTGGACCCAGAAGAACCAAAATTTGAAGGCGAATTCTCAATGGTCAGACACCTGATCGGAATTGATGTGNCAAGACAAGGAATNCGGGTTTCCCAAATCGTTGAAAGAGGTACCGTGGTATCTTTTGCCTACCGAAGTGCGGTCAGTGCCAGGGACGATATGAATGCGATGCTGGAAAGNATGAAAAAGGAAAGCGAAAGCCNCCCCAGTTTTGGAATCTATTTCAATTGCGCTGCAAGGGGGGAAGCCTTATATGGCAAAACCGATGTAGACATTCAAATGATTCATGAACAATTAGGTGATTTCCCGTTGGCAGGGATGTTCGGAGGATATGAAATGGCGAAGGTCCCTGGTGGTCTTCAGCTATACACTTATACAGGCGTTCTCGTCTTGGTATATCTTGAATGAGATCGGTTATGAAAACAATCACTGGAAAAACCATTCATCATACAAAATCTCATGAAATCCAAGCCCCTATCTTTAGTAAGGCTTTGATCAAGTACTCCGTTATTTTGATCCCTGTTTGGATTTTGTGTATGACCGGCTGTGGTTATTCCATTATTGGAGGGAATCCTCCGCTTCCACGTCAGGCGCAGTCCATTGGTATCTATCCAGTAGAAAATCATACATTTGTTGCTGGGCTGGATACGAAAACCAATGCTGAAATCAAAAAACTGCTGGAAGCCAATGCTTCGNTGGAAATCCTCCCTGCAAACCTGGCTGATCTGCAACTCACCATCTCAATGAATGAAATTAAGAGCAAATCGAGTGGCCTTGATTCCCTTCAGAATGCNGGAGGTGTTATTTTCTATTTGAGNGGAAGTGCTGAAATCAANGAAAGGGNCAACGGGGCAATGATTTGGANAGAACAAAANCTTTCGGTTGAAATGATTGAAAGCAGTTCAAACAATCTAGTTTCTAACTCCCTTGAATTGAGCCAGGAAAACCTGGACGAATTGAGCAGGCTTTTTGCTGAAAAAATCTATCACCGCCTTTTTCTTGATTTTTAATTTACCTAGCCCCAGTCATTCAATGAAGACCAAATGATTCTTTGATTCCATGTGACAGATTCAGCATCAATCGAGAAAAATAACTTTTGATGTTAAAAAAATTGATATATTTTAATTGTTTTAAAATTTTAAGGAAAAAATGAAGGATTACGATCTACAGAATTTTCGCGAAAGGCTGGATAAAATGCGTTCAGACTTGGTGGACGATTCTGAAGAAACAGTTCAAGAAATGCGTGAGGAAAATAACCTCTATCCTGATCCGAGTGACCGAGCCACTTCAGAAACAGAACACATCAACCTTCTTCGCATCAGAGATCGTGAACGGAAACTGATGTCGAAAATAGATGAAGCGATTGAACGTTTGAACAATGGATCGTTCGGAATTTGTGAAGAATGTGGAGAGGACATTGACATTGAAAGGCTGAACATCAGGCCTGTCACGACCTTTTGCATCCGCTGTAAAGAAACCCTGGAAGCCAAGGAAAACCACAGTTGAACTGATCCACACGTTTAACTAAAAAACGTTCACGCTCATTTTTCAGAAAAAAAAAGGCGGAACGATCACTGACCGTCCCGCCTCAAAAGGCCTCTGATACCGGCATGAATTACATCATTCCGCCCATTCCGCCCATTCCACCCATGTCACCCATTCCTCCTCCTGGAGGCATAGCTGGCATGCTATCCTTGTCTTCAGGAGCATCATGAATGCCTGCCTCGGTGGTCAATAAAAGACCTGCCACTGAAGCAGCATTTTCCAAGGCGGTTCGAACCACTTTCGTGGGATCGATGATACCTGCCTGAATCATGTCCGTGTAAGTCTCCGATGAAGCATCAAAACCTTCTGAGGAATTTGATGCTGACTTTACCTTGTCAATGACCAGAGCGCCTTCGAGACCTGCATTGGCCACAATTTGACGCATGGGAGCTTCAAGTGCTTTGAGAACAATCTCTACACCCACTTTTTGATCATTCAACTCTAAACTGTCAGCAACTTTTTTTACAGAATCAATGGAACGAAGGAGAGCCACTCCGCCTCCGGGAACAATTCCTTCCTCGACTGCTGCACGTGTCGCATGAAGCGCATCTTCAACACGGGCTTTTTTCTCTTTCATTTCCATCTCAGTTGCTGCGCCAACATTGATGACTGCAACACCCCCTGCCAGCTTCGCAAGGCGTTCCTGAAGCTTCTCACGATCATAGTCAGAAGAAGTTTCTTCAATTTGTGAACGAATCTGGTTGATTCGGCCCTTGATGGCATCTGATGAACCTCCACCGTCAATGATGGTGGTATTGTCTTTGTCAATAACGACAGACTTAGCAGTTCCAAGTTTAGCCAAAGTAAGGTCTTCGAGTTTCATTCCCATGTCTTCTGAAACAACCTCTCCACCAGCCAGAATGGAAACGTCCTCAAGCATTGCCTTCCTCCGGTCTCCAAAACCAGGAGCCTTGACAGAAGCACACTTCAGGGTACCACGGATTTTATTGACAACCAAAGTCGCCAATGCCTCTCCTTCTACATCTTCTGCGATCAGCAGGAAGGGCTTGCCAGTTTTTGCAATTTGCTCCAACACAGGAAGAAGGTCCTTCATGTTGCTGACTTTCTTTTCCACAAGGATGATGTAGGGTTCCTCGAGATTCGCTTCCATACTGTCTTGATCGGTGACAAAGTAGGGAGACAGGTAGCCTCGGTCAAACTGCATGCCCTCAACAACATCGAGGCTGGTATCAGCACTTTTTGCTTCTTCCACAGTGATCACTCCATCTTTTCCGACTTTATCCATGGCTTCGGAAATGATGTCGCCGATGGTGCTGTCACTGTTTGCGGAGATGGTTCCAACCTGGGCGATTTCCTTAGAACCGGAAACGGTCTCGGAAATCCGATGCAATTCTGAAGTTGCTGCTACAACGGCCTTGTCTATGCCGCGCTTAAGGTCCATCGGATTGGCACCAGCTGCAAGGTTGCGATGTCCTTCTGTGACGATGCATTGAGCCAATACGGTTGCCGTGGTGGTTCCATCACCTGCAACATCGGAGGTTTTTGAAGCAACTTCTTTGACCATCTGAGCACCCATGTTCTCAAGCTTGTCTTGAAGTTCAACTTCTTTAGCGACTGTGACTCCATCTTTGGTGACCAAGGGTGCTCCAAAAGATTTATCAATCAGAACATTACGACCTTTGGGTCCAAGTGTTATTTTGACCGCATTGGCCATATGATTAACGCCGCGAAGAAGCTTTTCGCGATTGTCCGCGGCGAACGAAACTTGTTTAGCTGCCATGATTTCTCGTTAGGCTTAGGTTGTTTGATCATTAAACCACGCCGAGGATATCATCCTCGCGCATGATCAGATAGTCTGCACCGTCAATCTTGACGTCGGTTCCACCGTATTTGCTGAACAGGATCTTATCGCCTTGTTTGACGCCCATTTCCTGTAAACTTCCGTTGTCCAAGCGTTTGCCGGGACCTACTGCGATGACCTCGCCTTCTTGAGGTTTTTCTTTTGCCGTGTCCGGAATATAGATGCCTCCAGCGGTTTGCTCTTCGGCATCAAGACGCTTCACGATCACGCGGTCTTGAAGGGGACGAATCATAATCCTCCTTTAAGGGATCAGATTGTTGATGAATGATGATCCGGGCGAAATATGCCGGATCGGTTATCTAACCGTTGGGATGTGAACCATCCCTCATGGATAATCAAACATACTAAACAAAACCGCCGCAGGGTTCAAGAAAAAAATAGCACTTCTCTCCAGTGAGTGCTAATTGTGCTCTTCTAGAGGATTTTGGATGAGGATCAAGGATTCTGAATTCAGAGATAACCTGCGAGACGCGCACGTTTTTCAACGTTTTCAAAATCCTGCATAACCTGGATCCTTGCATCGTATTCACTCAAACCTTCTTTTTCTTCAAGGAATCTTTGTAGTGCAAGTTCAAGGTATTCCCGATATTCCTTATGATATTGATTTTCCGTCATGTGATCTTAAACAAGATGGGGGTTAAGTTTATGAAGTTCAAAATGATGTTCAAAAGGGATCAGTTTTGGATTGAGGCTGAGTGAAGGCTTCATTAAAGTTATTGTTTTATTTCAATCAAATAGGATTATGAACGATCATCTGGATCAACGTCAAATCAGGGTCGCAAAACTGGAGGAGCTCCGAAAAAAAGGAGTAGAACCCTATCCCTATTCTTTTCAAAATAGCCATAACCTTTCAGAGCTTTTTGCGGATGCTGACACACTGGTTGAGGATCATTCTGAGGTTTCGATTTCAGGGCGTCTAATGGCCCTTCGCGGAAAGGGAAAGGCCGTATTTGCAAACATTCAGGCGCAGCATCAAAGGCTTCAAATCTACATTCGGAAGGACGAAGTGGGAGAAGCTTCGTTTGAAGTTTTTGGAATGTGTGACATTGGGGATTACCTCGGTTTGCAGGGGACGATGATGTACACCAAAACTGGGGAACTAACCTTAAGGGTGAAAAGCCTGCTGTTGCTGACAAAATCCATTCGTCCGATGCCGGTGCCGAAAGTGCAGGAGAAAGATGGAGAAAAGATCATTCATGATGAACTGCGAGACCGGGAATTCCGTTATCGGCAACGTTATGTGGATTTGACCCTCAACCCTGAGGTGGCGACCGTCTTCCGTCAACGTAACGTGATGATGCAGACCATTCGAACTTACCTCACCGAGCAAGGATTCCTGGAGGTTGAAACTCCCACCCTGCAACCGGTTTATGGAGGTGCTAATGCAACTCCGTTCATCACTCACCATAAGGCACTGGATCAAAACTTCTTTCTTCGTATCGCGAATGAACTTTATTTGAAAAGACTCATTGCCGGAGGTTTTGATGCTGTTTTTGAATTCACAAAAAATTTTCGCAATGAAGGGATTGACCGCACCCACAATCCTGAATTTTCTGCTTTAGAGTTTTACCAGGCAAATGTCGATTACACTGCAATGATGGAGCATACGGAACAGATTTTTTCTCTCTGCGCTCAAGCTTTGCATGGATCCATGCAGTTCGAGTACGATGGACAACTCTTGGACGTATCTCCTCCCTGGAAGCGAATGAGCATGTATGAGGTACTTCAGGAATTGGCAGGAATTGAAGTGGAATCCTTGGATGATCAGGAGCTACAAAACGTATTGAGAAGCAATGATTTAGAACTTGAAGGAGTTTGGAACCGGGGACTGGCAGTTCAATTGCTTTTTGAAGAGAAGTGTGAAACACAACTGATTCAGCCGATCTTTATTACAGGGCATCCAAAGGAAACCAGCCCTTTATGCAAGCAACATCGAGAGAATCCCAACCTGATAGAACGTTTTGAAGCCTTCATCAACGGATGGGAATTGGCAAATGCCTATTCAGAATTAAACGATCCACAACTTCAGCGAAGTTTGATGGAAGAACAGGTGGAACGGGGCCGTGGAGGAGAATCTGAAACCCAACCCCTGGATGAAGATTTTATCAGATGTATTGAATATGGCATGCCTCCGATGGGAGGCATTGGTTTCGGCATTGACCGGATGGTGATGTTGCTGACGGGCCAAACCACGATCCGGGACGTGATCCTCTTTCCAACGATGCGCCCAGAACAGTGATGGAAAAACTTCAGTTAGATGAGCTGGATTTTTCAAAACATAATGGACTGATCCCAGTCGTGGCCTTGTCTTCCGAAACCGGAGAAGTCTTGATGCAAGCCTATGCCAATCTTGAGGCGTTGAAATTGACCCAATCCAGCGGATACGCCCATTACTGGTCCAGGTCCCGAGGCAAGTTGTGGAAAAAGGGGGAAACTTCAGGGAATCTCCAGAAAATCGAAAAAATCTTGGTGGACTGTGATGCTGATGCTCTAGTCTATCAAGTACTTCAAAAAGGACCCGTCTGCCACACCGGAGAAGGAAGCTGTTTTTACCGCGAATTGGTTAAGGATTTAACATGATCTGGAACAGTTCTTTGAATGAAGAAGTCGATCTGTTGCGGGAAACCGTAAGTGCTTTTGCAGAAAAGGAAATTGCACCGCTTGCAGATCAAATCGATCGTGAAAACGAATTCCCTTCCCATCTTTGGAAAAAGCTGGGGGATCTAGGGCTGCTCGGGATCACGGCTCCCGAGGCTTTTGGAGGTTCGGGGATGAGCTACCTCGCACACCTCGTGACCATGGAGGAAATTACGCGCTGTTCCGCATCCGTTGGACTCTCCTATGGTGCCCATTCAAACCTTTGCGTCAATCAAATCCGCCTTAACGGGAATGAAAATCAGAAGAAAAAATTCCTCCCTAAGCTTTGTTCTGGAGACTCCGTCGGGGCCCTGGCGATGTCCGAACCCGGTGCTGGTTCAGATGTGGTAGGGTCGATGAACTGTAAGGCTGTTCGTTCAGGAGATCACTGGATTGCTAACGGAAGTAAGATGTGGATCACCAATGGCCCTGATGCCGACGTTTTGGTGGTCTATATGCGAACTGCAGAAAAAGATCAGGGGTCCAGAGGGATGACCGCTTTCCTGATCGAAAAAAACATGCCCGGTTTCAGCACCGCCAAAAAACTGGACAAACTTGGGATGCGCGGATCCAATACCTGTGAACTGGTTTTTGAAGACTGTGTTATCCCTGATGAAAATATTTTGAGTGAAATGAACCAGGGTGTGAAGGTCCTGATGTCCGGACTGAATTACGAACGGATGGTCCTTTCAGGTGGACCGATTGGCATCATGCAGGCCGCCATGGATCTGGTTCTGCCCTACGTTCATGAACGCTGGCAATTCGACCGTCCGATTGGAACTTTTGAACTGATGCAGGGCAAGCTCGCCGATATGTATACCAACCTGCAGGCATCCCGCGCTTTTTGTTACCGTGTTGCCTCCGACTGTGATCAGGGAACCGTCTCACGAAGAGACACCGCATCATGCCTGATGTTCGCATCTGAATGTTCCGTCAAAGTTGCCCTGGAAGCGATCCAAGCTCTCGGAGGGAACGGATATATCAATGATTATCCTGCCGGCCGGCTTCTGCGGGATGCAAAACTTTATGATATTGGTGCCGGCACCAACGAAATCCGACGCATGCTGATTGGTCGGGAGCTTTTTGATGAAACTCATCCAGCATGATGGACCTGACCCGCACGCAGTTGCTTTTTCCCGATTAAAAAATAAGTCCTTCTAGAACCGGAAAAGAATGATTCATAGGTTTCAGAAAAAACCCCATTTGCTGCATCAGACAGCCAGTGGAATGCCTTTTGAAATCGATGTCTGGGAATATTCTCCTCCTGGAGCAAAACGGATCACCTACCTGCAGGGAGGACTTCATGGCGTTGAATTGACCGGAATCCCGGTGCTGATGCGATTCATGAAAGAACTTGAAGAACATCAACCTAATGAACGCATCCTTTGTGTCCCTTGGTCCAATCCGATGGGGCTCGACAGCCAGATCATGGGGCAGCAGACAGGCTATAACAATCTCCATACCAATCAGCAAAATTGCTGGAACTGGAACCGTATTACTCACCTCAAGGACGAAGGGAGTTTGGAGGGCCATTGGATTTCCACCCTGCTGGAACTGTCAGCAGAAGCCGAGGTCGTGCTGGACCTGCATACCGCGGGCTACGAAACCGTTCCCCACGTCTATGTCCATCGTTCTCAAAAGGAATTGGCCTTGAATCTTGGCATTCCACATCTGCTCGCCTGGGAAAAACCCTCAGCCAGTTTCTCGGACACCTGCTTCAAACGTGGGCAAAAGGCTTTGACCTTTGAAATATCGTCGAGCAGGATCCTCTCCGAGGCTTCGATTTCTTCTGGCCTCGAATTTCTCCGTTGTTTCTTTGGATTCTCTGAGTCAATGAATCAGACCCGAATCTGGAATCAGGAAACTCAAATGCGTAAGTGGTACAGTCCGGAAGGTGGTGTGATTTGCTGGCATCGTAATGCAGGAGATTCAGTGCTTCAATCTGAACCGATCCTTACCTTTTTCACCCGTCAGGGTGAAAAGACCCTTCATGCACCTTATGATGGGGTTCTGCTTCTCAAGAATCCAATCCATGCCCCTCATCAATACCAGGAGCTAGCAAAATTTCTGGTACCTTGATTTTTGCCAATTTTAGCTTTGCTAAATATGGAAAATCCTTTTGGAAATTGATTCCAAACAGCTTGAGAAAAACCAAAAAACTCATCATACTATTTTGTTTTCAATAAGTTCAGCATTCGCCAACTGAATTAAATCATTAAAGTCCTTCATTAATACTCGATCACATGGAAAGCCAAGTTGAAGAGCTTGAAAAACTGAAGCGCCGATTGACCATTGAACTGTCTTTGGAAGAGGTGGAACCCCATTATCGAAATGTTCTGAGACAATTGCGTAATACACGCATGAATGGTTTCAGACCTGGAAAATTTCCAAAGGGGTGGCTAGAAAAGCGTTTTAAATCAGTTATGCATCAAGAAGCAGTTGATCATGTCATTCCTGGATTCATTGAAGATGCCCTGCAAAAAAATAATATACAGCAAGCCACCCAGGGAGTGATTTCTGAGTTAGAATTTGAACAAAAACGGCCTCTTAAAACTGTGATTGAGTTCGAAGTCAAACCCTCTCTTGCTCTTCCGGATTACAAAAAATTCAAACTTACCCGTCAAGAGGTTGAAAGCGTAAAGCCTGAAGATGTTGAACAAGAATTAGAAAATTCCAGAAAGAATCTAGCACGCATTGAGGACCGTCCATCAGAATCAGTTGCAGAAGATAAGAACTATGTTGTGCTGGAAATCAAAAACTCCGGAGATGAAGACTATGTTGATGAAAACCATTTAGATTTTGAAATTGGGGGAGAGCGATTGGGTATTTTTTTTGAATCGGTGCTGGGAATGAAAGTAGGTGATGAAAAAACAGTCGAAATTAAATACTCACTTGAAAATAAAACGGAAGATTCAGCGATAAACAAATTCAAAATCCGGCTTAAATCTCTCAGAGAACTTCAAATTCCTGAACTCAACAAGGAATTTTTTAATCAGATGCAGGTGAAAGATCTCGATGAACTTAAGGGAAATCTGGAGAAAAATTTACAATTCCAGAAAGAAATGGCTCTGAAATCAGAATACAGAAAATCGATCTTGGACCAACTTCCTAAACAGTATGACGATTTTGACCTTCCAGAGGCCCTTGTTCATGAAAAGGAACATGAACTGGAACACAAATTAAAAGAAGAGGCCAAAAAAGAGGAACCACCAAAAACACCTCTAGATAAAGATAAAGAACTCAAGGAGTTCAAGGAAAAAATGCGTTTGAATTACATGATAGACACGATTGGCCGTCATGAAGAAGTTCCTATCAATCAAGAGGCTGCGGCGGGAGAATTCATCAACATGGCGATGATGTTCAATCAGTCGGCGGAAGAATTGATTAAAACTCCTTATGGCAGCAGACTCTATAGTCAAATCATGGCCCGAAAACAGGAAGAATCGATTTTAAACCGTGTGGTAGCAAGGGTTTTTGGAGACCCGATAGAAACGGTCGAGGATGCTGCAGAAAAAGAAAATATCGTTGAGAGCGAGAGCAATTCGTGACTCTGAATAAATCCTTGTGGCTTCAGTGAATCACCGATAGCTTGAAATATTCACCCTTAAATCATCTATAAAAATGGCCCTCATACCGATGGTCGTGGAGCAGAACAGCCGCGGCGAAAGAGCATACGATATTTATTCAAGATTACTCAAAGATCGTATCATTTTCCTAGGCACGCCCATCGATGACAATGTAGCCAATGTGATGATTGCCCAGTTACTTTTCCTGGAAGCAGAAGACTCCGAAAGTGATATTGCCTTCTACATCAATTGCCCAGGCGGTCTGGTTTCTTCGGGACTTGCGGTTTATGATACCATCCAGTATCTCAAAGCAGAGGTGCAAACCATCTGCATCGGGCAGGCATCCAGCATGGGGGCTGTATTGCTAGCCGCTGGAGCAAAAGGCAAGCGCTTTGCACTTCCTCATTCTAGGATCATGATACATCAGCCAACCGGAGGATTTTCAGGTCAGGCAGAAGACATTGACATACAAGCTAAGGAAATCCTTAGAACTACAGAAACTCTCAACAGCATCCTGGCTTCTCTTACAGGACAAGACGTGGAAAAAGTCGCAACAGATACCCAACGTGATTATTATTTTTCTAGCGAAGAAGCCAAATCTTATGGCATCATCGATTCGGTGATGCATGAAAGAAAACTTAAGGCAGTGCCTTCCAACTGAACGGCAAGCAGGGCTAAACGAACCGTAACAGAAAACAAACATCAGGCAAGATCTATGACCCATCTGAAAGATACGCCTTTGAGATGTTCGTTCTGTGGCAAAACACAGGATGAAGTTAAAAAAATTATTGCTGGACCTACCGTCTACATCTGTGATGAATGTATCGAGTTGTGTAACGACATCATGGAGGAGGAGTGGCAAAAGGAACGTGCAGTCGACCTCAAACAAGAACTGCTCAAGCCTGTTGAAATCAAGGAGATCCTGGATCACTACGTTGTGGGTCAGGATCAGGCCAAAAAGGTTCTCTCCGTAGCGGTTCACAATCATTACAAACGGATCAACGCCAATTTCAATGATGGAGATGTTGAACTCCAGAAAAGCAACATCCTGCTGATTGGTCCGACCGGGACAGGAAAGACCTTACTGGCCCAGACACTGGCCAGGATCCTCAATGTGCCCTTCGCGATGGCTGACGCCACGACTCTGACCGAGGCTGGTTACGTTGGAGAGGATGTGGAGAACATCGTCCTCAAACTCCTTCAGGCTGCAGATTATGACACCGAACAAGCTGAACAAGGAATCATCTACATTGATGAAATCGACAAAATCACACGCAAAAGCGAGAATCCCTCCATCACCCGAGATGTATCTGGCGAAGGAGTTCAGCAGGCCTTACTAAAAATCATTGAAGGAACCGTTGCCAACATTCCTCCCCAGGGAGGGCGTAAACATCCCCAGCAGGAATGCGTGCAGGTAGATACCTCCAACATCCTCTTCATCTGCGGTGGAGCTTTTGTCAATCTCGATGAAATCATCAAACGAAGAATCGGGAGTCAGACCATTGGTTTTGGGGCAAACATCCGTGGGAAAAACCCGGAACAGAATGTGATCAATCATCTCGAACCAGAGGATTTGTTGAAGTATGGGTTGATTCCTGAATTCGTAGGTCGTCTTCCAGTGGTAACCACACTTCACGATCTTGAAGTAGATCATCTGGTCAAGATCCTACAGGAGCCCAAAAATGCGCTGATCCGTCAATACCAGAAGATGTTTGAAATTGAAGACATTGAGTTGAATTTTACCAAAGGAGGAGTCAAAGCAATTGCCGAAGAAGCCATCAAACGTAAAACCGGTGCACGAGGACTGCGCTCCATCATTGAAAAGGTAATGCTCGAAACCATGTATGAAGTTCCTTCGGATTCTTCTGTTCAACAGTGTATTGTCGAAGCGGAAAACATCCACAAACATACCCGGCCCAAACTCATCCATAGTCCTGATCAGGCCGCAAAGGCCAGTTAGGCTCGTGTTTCAGCCCGGGTCTGATTTCCGGGCTGTATCTCCCAATCCAATTTTTTCAAATGAAGAATATCGACGTGTACGGCGTCTGTAATCCATTAATGGATTTACTTTGCCACATTCCAGATGAATTCCTTGAGCAGCATAATCTAGAGAAAAACAGAATGTACCTTGTTTCCACAGAAGAGCAAAAGTCTCTGCTCAAAGCAGTGGAACAAGAGAATCAAAAAATTGAATATGCCGCAGGAGGATCCGGTGCCAATACGATGATTGGAATTGCTCAACTTGGAGGTCAATCAGCATTTACCGGGAAAATAGGTCTAGATCAACGGGGAAATCAGTATCATGAAGATCTTGAAAACAAAGGGGTAAAGTCAACTCTGGCAACTGGGGAGGGGATGACGGGTTCAAGCCTGATTCTCGTCTCGAGTGATGGTTCAAGAACGATGAACACACATTTAGGGATGTGTCAGGAACTTCAGCCTAATGATATCGATGTGCAAGTTTTGGAATCATCCAGCATCCTCTACCTTACGGGTTTCCTCTGGGACACTGAAAATCAGAAAGCCTCCGTAAGGCATGCATTGGAAATGGCAGAAAAACTACCCGTCAAAGTGGCTCTAAGTCTTTCCGATCCTTTCTGTGTGGAACGTCATCGAACTGATTTTGTTGAGTTGATCCGTTCCCAAGTGAACATGCTCTTCTGTAACCAAGAAGAAGCCTTTACGATGATGGAGACACAAGTCACTCAGGAAGCCATTGAGGGGCTTTCAGAAAACGTGGAAACCGTGATAATGACACTTGGCAACCGAGGGTCATTGATCTGTAGTCAAGGAAAAATCAACTATATCGATCCCCTGGATGTGGAAGTGCTGGACACCACAGGCGCAGGTGATGCCTATGCTGCAGGTTTCCTTTATGGGTACAGCCAGGGAAAATCGATGCTGGAATGCGGAAAAATCGCATCCGCCCTTGCAGGTACGGTAATCGAGCAAATCGGTCCAAGAATAGAAACTCAGATGTTGAGCACTTTAGAAGACAGGCTCAGTAGGATTCACTAGGTAGATTTCATGGAACTACTCGCTCCTGCCGGTAATTATCAAAAATTCAAATCTGCCGTTCTTTATGGTGCGGATGCAGTTTATCTAGCCGGACCACGATACGGATTAAGGAGTGCTTCCGATAATTTTTCTGACCTAGAACTTCAGCAGGCAGTTGAATTCGCTCATGCTCGAAAACGAAAAGTCTATGTCACCCTGAATGCTTTCCTGCATGAAGCGGACATGGCCTCCCTGCCTAAATATGTTGAATTTTTGGCAGAATGCGAAGTGGATTCCGTTATCATTGCAGATCTGGGAGTGATGAGTGTGGTCCAGGAAAAGTCTAAGATTCCGATTCACTTATCAACCCAAGCCAGTTGTCTCAATTTGGAATCTGCCAAAGCCTGGAAGGAGATGGGTGTCAAACGCATCATTCTGGGGCGTGAAGCAAGCATTGAACAGGCCCGAACTATCCAACAGGAAGCAGGACTTGAAGTGGAGATGTTTATCCATGGTGCGATGTGTATGGCTTATTCCGGGAACTGTACCATTTCCAATTATACCGCGGGACGTGACAGTAATCGCGGAGGCTGCGTCCAGAGTTGTCGGTTCAGTTACCGTATGGATCCCGATGGTGAAGCTTCTATTCCTGAACAGACGTCCTCCTTCATGAGTTCAAAAGATCTCAATGGACTGAGGCTGCTTCCCAATTTTGTTGAAGCCGGAATCAAAAGCATCAAAATCGAAGGGCGTATGAAAAGCGCCCTTTATGCTGCGACAACCGTCAGTGTCTATTCCAAAGGTTTACGATCCCTCAAATCCAGTCAATCAAAAAAATGGGAAATTGTTCTCCAGGAACTGGGACCGGAACTTGAGAAAATCCCGCATCGTGATTACACCGAGGCTTCACTAGAAAGTGAGGCTGATCAGCGAAGCATATTTTACGGTAATCGTAACGGTAGATCGAAAAGCCCCTATGAAATGGCAGGAAATGTTCTAGAGGTGATAGATGGAAAAAACTTTGTCATGGAAGTGCAGAATCCTTTTAAAGCCGGGCAGGATCTGGAGGCCCTTAATTTTTCAGGATCTCCCGTTAGGGTGCCTGTCACCTTTATGAAGGACCTATCTGGAGAAGAACTTCAACAAGCCCTTCCCAATCGTTTGGTATTGCTTCCCTTCAAACAGGGAATCGAAGCAATGAATGTTGTTCGAAGAAAAACTTCATAAGTTGTCCCCTTCCTCCCTGGAAAATCCAAAAACGGAACATTACTTGCTAGGTGTTTTCTCAATTTCAATCGGTTTTCAAGGGAGTATGTCTCATGAAAAAATTGAATATGCCTTCAATCCCCTTATCTTCCAAGATGATGTATATGATCCTTTCTCCTGAGTTGAGGGGAGCAGCGATCATCCTTGGAATTATTTCTGTAATGACCTTCTGCTCCACATTCCTGCTGGAAAACCAGCTTCAAGTATTATGATTTACGGCCTAGCAGGCGGAGTCAGTCTCGCCATTTCAATATCTTCCCTAATTGTTCTGATTTCAGTTTTATAGGTCCTGAGGATATTTATAGAGGAATCAGGATACAAACTGTATGGGGCTTTCCTGAAGAACCGATTCCAGATTTTCCAAAAGAAATTTTCCTTCATTTCTTCCAAAAACCATCGG
This sequence comes from Deltaproteobacteria bacterium, assembly GCA_002683785.1. Taxonomy (GTDB): domain Bacteria; phylum SAR324; class SAR324; order SAR324; family NAC60-12; genus UBA1014. Next base: position 21,240 of record NYUB01000064.1, read on the forward strand.
CGGTTTGAATTTTAAAACATTATGCCCAGGCCCTTCTGTACTCATCAGGATGCGTTTGGTTTTCAGACGCTCTACAACATATTTGGCGTGTGAGCCTGCAGGTTGAAGCGTTTCTGGATCGAGGATCAATTCAATTCCAAGAAAAAATCCCTCACCCCGTACATCACCGATCAATGGATATTGTTTCTTAAGACGGTTGAGTTCTTCTTTAAGCCAGTTGCCTGTTTCAAGTGCATGCTTTTGTAGATTCTCTTCTTCGATCACATCCAGAACTGCCATTCCAGCAGCACAGGAGACCTGACTGCCTCCAAATGTGTTAAAATATTCCATTCCGTTCGCAAAGGCTTTGGCAATCTTTTGGGTCGTGATCACTGCTCCAAGAGGCTGTCCGTTTCCAATCGGTTTGCCTAGGGTAACGATGTCAGGTATGACATTTTGAAGTTGGAAGCCCCATAAATGTTTCCCCACCCTTCCAAATCCAACCTGTACTTCATCAGCAATACAAAGTCCCCCTGCTTTTCGGATGTGGTCATAAGCAAAATTCAGGAAAAAATCTGGAAGCGGAACTTGTCCTCCACAGCCCAGTATTGATTCACAAATGAAAGCTGAAGGTTTTTTCTCACTCGATTCCAATTCCAGACAAAGCTTTTGGATTTCATCCGCATATTGGCTTCCGGCAGATTCAAGGTCACGATATTTTCCCCGAAAAAGATAAGGCATCGGGATCTTGTGTACCCATTGCGGCGGGCCTTGTCCTCCTGGACCTTCATGTTTATAGGGACTGGCATCTACAGTAGTTCGAGTATTACCGTGATACCCCTCTTCAAGCACAATGACTTCGGTATTTCCGGTTACTGTAGCAGCGATTCTCAAAGCCAGTTCATTGGCTTCGCTTCCCGAACATACCAGAAAACAGGTATCCAGGGGATCCGGGAATAACGAACACAAGCGTTCGGAATAATTCAGTGTTACCGGGTTTAAATAACGCGTATTGGTGTTCAATACCGAAACCTGATGTTTCATCTCAGAGGCCACTTTAGGATGGGCATGTCCGACGTGAGCCACATTATTGACACAATCCAGGTGTGCCTGCCCCCCTGCATCAAAAAGATAAGAACCTCTGCCTCTGATAATGGTCAGGGGTTGATCATATGAGAGACTGAGGGATGGCCCAAAAACCCTGTTTCGTCTTTCAAGCAATTCTGCTTCATTGATGATTACATCACACGTTTCATTTTGAAGGCCCATAAGCAAGGAAGGATCCGGACAAAGGCTCTGCCACAAACCGAACTGAGAAGGACTGGCGACACCAGGGACATTGCCCCCATAATCGAACAGATCTTGAACCAATTGAAAATGGACATGGGTGGGCCAACCTCCATTTTCATCACAGTTTCCTGTCAACACAAAGGCTTCACCTGCAAGGATCCTTTGTCCCGTTTCCAACTCTGTCAGGCATTCCCGAGCCAAATGCCCGTATAAGGTGTAGAAAACAGGACCCGATTCAGGACGGTGTTCCAGTACCACCGTTGGACCGTAGTCCAGGTTTCCGGCATTGTCCTGAAGCTGAACTACCTTCCCCTCAAGCGGGGCATGGATGGGGGTTTTATAGGGAACAAACAGATCAATCCCAAGATGTAGGGTTCTCATCTCAACCGATTCTGAAAGCTGCTCATGAAAAGCTTCCGAACTGTAAAAGGAACGGCATTCTGCATATTTCCCAATGCCGTAGCTGGCTTCATTCTTTAACAGCCAAGCATCAAGGAACTGCTGTTGTTCCAAAACCGTTTTTCCTTCCAATGCCAGAGTCAATTCACTCGACTGGCTTAGATCCATCACTTTCCCTGCCTGATTCAGAAATGATTCACCAAGGATGTGTCTGAAGTCTGCCGTGTTTTTTTTAAGCCAATGGATCATGAACTTGGTTTTCGGAAAAGCCTCCATACCGCATGCTTCACGCAGACGGTAATGGGCAAAGTCCGGGTTGACTTTTCTAAGATCCCCGAGAAGTCCCCATGCTGGACGCTGGCTGATGCCGAGGTATGGATTTTCCGGATCATTCCTTTGCTGGAATGCGCCTAGGGTGACCGTCAAACATAGACGCATCAGGGCCATCAGGAAAAGAATCTCAACCTCGAACTCCTTCAGAGGAAACCTTTCCTGATAACCCCGCATCAAGTGACAAGCTGCATCAACCGGATCTTCTTTGTTCAGCATTCCATAGGCAATGGCGACCGCTGCATCTGCAACAAGGTAAGAATGACACAAGTCACCAAAATCGATAATCCCAAGTTTTGGTGGACCTTCAAGACTTGGTTGGACCAGAATATTGTAATCATTGGCATCATTTTGAATCCACCCCTTCCTTAAATGCTTTTCCAGCGGGTTCATTGTTTGTTGGTATAAAGCAAGAAAACTCTCGATCCATCCCCGTTTTTCAGGATCGTGGAGATACGAAAGATAATTCCCCAGAGTCTTGGAAACGTGTTTCATGTTCCAAAGCAGGTTGCTTTGAAATGGTTCTGCCTTTATTGCATGGACCGCATGAGTCATTGTTCCGCACATGCATCCAAGATGATGAAGAAAATCTTCATTGTGCGGAGTGTATTCAGCCATCGGAATTCCCTCGACGTACTTCACAAGCCGCATCCAGTGTCTTAATCCTTGGTTAGAAACTACTTTAGAGAGGTTTTCATTGGAATGTGAAAGCATGAGTTCCGGAGCTCTTCCAGGCCCTAAGGCATTCAGAGTTCTTTGCAGAGCCACATTCTGGATTTCTAGTAATTCCCGTTTTTCACATTGATTGAAAATCTTCAGGACAAAACGTTGATTCTTCGAATCCTGAATCAGATAATTACGGTCTCTTTCTCCTGGAAGTTCCTTTGCAGTTCCCTGAATTCCAAAAAAATCCCACGACGCCTTTTCCACAGATTCTTGCTTGAAATCAGGACGGAGAAGTTCCGGGGGATGTTCCAAAGAATAATCCTTTTTTTCTTTTCTAGAATTCATTGGATGTTGCCTTCATCTGATACAAAGGACTCTAGAACTTAAAAAACACCATTCAAGAAACAAATCACCTTTTTCTTGAAACATTTCAGTTTTTGTTAAGGAATGGTCTGATCAGTTTGAGGATGGTTTTCCTGAAGCAACTCCCATTTCGCCCATCGTCTTTTCAATAGCTCCCAATGCCTGGTGCATGTCATCCTCAAAAAGATGACCAATGCATCCAATTCTGAAACTTGGAGCGACAGTAAGTTTCCCAGGATAGAGTACAAAACCTTTTTCTTTGACACGTTCGTAGAAATCACTGAAATCAAATTTCGGATCCTCGGGCATTTTGAAAGTAATAATAATCGGAGCCTGCAATTGAGGAGGGAGCAGTGTTTCAAATCCAAGACGGGACATACCATCAATCAGGATTCTGCAATTTTCCACGTAACGTTTATTTCGCCCGATGACACCCCCTTCTTCATGAAACTGCTGAAGTGCTTTGTCGAAGGCAACAATGACATGGGTAGGTGGAGTGAACCGCCACTGGGATGTGGTTTCCATGTTCTTCCACTGATCATAAAGATCCAGGCTAAGCGAATGTGCATTGCCTTTGCTTCTTTCCAGGGCATCTTTGCGGATCAGAGCAAAACCCATTCCGGGTATGCCTTCCAGACATTTGTTGGAAGACGCCATGACCGCATCAAAACGGATCTGGTTGGCTTCCAGGGGGATCGCACCAAAAGCACTCATGGCATCAATCAAAAGGGACCTCGCATGACGGGCAACGATGTTAGCGATTTCATCTATTGGGTTTAGAATCCCTGACGTTGTTTCACAATGAACGACAAGGACATGAGAGATTTTAGAATCCCTAGCCAATGTTGAATCGAGTTGAGTTAAAATGGGTACTGTGTCTTCTGGAGTTTCATGGACGAGGTATTCACGTTTCAGGTAGTCCATCATTTTGGTCATCCGCCTTCCATAGGCCCCATTGATGAGGATGAGAGCTTTCCCTTCCGGAGGAATTAGACTGCCAAGCACCGCTTCCACGATGAAAGTTCCACTTCCCTGCATGGGAACACAGACATGAGTCGGTTCGGCTGATGCCATTTCCAAAAGCTGTTTTCTGAAGCGTCGATTGATTTCAATGAATTCCGTATCACGGGAACCCCAGTCATGAAGCATGGCTAGTTTCGTTTTCTGGGATGTGGTCAGTGGTCCAGGCGTTAAAAGTCGGGAGTCATTTGGATTCTGGGTCATCTTCAATTTATTTCAGGGGGTTTGCTATTCATTTCATCAAGTCTATTTTGTTTCGCCATTAAACAAATCTCGACATTAAAATCAATGTTCCATGAAAATGAGTGTTTGAGATGATTTTTGTTATTCTGAAACCACTCATAAGTTCTGATCCTTAACAGATTTATTCCATCGTATGGCAGAGATAAAATATAAGGTCAAAAAAGAAGAAGAAGGCCTCAGGCTGGACCAATTACTCAGTAAAATGAATGAAGTTCCCTCACGTTCCTCTGCTCAGCGATGGGTCAAGGATAAGCATGTGCAGATCAACAAAACCATAGTAGAGTCACCTTCAAGAAAATTGAAGTGGGGAGATATTCTGGAGGTCATGATTCCCCCACCTAAGTCTCTGGATTTAAGGCCTGAAAAAGGAAATCTGGAAATCCTGTATGAAGACAATGACTTGATCGTATTTGTCAAACCAGCGGGGCTGGTGGTCCATCCTTCTGCAGGTCATGAAGCTGGAACGCTGGTCAATATTTTACTCGAACATTGCCATGATCTTTCAGGGATTGGAGGAGCCACACGTCCGGGAATCGTACACCGTCTGGACAAAGACACTTCCGGGGTAATGGTTTCAGCAAAAAATGATAAGACACACCAGCACCTTGCAAAACAGTTTAAAGATCATTCCGTGCGTAGAAGTTATCAGGCTTTGGTTTGGGGGATTTTGAAAAACAAAAAAGGAAGTATCAACGCCCCACTTGGCAGGCATCCGGTAAATCGTAAACAGATTGCAGTAGTTCCTAATGGAAGAAGAGCTGTCACTCACTGGGAAGTTGAACATTGCTATTCAAACACGAGCCTGTTGACATGCAGATTGGAAACAGGAAGGACGCACCAGATTCGGGTGCATTTAAGCTCCCAGGGGTTTCCAATTGTAGGAGACCCTTTATATGGAAAATCATCCCATCACTTGCTGAAATTCATGAATGAACCAGCAAAGAGTGCTTTGAAGAATTTCAAACGACAGGCACTGCATGCCTGTGATCTTGGTTTTTTTCATCCTGGAAGGGAAGAGGAAATGGATTTTAGCCATCCTGCCCCCAAGGATTACAAGAATCTTCTAGAAATGATGGAGTTGGAGGATTCTGTCAAAAACGGTCACGGATCGCCCAAAGATCTGGAAAGATAGGCTTCATCAAAGTCCCCTTGAGATAATCGACTCCACTGGAGCCTCCTGTTCCAGATTTCGCTCCAATGGTTCGCCGGACCATCTGCACATGGCGATACCTCCATTCCTGAAGTCCTTCATCAAGGTCTGTCAGCATTTCACAGACAATTGCGAAATCAGTATGATTCCGGTAGATCTGTTCCAGAACATTTTGAATTTCCTCTGAAGGAATCGGAGAATCACCCTGTTCTTTGGCTTGTCTCAGTTTTTCAGGATCAAGTCCTTGGGTGGAGAGGAAATGGAGGAAAGTGTCCCACAAAGATTTTTCTCCAAGCCTGCGTTCAAGTCGGACTCGTTCCTGACTTCCTTTTGGATAATACTCCAAATGTTTCGAATGCTTCAAACCTAGCAGAAATTCCAATTCCCTGAATTGGCAGGACTGGAAACCACTTGCCGATTGAAGTCGTTCACGAAAAGAAAGAAATTCAAGTGGTGTCATGGTTTCAAGTACGTCCACCTGACTGACCAGAACTTTTAAAATGGAGCGAACCCTTTTGAGGGTATGAAGAGCTTTTGAACGATCTGCCTCAAGAAAGCAGATTTTTAGTTTGTCCAGTTCGTGGAGGATCTGTTTGAACCAAAGTTCATAAACCTGGTGGATGATGATGAAAAGCATCTCATCGTGTTCGGGGCCTTCTGATAAAGGCTGCTGAAGACTGAGTAGTTCTTCAACTTTGAGGTAACGTCCATAGGTCAATTCCATCTTGAATTAGATATCAGAGGGAATCATTTTAGGCAAACTCAGCCAGAACCGGGGCCACCTTCTTTGAGACTGGTTTTTCCTTCTGCATAACCAATCGCACGGTAAGCCGCCTGCTTGGCATTTACACAGCGTTCACACTCGCATCCGATTCCATTCTCCATCAGCGCCTTCTCACTGGAAAGCAAAAATTCCTTGAGAGCTTGATAAAGCTGTGGTGCAGCACTGATGAGATGGGCGTTAGCAGCAGATATTTGAGCTGGTTTTATGGCGATTTGAGCAACGGTACCTTCATCAGATTCAATCACGAAATGTCCACCTCCTTCATGATGATATCGAAGACACCAGGGATCTTTCGTGGGAGTGAAATCTGGTTCAGACATCGATTTTGTTATCAGGTTCCAATTGATAGAGAAATAGACGATAGGTTTTGAAGCGAAAAAACTGTGCACCACTGGTATTGCCGCTAAAGTATTTCCTATGGGCCTGGTTGATTTTTTTTCTAAAAAAATAACTGAAAAATGCTGTGAATTTCGGATAATTGGAACCCATATAGTATGCCACCGCATTCCAACTGGGGCGGATGACTTCATGAATGAGGTCGCGCATGATGTCCAAAGAAGGTGCAGTCGCTGCTGTAATGTCCTGGTCTTCAAGTTTGCGGAAAGGTTGTCCCTCTACGATTTCCAGAAAACGTTTTATTCCATGCCCACCACTGATCGGGCTTTTTTCATCCAGCCCAAAGGGGTTACTTCCTTCAGGGGCCTGTTCACGGTTGAAAAAATCACAAATCAACATAAACCCTCCTGGGTTCAGGTATTTTCTGGTCTGAACAAAAGCCTCCTCCAAATTCAGATATTGGAAACTCTCACTGAAAAGAATCAGATCAAAACGTGAACCTAAGTTTAAATCCTCATATCGGCTTTGATGAAGCTTCGCCCGTTTGCCGATCCTTGAAAGTACGATTTCACTGAGATGAGGGCTGGGAGAAACTGCTTCTACACGATAACCTGCGTCCAGCAATTGTTCCGTGAATTTACCTGAACCACATCCCACATCGAGAATGCTTTCCACTCCCTCAGGGATGTTCTTCAACAGAAGATCCGCGTAGTTCGTTTGAGCCTGAAGAACATTTGATGGTTCAACCTTCAGCCCCTCCGGCCAAATCCCATAGTGAAGATAATCGGTTTTGTAGACGTGTTTCGCAAAGGCCAGGCCAATATCCAGCCCGATGTCCTTCAACTGGACTTTTGGTTTGGAAGGCATTTTTTCGTTATAAAGAGATTCCTCCTCCGTTTCACTGGAGGAGGGGATTGAGCGAAAATAGAAAGTTATGCGCGGGAATCCATATACTCAATCAGATCCAAAAGCCGGCAGGAATAACCCATTTCATTATCATACCAGGAAACCACCTTGAAGAATCGGTCACTGAGTCCAATACCAGCGCCAGAATCATAGATCGATGAAAGTGAACTTCCATTGAAATCAGAGGAAACAACATCCTCTTCGGTATAACCGAGAATGCCTTTCATCGTTCCATCAGCAGCCGATTTCATGGCCTGATTGATGGCATCATAAGAGGTGGCATTGGAAAGCCTCACGGTGAGGTCCACAACCGAAACATTGGCTGTGGGGACTCGCATAGCCATCCCGGTCAGTTTGCCCTGTACCTCAGGAATGCACAGGCCAACCGCCTTAGCTGCTCCTGTAGACGCTGGAATGATGTTCTGAAATCCTCCTCGACCGCCTCTGAAATCCTTTTTCGATGGACCGTCAACGGTTGGCTGTGTCGCTGTAACAGCATGGATCGTGGTCATTAATCCTTCTTCAATGCCGAAGTTGTCCAACAAAACCTTGACTACCGGAGCAAGGCAGTTGGTGGTACAGGATGCATTGGAAACCACCTGATCTGATGCAGGTTGATAGGTTTCATGATTGACCCCCATGACGAAGGTGCTGATCTCTTTTGATTTGGCAGGAGCGGAAATGACTACTTTTTTTGCACCGGCTTTCAGGTGAAGTTCGGCTTTTTCTAGGGTTGTAAAGAGTCCAGTAGATTCAATCACATAATCCACACCTTTTTCACCCCAACCCAGTTGTTCCGGATCTCTTTCAGAGAGGCATTCGATGCTTTTTCCATCGATCCTGATGTTGTTTCCATCAGCTTCGACTTTTCCAGGATACATTCCATGGGTGGAATCGTATTTCAGCAGATATGCCAGGTTTTCCGCCGGGACCAGGTCATTGATGGCAACGAAACTGATATTAGGATTGTTGATACCAGCCCGTAATACCATACGTCCGATTCTACCGAATCCATTGATTCCAATTTTGATACTCATTTGAATCCTTTCATTGATTGATTGTTAGCCTCCCTTGGAATAGAAAACATGGAGCATTTTTCAATGACCAGTTTCTGTATGTGTTTAAACAGCCGTGGATTTAATTGTTGTCAATCCTTCAAGTGACATTCCTTAAACCATTAGGTCCTTTGTGGCTTCTTTTTTAAGATCACTAATATTATTTCGGTAAGTTTCCAGAAGTTCTTCTTCACTCATTGATTCTCCTGGTTTCAAAGTGAAGACAGCGCTGCCGGCAACAAAATGTGTCGTACCGGCGCGATAGGCGCTAGCGATGGTTTTCAGGTTAATGCCCCCGTCAACCTGAATGGGAATGTCCATCCCACGATCCTGAAGACGCTGGCGCAGACTGCTGATTTTATCTAAAACGGGAGGAATGAAGGATTGTCCGCCCCATCCTGGGTTGACCGACATCAATAATACCATATCAAGATCAGGATAAACCCAGTCCAAGGCTTCCAGCGGAGTCGCAGGATTCAATGCGACACAGGCCTTGGCACCGTGATCGCGTATCATCTTCAGTCCATACTGAAGGTGTTCTGTGGCTTCCGCATGAATACTAACAACATCTGCACCAGCCTTTGCAAATGCAGCGATGTGTTTTTCAGGATTCACCACCATCAGGTGCACATCGAACACACATCCCTCTGGTTTGATGAAGGATTCCACCGCAATCGCTCCAAAAGTGATATTGGGCACAAAATTGCCGTCCATCACATCCAGGTGGATCCAAGTCGCACCAGCCTGATGGATGCGTTCGATTTCACGGGACACATTGCCAAAATCTGCAGACAAAATAGAAGGCGCAATCACTGGAGCACGGTTCATCTTCTCTCTTTCGAAAAGATCTGGTCTCCCATCCCCATGATCATCCGATCACACATTCCAGTAAACAATCCATTTTCCACTACTCCGGGGATGCGATTCAAATCTGTTTCAAGTTGAGCGGGTTCCAGAATGCTTTTGAAACTGCAATCGATGATGTAATTTCCTTCATCGGTTACAAAAGGCTGCCCCCCTGATTTACGTAATTCCGGACGGGCATTCATCCCCTCAAGTTTTCCCAAAACCACCTGCCAGCCGAAGGGAATCACTTCCACCGGAAGTGGAAATGCCCCGAGTGTTTCAACCTGCTTCGATGAATCGATGATGATCAGGTAACGTTTAGCGGAAGCTGCAACAATTTTTTCACGCAACAGGGCTCCTCCCCCACCTTTGATCATGTTCAACTCGGAATCGATTTCATCTGCCCCGTCGATGCAGAGATCGATTCTGATGGTATGTTCAAAGTCGGTCAGGAGAATTCCCTCGGCTTCAGCCTGTTGTTTCGAGGCCTCAGAGGTTGGAATGGCGGTTATATTAAGCCCGTTTCTAACTTTTTCTCCTAAAAAACTGATTGCATAAGCTGCAGTCGAACCAGTGCCCAGTCCAACCAACATCCCCTCTTTGACTTCTTCTACTGCGGCTCGGGCTGCACTTTGTTTTTCCAGGCTCATTCCTCTTCTACGGCAAGGATTCCATTTTCCTGTAGGATGATCACAAGTTCTTCATAGAGTTTTTCAGAAGTGAATCCAAATTGTTGCTGAAGCACCTTGATCGGAGCCGACGCACCATAATGGTCGAGTCCGATGACATCATCAGCGAACTGCATCCAGGGACCGGTCACTCCCGCTTCGACTACTACTATGATGGAGGAAGGTGGAAGAACTGTCCATTGGTACTCTTCAGGCTGTTCCTGAAAACGCTCCAGACATGGAATGGAAACATGCCTGACCGAAACATCATGTCCCTCAAGGGCTTTTTTGGCTGCCTGCACGGCTCCTCCCTCGGAACCAGTTGATACCAAAACCAGATCCGGATAGTCTTCACTTCCTCCGGAAACCGTATAGCCCCCTTTGGAAATAATGGATGAGTCAAAATCCTTGTCTCGCATCAAGGTCTCTGTCTTTTGACGGGTCAGGAAAAGGGCACCGGGTTTTGCGGAAAGAGCATTGGTATTTTGGAGGCAAAAGTTCCATGCAGCAGCAGTTTCGATTGCATCTGCAGGCCGCCACACTTCCAGTTCCGGAATCAATCTCAGTGCCCAAAGCTGTTCCACCGGTTGATGGGTCGGACCATCCTCTCCAACTCCGTAAGAATCATGCGTGAAAACAAAAATCGAAGAAAGTTTCGAGATCGCAGCAAGGCGGACGCTTGGACGCATGAAGTCTGAAAATACAGCAAAAGTTCCACAAAAAGGACGCCACGCCCCATAAAGAGCCAGTCCGTTAGTAATCCCACCCATAGCATGTTCACGAATCCCGAAATGAATGTTCCTCCCGGAAAAAGAAGGATCTGGAATAGAGTTCGAATCGGAAGAAGCTGGGCGGATGCTTTCGGCGGATTTGATCAGGGTCTTGTTGCTTGGCTCCAGATCGGCAGAACCTCCAACCAGAGACGGAATCAGTTCTGCCATTTTCTGAATGACCTTTCCCGAAAGATTGCGGGTGGCATCCTCCTCTCCATCAATTGTTTCAATGAGTTGATTGAGGAGATTATCTGGAAGCTTTTTGTCCCAGTGGCTGTCCCATAATTCGGCCAGTTCAGGATTAGATTTTTTCCAGTTTGTCAGTCTTTTTTCCCATTCCTGATGTTGAAGCTTCAGGTATTTCTTTCTTTCTTCGAACACTTCTCGCACTTCATCCGGAACATAAAAATCCGGTTTCTCCTCCCATCCTAGAGCCTGCTTTGCTGAGCGGATTTCATCTGCACCGAGTGGTGCTCCATGGGATCCGGCAGTTCCCTCTTTGGTTGGAGCCCCTTTCCCGATTATGGTTTTCGCAACGATCAAGCTAGGCTTAATTGGAACACGAAGGGCCTCTTCCAGGCAGGCGGCAATTTCATCGTGATTGTGTCCGTCGCAATGCTGAACGTGCCAGCCATAAGCTTCGAAGCGCCTTCCAACATCTTCGCTCATTGCCAGACCTGCATCACCGGCAATGGTGATGTCGTTACTGTCATATAGGGCGATGAGGTTACCGAGTCCAAGATGCCCCGCCAAGGAAGCAGTTTCGGAGGCAATCCCTTCCTGCATGTCTCCGTCACTGCAGAGGACAAAAATCCTGGAATCAATCAGGGTGTCGTTAGAACTGTTGAAGCGGGCGCCCATCATTTTTGCCCCAAGTGCCATGCCTGCTGCATTGCTGAAACCAGATCCCAGCGGCCCAGTCGTGCATTCCACACCCGGAGTCAAGCCATATTCCGGATGCCCTGGAGTAAGGCTCTTCCACTGCCGAAAGTTTTGGATGTCCTCCATGGTCAGTTTGTACCCTGCCAAGTGAAGTAGGGAATAAAGCAGCATCGAAGCATGTCCTGCAGAAAGAACGAAACGGTCACGATTCGGCCATTGAGGATCATCAGGATCATAACGTAGAAATTGATTCCATAATACAAATGCCATGTCTGCCATTCCCATTGGGGCGCCTGGGTGTCCAGATTTCGCTTTTTCCACTGCATCCGCAGCCAGGAAACGGATCGTATTGACACAGCTTTGACGTAATTCCAAATCAAGCATTTTCGCTATTTTCAAGAGTGAGAAGTGATTTCATACCATCCGGTATGACAGGCCTGTTATTTGGGCCCAAAAATGTCCCGATCACCTGAGCACGGGTGGTTGTTTGCATCGAAGGGACTTTTTGAATCTGCTGGAAAAAATGGAATTTGATCCGGGTTATCCGACAAAGCCAAACCTGCACGGAAAAAAGATCTCCACTTTGCAGAGGAAGCACATAGTCCAGCTCCGTTCGGGTGACAACAGGACGGTAATTTCCCTCTAGAAGTTTTGACAGAGAAATTTCCCGGTAAGCCAGGAAGGCATGCCGGGCATGTTCCAGATAATTTTGATATACCGCATTGTTCACCACCCCGAACCGATCCAGTTCATGATCGCGAACCTCCATTCTGATTTCGAAGTGAGGCTCCTGACAGGGTGGTTTCAAATCACAATGCTCTGGGGAATCGGGTTTTAGGTCGTTTCTGGTGCCATCTTCACTGGAGTCTCCTGAGGAACACTTTCCATTGTACCTGGTATCACTCCCATCTCATTTTGTATCGCTTCCAATTCCTCCTTACGNTGACGCATCAGTTCTTCAGGATCNATGGCGCCATTCAGCTCATAATCGCTTTCCGCAAAATCCCCGTATCCGGTTCCGGCAGGGATCAACCGTCCAAGGATGACATTTTCTTTGAGNCCTCTGAAAGTATCATACTTTCCAGCCAATGCGGCATCCGTGAGCACTTTTGTGGTTTCCTGAAACGATGCTGCGGAAATGAAGGAATCGGTACTCAGTGAAGNTTTGGTGATGCCCAACAGTTTNGGCTTTGAACGTGCAGGATTTCTNCCCTCCGTGAGCAATTGCCGGTTGACCTGGTCAAACTCCGTGCGCATCACTTCCTGCCCGATCAAAAAGCTGGAATCTCCCGGGTCTTCAACAGANACNTGGCGCAACATCTGCCTGACGATAACCTCAATGTGTTTATCATTGATTCCGACTCCCTGAAGACGATAAACCTGCTGGATCTCGTCCACCAGATACTTCTGAAGGGCTTTGGTTCCTTTGACCGCAAGAATGTCATGTGGATTGGCAGAACCATCGATCAGAGGATCACCGGCGCGGACGTATTCACCCATGTGAACCGTCACGTGTCTTCCCCGTGGAATCAGATATTCTTTTACTTCACCTTTTTCATCTTCAGGACGAATACGGATTCGTTGTTTCTTCTTGATGTCCGTATCAAATTCGACAATCCCGTCAATTTCGCTGATGATGCCTTGATCTTTTGGAATACGTGCCTCAAAAAGTTCTGCAACACGTGGAAGTCCTCCGGTGATATCTTTGTTCTTTGCAAGTTCCCTTGGGATTTTGGCAAGTATGTCTCCAGCATGAACCACCTTGCCGTCTNCTACTACCAGTTCAGCTTTGANCGGAAGTGCGAATTCNGCNGGTGTGTCATTGTCTCGAATGACAGTTTGTCCATTTTCATCACAGATGACCATCACGGGTCTTCGTTCGAGATTNCCGGATTCTTGAATCACTTTTCTTGAAACCCCAGACACTTCATCAACTTGTTCTTTGAAGGTTTCTCCTTCAAAGATATCTCTGTACTGAACGTAACCTGAGACGTCTGTAAGAATTGGAATTGAAAAGGGATCCCATTCTGCAATCATTTCTCCTTGTTTGACTTCAGAACCCAAAGCGTGTCGGATGGTAGTCCCAATAGGAAGAGGTCTTCTTTCAAGGTCCCTTCCATNTTCGTCAACGATGATTGCCTCACCACGCCGGCCAAGAACAACCCAATTGCCACGTGCGTCCTGAACCTCTTTCAGTTCATCAAAACGTAATTTCCCTGAAAATTTTGCTTCCCAGGTGTTTTGTTCTGCAAGACGACTCGCGGTTCCACCAATATGGAAAGTTCTCATGGTCAACTGAGTTCCTGGTTCCCCAATGCTCTGTGCTGCAATCACTCCAACCGTTTCACCTAAGGTGACTAGTTTTCCACGAGAAAGATCCCTACCATAACAGAGTTTACATACTCCGCGTTCTGTGGCGCAGGTGAAAACCGAACGAATCTTAACCTTTTCAATCCTGGAATTGTCAATGATCTCTTTGACCGATTCTGTGATTTCCTCTCCAGCTTCTACCAAGACTTCGTTTTCATTATCAGGATCTATCAGGTCTTCAAGTAAAACCCTGCCGAGGATACGATCCCCAAGTTGTTCAATGATTTCTCCGGACTCGATTAACGCTGTTATTTCAATTCCGTCCAATGTTCCACAATCATTTTCCAAGACAACTGCATCCTGGGCAACGTCCACCAGCCTTCGAGTCAAGTAACCGGAATTGGCCGTTTTGAGAGCTGTATCCGCAAGACCTTTACGTGCTCCATGGGTTGAAATGAAATATTCCAGAACATTGAGCCCCTCACGGAAATTCGCATGAATCGGAGTTTCAATGATTTCTCCAGATGGNTTTGCCATCAATCCACGCATGCCAGCTAACTGCTTCATTTGTTGTTTGCTGCCCCTGGCTCCAGAATCGGCCATCATAAAAATTGAATTAACTTTCATATTACCACTATCATCCTCTATTTCCCTCGTCAGTCCATCGGACATCTTCTCAGCAATCCGTTCTGTTGTTCTTGCCCAGATATCAATGACCTGATTGTACCGCTCACCGTCTGTGATCAATCCATCTTGGTGCTGGGAATTGATTTCATTGACTTTATTCTGAGCTTGAAGAAGCAGGGTCGATTTTTCTTCGGGTATCACCATGTCATCCATACTGATCGAGAATCCTGCTTCGGTNGCATATTGGTAGCCGATTCTCTTGAGCTCATCGAGCATGGTCACTGTTTTTACACTCCCTGCTTTCCGATAGGCTGTATCAATCAACTCGATCATCTGTTTTTTCTTCAGATGTCGATTGATCATTTTGAAGGGAACTTCATCTGGAATCACCTGAGAAAGTAATGATCGACCGACGGTGGTTTCCAATACATCACGTCCGATACGGACTTTGATTTTAGCATGCAAATCAACTTGGCCATGATCATAGGCTGAGGAAACATCGGCTTTACTGGAAAAGATCTTTCCTTCCCCTTTCATTTCGGAACGCTCTCTGGTGATCCAGTACAATCCAAGAACCATATCCTGGGTCGGGCTCATCAAAGGTTTTCCATTTGCAGGAGAGAGGACATTGTTGGTGGAAAGCATCAGGATTTTTGATTCTAATTGAGCTTCGACCGAAAGGGGAATATGAACGGCCATCTGGTCGCCATCAAAGTCTGCATTGAAAGCGGTACAGACCAACGGATGCAGTTGGATGGCCTTTCCCTCGATCAACACAGGTTCAAATGCCTGGATGCCTAGACGATGAAGGGTTGGTGCTCGGTTGAGAAGGATGGGATGTTCCTTGACTACTTCTTCAAGGATGGCCCATACNCGGGGATCATTTTCCTCCAGTTTCTTCTTTGCATTTTTAATGGTATGAACTTCCTGATAATCGATCAGTCTATGGAAAATGAAAGGTTTGAAAAGCTCTAGGGCCATTTTCTTGGGCAAGCCGCATTGGTGGAGTTTTAGGTCCGGACCCACCACAATCACCGTCCTTCCAGAATAATCCACACGCTTCCCAAGCAGATTTTGACGAAAACGTCCTTGCTTCCCTTTCAACATATCACTCAAGGATTTCAGCGGGCGTTTGTTGGAACCAACCATTGGCCTTCCACGACGTCCGTTGTCAAATAGNGCATCCACCGATTCTTGAAGCATCCTTTTTTCATTTTTGACAATGATTCCAGGNGCGCGAAGCTCCATCAGTCGTTTGAGCCGATTGTTTCTATGAATCACACGACGGTAGAGGTCATTCAGGTCACTAGTTGCAAATCTTCCCCCCTCAAGTGGAACAAGCGGTCGTAATTCAGGAGGCAGNACCGGTAAATTTTCGATGATCATTGANCTCGCGGTATTTCCTGAATCTACCAACGCNCTGACAAGATTGAGGCGTTTGTGAATACGCTTCCTGCGGGTTTCGGAAGTCACTTCACGTATTTCTTTACGAAGGGAAGTATTGAGGCTTGACATATCAATGGCCTGTAAAAGTTCTTTAACGGTTTCCGCACCCATCCCAAGAACTAGATCCGGATATTTGTCAAGCATCTCCCGGTAATCCTCTTCTTCAACAAGACTGTTTTTTTCAAGTTCTGAACTACCTGGATCGACCACAATGTAGGCATCAAAATAAAGCACTCGCTCGAGATCCCTCAAAGTCATTTCCAAAATGGTCGCAATGCGGCTTGGAACTCCTTTAAGAAACCAGACATGAGAAACAGGTGAGGCCAATTTAATGTTGCCCATACGTTCCCTGCGNACCTTTGATTCGATAACTTCCACACCGCATTTTTCACAAGTGATACCCCTGTGNTTCATTCGTTTGTATTTNCCGCAGATACACTCGTAATCATGNACGGGACCAAAAATCTTTCCACAGAACAATCCATCACGTTCNGGTTTAAAGGTCCTGTAATTGATGGTTTCAGAAGAACGGACCTCTCCATAAGACCAGGAAACAACGTCTTCTGAGGTCGCCAATTTGATTCGGACGGCGGTGTAATTTTTGGGATCTTCAGCAAGCTCAAACAAATTTCTCATTCTTTACCTTTTTCGGTTAAGACCTTGATTTAGTATAATTTCCCAATTCTTATTAAGGAAATTGAACTCTTAATTACTGCCTTTTCAGGCTTGAGTTTCTTCTTCGGCAACCAGACTCTTAGCTTCGGTTTCCTCTGCTGGAGTTTCTACTTTTTCCGGTTTGGATACTTCCTCATCAAAAGTTTCCTGCTCAAAATTTTCTGCTTCTTGAAGCAGTTCAATGTTCAGACAAAGGCTCTTCAATTCACTGATCAAAACTTTGAAAGATTCTGGTANCCCTGTTTCAAGCTGGTGCTTCCCTTTCACGATTGACTCGTAAATGCGGTTTCGGCCGAAAGTGTCGTCCGATTTAACCGTGAGCAATTCCTGCAGGGAATAAGCGGCACCATAGGCCTCAAGGGCCCAGACTTCCATCTCTCCAAAACGTTGTCCTCCGAACTGGGCTTTTCCACCCAAGGGTTGTTGTGTGACCAGGGAATAAGGCCCAATCGACCGGGAATGGATTTTTTCATCCACTAAGTGATGAAGCTTCAGAATGTAGGCATACCCCACAGTGACTTTCTGGCTGAAACGCTCGCCTGTCATTCCATCATGAAGCCAAACCTGACCCGATTTAGGCATTTCTGCCATTTCTGCCATCTGATGGATATTTTCTTCCTGAGCACCATCAAAAACCGGGGTCGCCAAATGAAAACCTGATTGATATTTTTGTGCAAATTCGAGGATTTCCTGATCATCTTTTTTGTCAAAGAATTCATCCACCGTTTGTGAACTGTATATTTTTTTCAGNAATTGNCGAATTTCTGGAGCCGGATTGTTATCTTCCANCAAACGATTGACCTTGTCGCCCAGACCTTTGGCGACTCGACCAAGATGGGTCTCTAACACCTGCCCGACATTCATTCTGGAGGGCACGCCAAGCGGATTCAGAACGATATCGACTGGGCTCCCGTCCTCCATGAAGGGCATGTTTTCAATAGGTTGCAGAGTCGAAACCACCCCTTTGTTACCGTGTCTGCCCGCCATTTTATCACCCACTGAAAGTTGGCGTTTGACTGCAATGAAGACTTTGACCATTCGGATAACACCTGGAGGAAGATCATCTCCTTTTGAAACTTTTTCACACTTATCCTGGAAAACGTTGTCCAAAAGATACATCTGCTGCATCGCATTCCGGACCAATGTTGCTACTTTAAGGTTGACCGCTTCATCACTGACCTGGATCCCATCAGCGGATTTCAAAGGCACACCCTTAAGCATTTCTTCCGTTATNTTCGTCCCTTTTGAAAAAACAACATCNCCGTTGAGGTTCAGTAGGTCATTGGCCAATTTTTGATTTTTGGCAATCGCAAGAATCCTCATATTCAGATTCGAGTGTACGATCCGGATTTCATCACTNTGATCCTTTTCATACTTGGTCAGCAGTTCTTGTTCTATTTCCCTTGTCCGTTCATCGCGTTCAACTCCTTCACGATTGAATACCACCACNTCGGTNACAACTCCTTCCATTCCTTGNGGAACACGCATTGANGTGTCTCGAACATCACCTGCTTTTTCACCGAAGATNGCACGAAGCAGTTTTTCCTCAGGATTCAGTTGGGTTTCACCTTTGGGAGTTACTTTTCCGACGAGNATATCGTTGTAACGGACAAAAGTACCTACCCGGATGATCCCGCTATCGTCAAGATTGCTCAATGCCTCNTCGCTGACGTTGGGGATGTCCCGGGTGATCTCTTCCTTACCGAGTTTGGTGTCCCGTGCAACGGTATCGAGCACATCAATATGAACTGAGGTGTAGATGTCATCATGGAGGACTCGTTGAGAGACCATGATTGAATCTTCAAAGTTATAACCACGCCATGGCATGAAGGCAATCAGCACGTTTTGACCCAAAGCCAATTCACCATTATCCGTACAAGATCCGTCTGCAATGACTTCTCCTGCNGAAATGTAATCACCTTTTTTTACAATCGGTCGCTGATTGATACAGGTGTTCTGGTTCGAGCGTCGATATTTGATGAGATGGTAAATGTCGACATTGGCTGGNATGACTGAGTCTTCAGAAGTCAGATCAACATCGGCCTGGATCACAATCCTGCCAGAATCAATATTGTCGACCCTTCCGGATCGTTTTGCCAAGACACAGCTTCCAGAATCCAATGCAGCCTGATGTTCCATTCCGGTCCCGACGATAGGAGACTGAGGCTTTACAAGAGGAACCCCCTGTCGTTGCATGTTCGATCCCATCAGGGCCCGGTTGGCATCATCATGTTCCAAAAAGGGGATTAGCGAAGCCGCCACAGAAACCAGCTGGCAGGGAGAAACATCGATGTAATCCACTTCCTCACGGGGAACCAGATTAAATTCACTACCGATTCGTGACGTTACAAAAGGTTCAATTAGATTTCCCTGGGCATCAATCGGTGAATTGGCCTGGGCAATTTTATGCTGCTCCTCTTCGATGGCGGACAGATAAAATATTTCATCCGTCACACGACCTTCGGTAACCTTAAGATAAGGGGTTTCGATGAAACCGAAATCATTGACCCTGGCATAGCTCGCCAGAGAGGCAATCAAACCAATGTTAGGACCTTCAGGAGTCTCAATAGGGCAAATCCGGCCGTAATGAGAGGCGTGAACGTCACGCACATCNAANCCTGCCCTTTCCCTAGTCAGACCACCAGGCCCAAGAGCACTGAGTCTTCTTTTGTGAGTGATTTCAGAGAGGGGATTCGTCTGATCCATGAATTGGGAGAGTTGGCTGCTACCAAAGAACTCATGGATGGCACCCGCAACCGGTTTGGCATTAACAATATCATGAAGCATCATCGTCTCCGAATCCTGGAGCGACATGCGTTCCTTGATGGTTCGTTCCATTCGAACCAGACCAATTCGNAACTGGGTTTCAAGTAATTCACCAACACTACGGATCCGGCGATTGCCCAAATGATCNATGTCGTCAATCATCCGGTTAGGATTCCCGTCCTTCAACTCCAACAAATATTTGATCCCCTGCAGGATATCATCATGGGTCAGAGTCAGATGATCCAGCGGGTATTCAAGTCCGAGTTTTTTGTTGATCTTGAGGCGACCCACTTTCGAAAGGCTGTATCGTTCTCCATTAAAAAAGAAATTTTGAAGCATGGTGCGGGCTGCTTCCAAAGTCGGTGGATCTCCAGGTTTCATTTTCTTATAAACCTCGATCATGGCCTGTTCAGGGCTGTTGACCCGGTCCATTTCCAAAGTATCGCGGAAGCTTGGTCCGATGTTCCTTGGACTGATGCTAAGTAGATCCACTTCT